>CAYIRB010000014.1:0-18399 GCA_964365765.1 uncultured Candidatus Peribacteria bacterium
CGCCACTTCCGTTTTTCCAAATCCGACGTCCCCGCAAACCAACATGTCCATTGGTTTTTTATTTTCCATGTCGCGCTTCACGTCCAAAATGGCACGCAGTTGGCCGGGCGTTTCTTCATACGGAAAATTTTTCTCGAATTTAAGCATTTCCGCCGTATCGGGGCTGAACGCGAAACCTCTCGCCTGCATTCTTTGTGCGTAAAGCTCAAGAAGCTCTTTCGCGATTTTCTCAGTCTCTTTGCGAACGCGGCTGGTGATGGTGTCCCATTCCGCGCTTCCGAGACGCGTAAGCTTTGGCGGCCTGTCCCCCGATCCGATGAACTTCGAAACCTTATCCGCCTGATCGATGGGAACGTAAAGTCGATCGTTTTCGGCGTAAGCGATTTTTAAATACTCGCGGGTGATTTCATCCACCGTTTTTTTATCAAGCCCCAAAAACTGTCCGATTCCGTGGCTCGAATGCACGACAAAATCGTTCAACTTCAGTCCTGTTAAAAAATCAAGATAGGCCTGCTGTCTCTGCGGCGCTTTTTTCTCGGTTTCACTAAGTCCGGAAACATCCCTGTCTGAAAGAATCTGCAGTTTTATCCCCGGGTTTTGAAAGGCTTCGGGAAAAACATCATCTGTCTCGATGTGGAAGAGCACAACCGCCTCGCCGGACACCGACTTGCCCTTTTGCCATTCAACAAAATTGATATTTTTGTCGACCAACAGTCCGCGATATTCTTCCGGATGTTTCGTAAACAAAAACACCGTCCATCCGTTGCTCATTTTTTCACGCATGTCCGCGGTGAAATCCAGAGGGTTGTGGTATCTTAAAACTGACAGGTAGTGCAGGTGGTGGTGATAGGGCGTCTCCTCCATAAAAGACCGGAACTCCAGATATTTCGACTCCGGATTCCTTTCGGCCATAGCCTTGGCAAAGGTTGCGGCATCTTCATCGGGATATTCGATTTCATCATCGATAACCAAGGAGTTTTTCCCGAAATGTGAAAACAGGCTCGCGCTCGCGTCGCCGGTATTGATTGGGAAAATTCGGACTTGACTCAACTCTTGTGCGTTTTCCTTTCTCGCTTGGTCGTAAATATATATTTTTTCGACTTCTTCGAACGACATCTCGATTCTGATGGGATTTTCCGAGTTCACCGGCCAAATCGTCATAAGGTCGCCATGTCTGCGATACTGCCCCTTCTCGACAAAGGCGTCCTCCGAAACCTCGTAACCGGAGTTTATCAAATTCTCAAAAAATGGCATCGGATCCATTTTGTCGCCGGTTTTCACGGTGATTATCGCGTCTTCGTTTATAACAGGATAGGTTTTAAATAAATCTTTATAAACTATCGTAAATAAAACAGGCCTGTCCGCGTCGGAAATCACGGCCAAAAACTCCATGGTTCTGACTTTGTTTTTCCTTTCAATTCTCTTGTCGCGCGATGGATTTTCTTCGAACTCAAAATCACAAACTATCATATTCCCCCAAAGCGTGTTTGCCGCGGCGACGCGTTCTTTTTGGGAATGATTGGATGAAACCCATAAAACCTTCCGGGTTTCCTTGCTGTCGCGGAGTAAATCAGAAATTAAAAAGGCTTTTGACGAAAAATTCCCACCCCCCGAAATCGAGGAATATCCGTTGTTGTTAAATTGCTCTATCACCCCCAAATTCTGTCCGTGGTGGAAGAGCGCGATAAGATGCTTACAGTCCTTCACGCAAAAATCAAAAAATCTATTAAACCTTGAGCGGCATTATTATATGAACATACCCACCAGGCTTTGCGGGACGCAGTATAACAGGAGAAAGAGAATCATTCAAGCTGAAAATAACATTCTCATCTTCAAGGTGAGAAAGTGCGTCTATCAAGTATTGAACGTTCAATGCCGCATCCGCTTTTTCGCCCTCCATTTCAACGGAGAATTCGCAAAAACCCTCCCCAACCTGTGTTTTATCGGTGGACATGGTGATTTTACCGGAATCGAGCGATATTTTAATACTGTTGTTGTTCTCTTTAACAATAACCGAAACCCTCTTGAGTGCGGATAAAAATTCCGCGACATTTATTTTTGCGCTTGTTTTTGATGACTTTGGAATAATCTTTTCATAGTCGGGAAAAGCTCCGTCGATTAACCTCGACGTTAATTCCACCCCATCGACTTTAAACAATATTTGGTTACTTGCCACGTGTAATTCAAGCTCGATGGAATTCGTTCCGACCAAGATTTTCGCAAGCTCCTGAGCGGTTCTCGCCGGAACGATAAATGAAGTCTTTTTATCAAAATGTCCGGCCAAGTCCATTGTTTTCTCCGCCAATCTATAACTGTCGGTTGCTACAATTTTCACGTTATTTCCATCTAAAACCCAAAGTGTACCTGTTAAAACCGGCCTTGAAATATTTGTGGATGCCGTGAACGCAACCTGTTCGATTGCGACCCTTACGTCTTTTGCCGGAAGGTTAAATTTTTGAGCGCCATCTAGTTTTGGCAACATCGGAAAGTCTTCGCTTGAAATACCTTTAATTTTAGTCATTGCGCCTTTACTTTTTATTTCCAAGGTATTTCCTTCTTCTTCGGTTAAACTCACTTCGTCACCGTCAAGCAAAGGAACGTACGCCGTAAAAATTTTTGCGGGGACGGTCAAACTTCCTTCTTTTTCCACGTTCGCTTCAAAAACGGCGTTGATCGCAATTTCCAAATTGGTAGCGCTTAAATAAAGTTTCCCCTTTCCTGCTCTCACTAAAATATTATTCAGAACCGGTAGTGTGTTGTTTGGGCTTACCGCTCTATTTACCATGCCTATTGCTTGAGCAAGCGCGAGTTGTGAACATTTAATTTTCATCATTTGGGATTCTAATAGATTTTTATTAAATATATAAATAGAAATAATAGTACACCCTTGCCAACACAGGCTTTTTTGTTTTTAAAACTACTGTTTTTTAACACATTTGTTGGAAAAATAACAAATTTCTACAGATACACGGGTTTCCACTGTGCATAACTTTAACCCGTTGTTTGCAGTAATTGTGCAAAACTTGTTAAAAACACAAAGACAATGTGTACAAACTCTAGTCTTTTAACACTTCTCCACAAAGCGCAACCGCAAACTTTAAGCGATTAATAATTCTTTGCACAAAAATATAAAAAAAATGTGCACAACCTTTTCAACAACTTTTACACATCAACAACCACCGTCGAAACCAATGGCCTTCGGTCCAGCCTGCGTAAAATATAATTGGCGATCTGATTGCGGATATAGTTTTCGTAGTCGGGCAGTTTCGCGCCTTTATCGCGCTTTTGCAGTTTATAGTATGCGTTTTTAACCTCTTTCTCAATTTCCCCCACAATCATCGCGGCCTCTTTTTGGTAAACAAATCCGTGTACGGTAACAATCGGATCGCCCATCCACCTTACGCCGCGCATCCGCAGTGTTACCAGAACAACCCCATTTTTTGACATCGAATCGCGCTCCTGGCTGACCTGTGACCCAAGCTCACCGAGCCCCATGCCGTCCACAACAATATAGTTCACCTTTATATTTTCCTTCTTAAAGCCGAGCTTCCCCTTCCGGAATTCAAGTACGTCACCGTCGTCAATCACATGCACGTCCGACTCTTTGAGGCCGATTTGCAGGCCGAGCTGGGCATGCGCACTCCGCATATAAAAATTGCCGTGTACCGGGACCAAGTGGTCCGGCTTAATCAAGGTCATCATCATTTTAAGATCTTCTTGCTGTCCGTGCCCCGATGTGTGCACGTCCATAATTTTATTGTGCACGATTTCAGCCCCATGCCGGGCCAACTGGTCGACCAGAAAAGCAACAGCTTTTTCGTTCCCGATAATCGGCGAAGAAGAAACAACAACGGTGTCTCCTTTTGAAATTTTCACGTGCGCGTGTTCGTCGGTCGCCATGCGTGACAGCGCGGACATGGGCTCCCCTTGACTGCCGGTCGTTAGAATCAATATTTTATCGTCCGGAAATTTATTAACCTCTTTAATGGGCTGAACTATCCCGTCGGGGATGCGAAGGTAGCCCATTTTATGTGCGACCTTCATTGTTTCATCCATACTTCTGCCGGAGAGGAAAATCTTTCGGCCGTGCTTTTCCGCGTAGTCGATAATCTGCTGGATTCGCCCGACAAGCGAGGAAAAAGACGCGATAATAATCCTGCCTTTTGCGTCGACAATGGAACTCTCAAGATTTTGACCGACTATTTTTTCACTTATGGTGTGCCCGGGCTTGGTCGAATTTGTGCTGTCGGAAAATAGCGCGTTCACCCCGCGTCTGCCCAGCGTGGCGATTTTCGGAATATCCGCGAGCACCCCGTCCGCCGGAGTGAAGTCGAATTTAAAGTCACCCGTGTGAACAATGCAGCCTTCCGGCGAGCGAATGGCGAGCCCGTAGGCGTCCGGAATCGAATGGTTAACCCTGAAAAAATCCAGCTCAAACTTGCCGATGCGATATGGCTGTTTCGCGTCTATTAACACAAACTTCACCTGCTTGTGCAGTTTGTGCTCCTCCATCTGCCGCATAATCAAACCCGACGTGAGTTTTGAACAATAAATGGGCGGATAACCGAGATCGGCGTAAACATAAGGAATCGCACCGATATGGTCCAAATGCCCGTGCGTCACAACAATCGCCCTCAGCCTCCCCTTTCTATCCTTTAAATACTTTATGTCAGGGATTATATAGTCCACGCCGAGCATATCGTTTTCCGGAAATTGAAATCCCATATCGACGCAAATGATATCGTCTTCGTACTCGATCACCATGGAATTTTTCCCGACTTCTTCAAGTCCGCCAATCGGAATGACGCGCATCACCCCCCTGTGGACAGGCGGCTCTTTGCGAGCGACCTGGTGTTGCGGAGGCCGGGGTTGTTGAACCGGCGGTTTGACAAAGGGTTTTTGCGGCTGCCTGCTCACACCTGTGGTGCCCTTGATCCAATTACTTAATTTATCTATTTTCATTTATCGAGATTTTATCCGAATCCCTTTATATCCGCAATCGCTTCCTAAACTCCTCCGGGATCGCGCCGAGAACCAAAACCAGACAGCCGTAAACCGCGACGCCGATCACCGCCAACAAAAGCACATTAAGATTTTGCAGTCCCCACAGATGGTAAGTCGGTTCCTTTAAACCCCAAACAACAGCGCCCATCACCAAGGCGGAGAACAAACTTTTGGAAAAAGTTCCAAAACGAATTTTGAAAACCAGAAATCTGCGCGAAACAAACCATGAAACGAGCAAAATCAATATCTCCGTGAGCACCGTATTGATTGCCGCCCCGCGGAATCCCCAATAAGGAATCAAAATAAAATTCAAGCCGATATTCAAAATCGCAGCGCCACCGTTTATCCAAAGCAGAAGAGCTTGTTTATTCACCGCCACCAAGGTGTAAGTGAAAAGACTGTTTAAGAACGAGAAAAACATCGCGAAAACCAAAATCCGCATTGCGACATCCGAACCGTAATATCCGTCCGAGAGCCGGCTCAAAAATTCCGGCGATGAAATCAAAAATATAACCTGATAGGACAAGGCGAAAAGCCCGACCACAATCGGCGCCGCCGCCATAAATAAAAAGTCGAATGACAACTGCATCATTCTTTGCACTTCCGCGCTTTTTTCCCTTATCGCGCGACTCAAAACCGGCAACACGCTGTTCATGAAGTAAACGGGAATCACCGACAAAATTTCCAACATTCTCATCGGCATTCCGTAAAGACCCACCTCATGCGGCCCCTTCATGAACAGCAACATGATCGAGTCGATTCGGAAGTAAATTGTGTTAAGCACCAAGGCCGCGCCGTAAGGCAAGGCCGTAACAACAATTTCCCTCCAATATTCTCTGTTAAAAGACGGCCTGAAGCGCACGATTTTCAACGCGAAGTACAAGGTGAAAATCAGCGCGAACAAGTTTCCCCAGACACCTGCCCAAATCAACTGGTAAAAGGCTTCCGGGCTCGGGTCGCCGACATAATAGTAATAGACCACCGCGAGCATCCAAAACATGGCGATAATTTTCCCGCCCACAAGGCCGAAAGTCGCCCACTGCATTTTGTGTTCAACCTGCAAAACGCTGGAAACCGTACCGTGCATTATCGACAAAAATACCGCCAAAGAACCTATCGCCACCCCGACCGGAATGTTCGTGCCCGAATACTGCGGAATCAAAAAAGCCAAAATCACCGAAACCGTCAAGGCCGACACCGCCGTCATCAATCTCATGCCGATAATATTGCTCGCGATAAACTCGCGCGGACGCACCCCCTTACCCATTTCTCTCACTCCAATCGTAAATAAGCCCAAATCCGCCGCTATTCCGAAGAAAGCCAAATACTCGTAAACCGCCGTGTAAGTTCCGTAACCTTCAACGCTCAAAAAGTTCGAAATCGCCTTCAAAATCACGACACTCGTAACCGCCATAATCGCACGCCCTATGACCTGAATAATCGTATTCCCGAGGATTTTATTTGCGATGGACATCTTGCGCATTTTACTCGCCTATCGAGAATCCGCAATTTGACAAAATCCACCACAAAATTGTCCGCCAAAACAGTAAATGGCTTGGATAGGCCATGGAAACAAGTCAAAAGTCTGTGCATGCAAGAAAACAACACTTGACGGCGGGGCGGGGGTATGTTATTATATTCAGAATTTCATTTATTAACCAAAATAAAAATGAAAACCAAAACCCTAATCATTATCGTCGTAATAATTGTAATTGGCGCCGCCATCGGTGCCGGTTATTATGTTTCTGGTCAAAACAAAGCATCAGAAGTATTGCAAGGTAATTTTAACTTAAAATCATCAAATAACGCTGCAACAATCAAGGGGCCGGCGGCAAAAGAGGGTATCTATGTACCCGCTTGCAAACTAACGGACCCACCTACATGTTAATAGCACTGCCAAGATAGAATGTGACAAATATATACAAATAAAATAACCAACAATTCTTCATGGGAAACTTCGAGGAACCGAAAGAGCCACAGAAAGCCACCAAAGAATCAGGGGAAAGAGAAGGAATATACAGCGACACAATGGATCGACGGCACATAGAGGCCGAGCGCAGAGCCGTGGAGGAGGAAGCGGACAGAGTAGCGGATAGTCTGATGACCCCGGGATCGAATTTGAACAAGGATGATGTGATGAAGGCCATGACTGTATTGAATGGAGGGGCGGACAAAGCCACACAACTGATCCAAAAGGAAAAACTGCATACACTTGCCATCATGATAAGCGACGGCTATCCATCATTATCCGACGAAGGAAAGGATAGATTGGCCCATGTGCTTACATCGCAGGGAATAGATGCGGCCATTGGAATCTTGTATGAGAATATGGACGCCTTGCATCGCATTGAACAGCTTTCTCCGACAGGAGGAGTTGAATCAAAAGTAGTTGAATCCATGCAAAAGATGTATTCTGTCAGTGTGACAAACAACATCAACCCACAAGATCATGTAATGAGAATTGAGGTCATTGTTTCAGACCCATTCACCCATCAAGTATATTTCGAACTAGCCATCCCCTCGGTCTATCCATGAACAAGTGAACATCTCGCGGTTGAATAATCTCCCACTTCAGGTATTCTCTGCCCATGCAAGAAATAAAAGAACGACTGGCTTTGCTGAAGGACGAGTCGCAAAAATCAATCGAACATTTGGATATTCCGTCGAAGAAGGAAAAGTTGAAACAACTGGAGGCGGAAATGAGCCTGCCCGACTTTTGGGGCGACCAATCGCGGGCGCAAAGCGTCTCACGTGAAGCGGGCATGTTGCGCGAGCTCATAAGCGCCTGGGAAAAACTGGCCTTCGACATCAAAGATATAGAAGAACTTACCGCGATGATCGACTCCGCCGACCAAAAAAGCCTCAAAGAAATGAAGGAAGACGTTGCCGAGCTTGAAAAACGCCACAACAAACTGAACATAGAGCTGTATCTTAGCGGACGGTACGACCCGAAGGACGCGATAATTTCCTTTCACGCGGGAACGGGCGGCGTTGACGCGCAGGATTTTGCCGAAATGCTGATGAGAATGTACCTCCGTTACTGCGAAAAGCGCGGATGGAAAACGGAACAACTCGACATGTCCCCCGCCGAAGAAGCCGGCATAAAAAGCGCGGCTTTTAAAGTTATCGGCCCTTACGCTTTCGGATATCTGAAGGGTGAAGCCGGGGTGCACCGTTTAGTGAGACACTCCCCCTTTAACTCAAAAGGAAGCCGCGAAACCTCTTTTGCTCTGGTCGAAGTCGTGCCCGATATTCCGGACGATACCGACATTGAAATTCGGGATGAAGACCTCGAGTGGGATTTTTACCGCTCGAGCGGAAAGGGCGGACAAAACGTAAACAAAACCGACTCCGCCGCTCGCGTAACGCATGTTCCGACCGGCCTCGTTGCCGCCTGCCAGATGGAAAGGAGCCAGCTTCAAAACAAGGAAGTGTGTTTGCAAATGATCAAATCGAAACTCGTCGCGTTGAAAATCAAGCACCAGCTCGAAACAATTCATGAAATTAAGGGCGAACACGTCCAACATTCTTGGGGCAATCAAATCCGTTCTTATGTTTTGCACCCCTACAAAATGGTGAAAGATCATCGCACGGACTACGAAACGTCCCAAGTGGACGCGGTTCTCGACGGAGACCTTGACGAATTCATAGAGGCCGAGTTGAGATCGAAGAAATAAATCTGTTTTATGAAACATGCAAAACCCGGAAGCAGAAAAACCACAATATAGCATAAGCGACCTAACTCACGAAGGTAGCCCGATCACCTCATGCCTTCGAGCGGATTATCATTTCAGATTTTAATCCCATGTGTAGGAAATTTTACTTCGCAGGTTTTTCAAATTCATCTTTTCGGCTTATGATTGAATCATGAATTTTGAACAAATCAAAAAAATCGACAAAGACGGTATTGAATTCTGGGAAGCCAGGGAATTGATGCTTGTTCTCGAGTATAGCGAATGGAGAAATTTCTTTAATGTTATTGAAAAGGCGAAGACAAGCTGTACAACCAGCAAACAATATGTTGCTGATCATTTTGTTGATGTTAACAAAATGATACGTCTCGGTAAGGGTGGGGAGAAATCAGTACAAGATTACAAACTCTCCAGGTACGCTTGCTATCTCATCGCTCAGAACGGCGATCCATCAAAGGAATCAATTGCATCGGCACAAACATATTTTGCCGTACAAACACGAAAACAGGAGATGAACGAAATGTCGAATGATGAACAAAAGAGGATTTTTATCAGAGAAGAGCTAACTAACGAAAATAAAAAACTATTCAAAACAGCAAAAGCATTTGGAGTAATGAATTTCGGAAAATTTAATGATGCGGGCTACATTGGACTTTATGGTTTGAATAGCCAACAGATACAAAGAAAGAAAAAAATAGGTAAAGATAAATTACTTGATAGAGCCGGATCAACAGAGTTGGCCGCAAATCTTTTTCGTGTCACTCAAACAGACGAGCGGCTTAAATCCAAATTAAGTTCAGGAGAGAAAAACGACGCAATGAGAGCTTCTCACACGCATTATATTGTTGGAGGTAAAGTCAGGAAGGCAATAAAAGATATTGGCGGAATAATGCCTGAAAATTTGCCACCACAGGAACATATCGAAAGAGTAAAAAAGAAAATCAAACAAAAAAATTACAAACAACAGTTTCTTTTAGATGAAACACAATAAAGATCGCCATCAGAAAACAAGTTTACGATTTATGAGATTCGTTATAAAATCCCCCTGATGACAATCCCAGTAGTAAAAGGCATCGACAATAAAATTCTCCGAACGGTTTCAAAACCGGTTGGTGCCATTACCGCTGAAATTCGCGAACTCGCCCGCACAATGATTAAGGCAATGGATCGCGAGAACGGAGTTGGAATCGCCGCCCCGCAAGTCGGCATGAATATTCGAATGGTGATTTGCAAATTCAACCCCGGCGCGAACAACGAAGTGATTGTGCCGATGATCAATCCGGAAATTCTGGAACTTTCCGATGTCATGCTCGACGGCGAAGAGGGCTGTTTAAGCCTCCCCGGCCTTTGGGGGCACATGAAGCGCGCGGATTACGCGATTGTCCGATTCAAGAATCTTAAAGGCGTTTCTCAAACACTCGAGCTGTCCGAATTCAACGCCCGCATAATCCAGCACGAAGCGGACCATCTCAACGCCATCCTTTTCGCGGATAAGGCAAGCGATTTACAGGAGAAAAAGAAGAACAAATAGTGCCCCCGGCGGCATATTAAAACTCAAATCAATTTTTTCACAAGTTTCACGATCCAAGTCCAAACCTGTCTGAAAATGATAATTCTTGCCCGATGGTATTTTACGCGATGTCCGCCGAATCGAGTTTTAAACTGTGTGACTCCCGACAGCTTATGCCCAATGCTCCCGTCGGGACTGACCCCCAAAAAGTCGTAGAACTTCATGCCCGCCGCCTTTGCCTCGCGCATCGCCGTCCATTGGAGTAAGTATGGTGCCATGGCCTCGCGCGAACCTGATGATGCCCCAAAATAATAAGTCGCCGTTTCACCGAAATAAGTCACGATAATTCCGGCGATTAAACGCCCGTTTAAAAAAGCGCCGTAGAACCTTCCGAAATCCATCATTTTCTCGTAAAATTCCGCGCCGTGGACATGAAAACCGTCACGCCCCGCCGTCTCGCGAAGCATTGCGTAAAAGTCCGAAAAAACGCAATCATTGCGAACTTCAACACCCGCCTTCCCCGCGACCTTAATGTTGTACCTGCCCTTCTGCGCCATCTGTTTCAATATTTCATTTTCGGGAACGCTCAAAGTCACCATTAAAGTTTCTTCCGGCATATAACTTTCCCGCGATTCTTTTTCGAAGACCAAAAAATCTTCACCGATTTCCGTCCCCGGCTCGATTCTCACATACAAATCACCCGCCGCCCTCGCGAGTTTCTCGCATTCCGCTCTCAAAAGCGGCCAAGCCGCCCAGTCCCGAATAACCGGCCCTCGCGGACACCACAGCCACGTTTTTCCGAATGACATTTCCTGCCGAATCAACAAAATCGACCCCATTAATTCACCACCCGAAAAAGCCCCAAAAACAAAAAACGCGGCCCGCCCCGGAATTATGCACTGCAACTCGCCCCACTCAAAACTCTGCTCGACACCGCCGAAGGCGGAAATAAATTCCCCGTATACTTTGTCGCCGGACTTTATTTGTCGAATTTCCACCCGCTTATTCTACACTAGAATTAACAGCTTGCGCGCGCAGAACTTGACGAACCCGTCATTTTGAGGTAACCTTCGAGCCAATAACAATAATAATTATGAAAAATATCCCCGCTGTATTAGCGCTTTCCTTGGCGGCTTGCGACAACGGAAACATGTCCTCGGCGGAAGCCGTGGCGCTGGGGCATATTAGTCCCGAAGACGCCAATGCGCTGACTAAACATGGGGACACCTACATACGGGACTGCGAATTGGCCATGCGCGACACTCACATCACGGCCGTAGACCTGCAACTCAAGGACGTTAAAACTCAAGAAAGAAAAATAGTACTGGATATAAATGACGCGGACGCGAGTGGATTAATCGACCACAGGACGGCGGGGTTATTAATTCGCGAAATTGAAAGTTACGCCGACACGGTTGGCGTATTGCTGGATAAGCCCAACAGAATCTATCAAGGATCCCCCGGGTATGAAAGTGAAGCGAACCTAATGCAAATGGGCGCCCAGGAACGGATCAAAACGGAGCAGGAGGTGGCCGCTCTCTCATTGCCTAAAAATTGCGACTTCACAGCGACTTGGCAATGCACGACAACCGAGGATGGCTACCCCATTGCTTGGACAGGCGTTGATGGCGATTACTTTTTGCGTTGCGACGAAGAATAGCTACTTCTGCATCTTCTGTCTTATAAACGCCGGAATATCGTATTCGTTCGTGGATTCGTCAACCGAAGGCAATTGAGGAGTGCTGACTTGAGCGCGTTTATCCTGCTCGGGGACTCGTCCGTAACCGTTCATCGGGCGGACATCGCTCAAAGGCCGCGTAATGTTGACGCTTCTTCTGGCATCCTCGAATCCCGTCGCGACAACCGTGATCTTGATTTCACCCGTGTATGAGTCATTCACGACCGCGCCGAAAATAATGTTCGCCTCCGGGTCGGCCGCCTCGGTAATAATGCGAGCCGCTTCGTCGACTTCAAACATTGAAAGGTCTGTTCCGCCGGTAATGTTGAACAAAATTCCCTTTGCGCCGTTGATATCAAGTTCGAGAAGAGGACTGTCGATCGCCGCCTTGGCCGCTTCAACCGCGCGATTCTCACCCGTGCCATAGCCGATTCCCATAAGAGCCGAACCGGCGTTTTCCATAATCGCCCGCACGTCCGCGAAGTCCACGTTAATCATCCCATGTACGGTGATCAGGTCGGAAATACCCTGCACGCCTTGTCTCAAAACATCATCCACAACGGTGAAAGCCTCACTCAAAGGAGTCTTCTTGTCGATTAGCGACAAAATTTTGTCGTTCGGAATAACGATCAATGTATCAACTTTGTTTTTCAAATTCTCAAGTCCCTCTTCGGCTTGAGTTTTTCGGCGATGACCCTCGAATCCAAAAGGTTTTGTTACCACTGCGACGGTCAAAATCCCCAAATCACGCGCGATCTCCGCGATTACCGGAGCCGCGCCGGTTCCCGTTCCGCCACCTAGTCCGCAAGTGATAAAAAGCATATCGGATCCGTCAATCGCCTGTTTGATTTCTTCGGAAGACTCTTCCGCCGCCTGCTTCCCTTTTTCAGGATAACTGCCCGCCCCCAGACCTCTCGTTGTCGCTTTGCCTATGTTGATTTTAGCGGCCGCCTCATTGTGATACAGAGCCTGTGCGTCGGTATTCACGGCAATGAACTCGATGCCCTTGATGTTGGACTTAATCATCCGGTTCAAAGCGTTTCCGCCACCGCCGCCGACGCCGATAACTTTAATTCGCGCGCCCGGAGTCATATCGGGAGTAACCTCGAAATTTCTTCGCTTCGAACCGGTCGAAGAAAAAAGATTTTTCAAGCTGTCATTGTTTTTGTCGCTTGCTGTCATGGTAAGGGGGTTTATAGATTAAGGGAGCAATCCTCGGAACCAGTTTTTAAGACCCTGGCCCATTTTTTGGAAATCAACGTTTTTAAGGTTCAGCTTCATGCCGTAACCCTCGACTTGGAATCTGGAACCCCAAATTACAAGACCGATGGCGGTGGAGTAAGCCGGATCCTCGATTTTATCCACAACTCCTTCGTAATTGGTCGGAAAGCCGATTTGAATCGGCAAGTTCAATGTTTCCCTGGCCAAGTCGATTACACCCGGAATTTTTACAGCCGCGCCCGTTAAAATCGCGCCCGCCGGCAACATTCCGTCGCGCTGAATTTTCGCGAGTTCGTCTTTTACCATCAGCAAAATTTCGTGGTATCTTGCTTGAATAATTTCCGCCAGCTGTTTTTTTGAAATCGTCTGGGTGTCGATTTTTGAAAAAAGCGAAAGATCAATAGTCTCTCTATCGTGAATGTCATCGGGAATACAGGAGCCGTATTCAATTTTAATTTTCTCCGCCGTGTCGATTGAAGTCCGCAGTCCGATGGCGATGTCATTTGTAACATTTTCTCCACCGACCGGAAGCGAAGTGGTATGCAAAACGGTTCCGTCTTCAAACACGGACAAGGAAGTTCCTCCGCAACCTATATCTATCACAACCACGCCGAGCTCCTTCTGCCTTTTGGTTAAAACCGCCTCGGCGGCCGCGAGTCCGTTTGGAATGATGTCGTTAATATCAACTCCGGCCTGATGCACGCATTTTTCAATGTTTTTAACCGCCGGTACAAGCCCCGTCACAAGGTGTGCCGCGACTTCAAGTCGAATTCCGGTCATTCCCACCGGATATTTGATTCCCGTTTGTTCATCAACCGAGAAGGATTTTGGAATAATTCTTAAAATTCTTCTGTTGCTTGGAATGGCTACCGCTTGCGCGGCCTCAAGCACCCTGTCCACGTCGTCCTCCATAATCTCATTTCCGCTGTGTGAAATAGCAATAACGCCTTTTGAATCTTGTGAAGAAATGTGCGACCCACCGATTCCCAGAAATACATTGTGTACCGGCTCGCCCGCCATTCTCTCCGCGTCTTCAAGAGCGGAAGCGATATTCGCCACAGTCTCTTCAACATCAATAACCGCGCCTTTTCTAAGACCGCCGGAAGGAGAAACCCCGACGCCGATAACATTCGGCACGGTGCTGTTCTCATCTATCGCCGCTATCACAACCCGAATTTTCGAGTTACCCGCGTCAAGACCCGTGACTATTCTGTGTTTTGGCATATTATAGGAAATTGGTACTCTCGACTTTAATCTATTCTTTAACGCCTATCAAGTTGATTAATGCGAGAAAATGGCTTATTGAAGCCCTTCGACTAAATTTTATGTTCACCCGCGAAGGCTTGTTTGAGCCCCCTCTTGCAGGTCGCGGGTGAACAATTGATATCACTTGCCAAAGCCAAAAAGTATGCAAAAAAATCAACACAAAAATGTCGTCCGCGAACAAGCTTTTTGAGCGGCATTTTTCACATGAATTAAAAATTTATTCAGAGGGCGAATTTCCCCCTGTGATAAGCCAAAACTTGAATATAGTTACTACTCAAAAACTCTAGTGGTCCGACCCAAAGGGGTGTTCTTGTCAAAATTGTAATTTATACAAGAATTCGAGGGAACTGTCTTGTTAATATTTCATATTCTGATATGCCGCCGATAGAAATTAAAACAAACTCCTCTGAGTTTCCGAAACTCTACCGCCCGCCCATTTTTTATCCATCGACTCCGCCCTGCGCATAAGAGAATGGAATGCCAGTTCGACAAACAAACTTTTTACATTTTCCATTTTGAACGAAGCAACTTCGCAATCCTTCAAATTCACCTCAAAACCGCTATCCTTTCTTAATATGGTCGCAATTTTTTTGCTCAAAAAAGCCATATCCTTATTTTTTTTCAAAAGCTCTCGGATTCGTTCCGGCTCAACCTCATCGATGTTTTCATAAATATTCTCCACGCTCCCGAATTTCGCCAGCAAAGTCGCCGCTGTTTTCTCACCTATGCCGTGTACGCCGGGGATATTGTCGCTCGAATCACCGCGTAAACCCTTATAGTCCGGAATTTGTTCCGGCCAAACGCCCAACTTTTCCATAACCGAGGCGCGGTCGTAACGCTTTACCTTTGTATAGCCGGAAATCGGAGCCACCACTTCCACTTTGTCACCCACCAACTGCAGTGCGTCTTGATCGCCCGTGACTATTATCAGGCGCACATCCTGCTCCTTCACCAGCTCCTCCGACACTATTCCCAAAAAATCATCGGCCTCCAGCCCCTCTTTGCCAAAGATGGGAACACCGATTTTTTCCAAAACTTCGCGCACGCGCGGAAACTGCGCAATCAGGGCGTCGTCGGTTTTTTTACGCGTCCCTTTATATGCCGCGAAGTCGGCGTGCCGGAAAGTCGGGCCTTTCATGTCAAAAGCAACCGCCAAGTAGTCCGGATTTTCATATTCCAATATTCCGAACAGAATCGATACGAAGCCGTAAGTCGCGTTGGTTAACTCCCCCATCGGTGAAGTCAGCGTCTTTGGAACGGCGTGATAGCTTCTGTGAACAATGGCGTTGCCGTCAATAATTACGAACTTCTTCATCTAGTCCAATGAATTCGTGGTTTTGCCGGAAGAAGACGAGTTTTGCTCGGTGATTTGTGTTATCAGATCGAAAATCTGATTCAAATTGATATATTGAATGATGTTCAAGCCCAAGGCGCGCCCAACAAACCCAACAATCACAACCGAGAGCAAAGTCACTATCAACCCTATAATCGCGTAACGAATAGTGGACACCGCCTCTTTGATTTTAGTGTCGTCGCCACCGGAAAGAATAAATGAAATACCGCCAAAAAAAATAAAAACCACGGAAAGAAAACCCGCGACAATAATCGCGTAGGCAATGGCGCGATTGATTATTTCAAGAGCGTCGTAATTTTGCGCGACGTCCAAAACGGAACCCTTGGTGACCAATATCGGTAACAAATCCATCATACGAAACAGATACTACACCGCTTCTTCGACCGGCTCAATAATTTTTAGATTATAGCGATCGTTCGACTTGGAACCCATCATCCTCAAAAGGATTCTCAAAGATTTCGCGGTTTGACCGTCTTTCCCGATTATTTTCCCCATGTCGTCCTTGTGTACCTTCAGAGTAACCAGCACCCCGAGATTGTCGGTCGTCTGCGTAACTTCCACATCGTCCGGATGTTCCACAATGGCTTTAACCACGTACTCGATAAAATCGCGCCCTTTCTCAAGTGAATCAGATTTAGTCATAAAGGATAGGTTAAAATTTGATTACCGAAATTAAGCCGCGGGAGTTTCAGCCGCGGGAGCTGCGACCGTTGCCGCAACGGGTGCCGCCTCCGCCACACCCTTTTTCTGCTTTTTACGTCTTCTTTGCACAATGAATTTCTCCATTCCGGGAACCGAATTATTTTTTAAAATCGTCGCTAAAGTCTGAGACGGTTTCGCGCCCATTTTCACCCAGTGCTCGACACGATCCATTTTAAAGTTCAATTTTTTCCTCTCCGCCGGATTGTAGTAGCCGATCACCTCCACGAACTTGCTTTTAACCGGAGCGGAATGTTCCGTGACAACAATCCTGTAAGCGGGCTGATTACGCTTCCCTGTTCTGCTGAGTCTTAGTACGAGCACAATTAATAGGTTAAGAAAATTTGCCCTCTGATTCTAGTGTCGATTCGGAATTTGTCAAGGAAATTATCTTAACCGCAAATTTCCTGGACAGCAAGAATTCCCAAACACCAGCCATTGGTCGTTCAATTGAACAAACATTGTTGTAGTAATCCGTCCAGCAAGAAATACCAAAAAATGAAGAATACCGCGCCCGCGGCAACCAACATAAGAACAATTCCAGCAACGAGGCCCGAAGAAAAAGATTTTTTCATAAACGTATCTAAATTACGACAATTATACGCTTCTCACAAGGGTCAATCTCACTCAAGCACCGTTCTAATCTCAAAAATCTCCTCCTTGCCGAGCTCCACGTTCAACTTTGTAAGAATGTCGTGACGGTGATTGAAAACTCTTTGGGCCGCGATTGAAGACGGCACCGAAATATACAAGGTGTGACCTTTGAAAAATTTGGCCTTCGCGTCCTCGATCCCCAAGTCTTTTGCCAACCTGCCGTAGCCGCTGCAAATCTGGGCGGCCCTCGCTTCTCGATTTAATTTGTACTTTAAAAGAGCCTGCGGAATTAACTTTTTAAAGTCGATAAAGTCGTTCATAAGCAGTTTTCGTAAATTTCCAAAGTTTTCTCGGCCATCTTGTCCCATGAGAATTTCAAACTGTGTTTCAGACCGTGTTCGTGCAGTTGCTTCTGAAGAGTTTCATCTACCCAGACGCGTTGAATGACATCGGCCATTTCGGTCGGATCGTAAGGGTCGAAATACAGGGCGTTGTCCTCCCCGCAAACTTCAGGGATGCAGGCCGTTTTTGAAGCCACGACGGGTGTTCCGCATCTCATCGCTTCAAGCGGAGGGAGTCCGAAACCTTCGTATAAAGAAGGAAACACATAAAGTTTTGCCGACTGGTAAAACGCAAGCAGTTCATTTTCTTCCACAAGTCCGGGGAAAATCACGGCGTGCTCTATACCGAGTTCTTTCACGGTTCGTTTCACTTCCGGGTAATAGGGGTCTTCGTTTCCGGTTATAACCAACTGCGCGTCTATCGGACTGTCGCCCCCTGTCAAAATACCAAAGGCCTTAATAAGATTGACCAAATTTTTATGCCCGCGCCAAACACCGGTATAAAGGAGGAAGTTTTTTGTTATGCCGTATTTTTTCAAAACCCCGTCATTCATTTCAATATCTTTTTTGGGAGTGAATTTGTCACTCACCCCTTCATATACAACCTCGATTTTGCAGGGAGACACTTTGAGAATATCTATCAAATCCTGTTTGGTATTTTCAGAAACGGCGATTATTTTTTTTGCGTGGCGCACGGAATTTCTAAGCACGAAGTTATAAGCCGCCCGTTGAATCGCGGAGTTCATTTTTTTACCCGGGAAAAAAGAAAGCGTCAGGTCGTGAATGGTCACGATACTCGGCTTTCGGTACAGGACGGGCGCGTTAAAATGCGTGAAGTGCATCAGGTCCAATTTGGCCTTATTTAAAATCCGCAAAAAAGAAAACTGCTCGGCGAAAGAATAGTGGTGCGCGTTCACCATCACTTTTGAGATACTTTTGGATTTCGGCTCGAACTTGTCGAACTCCACGTTGTTCAAAAAAAGCACGTACTCGTTTTTTTTGTCGATTGCGCTCAAATGCTCGATTAATTCGAATACATA
>CAYIRB010000015.1:0-2775 GCA_964365765.1 uncultured Candidatus Peribacteria bacterium
GAAAGGAAGCATGGCTCGAAGGCTGTGGAAGAAATTTGCGATTTTTTCCATAGTTGTGCCTTCTTCTTCGTTTGAAGCCGAGCTTTCGCCCATGTCCAAACTGTCAAGGAATTCGTCCGCTTCGGATAGAGTTGAATCCATATCCTGAGTTGTACCAACTGACTGGTCAGCTGTGTAGATAACCTTAGCGACTTCGGCTCGGTTGATACCGTCCGTAGGTCTGTAAGTTCCACCGTTGCTGTCACCTGTCATGATACCGTAGTCCGCGACCGCCTGAATATATCCGGCGTGCGGGTCGTTGGCTGAAACATCCTTGAAGTCACCTTCATAACTTGATTTTTCCAAGTTGAATGATTCACCTATCAATACGGCGACGTATTGACGAGGAGCAGGGTCGTTCCAGTCGATGTTCGGATCGTTTTCAACGATAGCCGCGAATTCCGGAGCGTATTGCTCAACGGAAGCAACGTAGCCTTCGTACCATTGACCGTTGGCTGAACTGTCATGAGGAGCCGCGTCGGATTGTCCTTGGCCTGACGCTTCCATCGCCATTTTGGCAACTTCGGCGTAAGTAACTTGACCGGCAGGGTCGTAGTTACCTTCTCCTTTTCCTTTAACCACACCTTCTTCTCTTAGAGACATTACGGAGTCAAAGTACCAAGTGTCGGCACTGTCCGCTATCTTAATGTCGTTAAATTGAAGACCGGTTTCCGTCAAACTTGAATCGTTTTTGGCAAGCAATACTTCAAGTTCGTCGTTTACGGCGTTGATTTCAGCAACTTCACCACCTGTTGATAAGATATCCGCGACTTCCGCGAGAGTATCTTTAAGGTCGTCGCTTAATTCATCGCTGATGACCGCCTCTTTAACTTCGCCGAGCGTAGCCATCAAGGTTTCAACTTCGTCTTCCGTACCTTCCGTGATAACGGCACCTTCTTCAGAGGGGATTGCCGCTACGGAGTTCAATACGTCCGTTGTCGCTTGCAATGCGGCCGTACCTTTTTCTCCGAAGATTGTTGACTTGTTCAAGAAGTTTGTAAGAATTTCCCCGGCTTTATCGTCGCCGATGAATTTGGCAACTTCAGCCATTAGAGTGGCGGAAATTTCTCGAGTTACTTCCGCGATAACGTCGGCTTTAATCTTCGCTTTCAAAGCTTCAAGATCAAAACCTTCCGTTTCAACGTCGGAGTACATATCGTCAAATGAAGTGGAGTAAGAGTCATCGTCAAACTCTTGACGTCCGGCTTCATCTTCAAGGAATTGGCTGATTATTTCATTGTTGGTTCCAGTTGACCAAGCGCTCTTGTTGGCGTTCAAGTATTCCGTAACAATTTGCATACTTGAATCGACGGAACGCATAATCGAATCCTGAATTTCGAAGAATTTGTCCATTTGTTCACCGGACAAATTGCCGTCAGCGGAACCCACCGCAGACTGCATCTTTTCCAATACGGATCCCATTTTCGCGGCACTGTCGTTCAAACTTGCGATCGCGCTAACCACCGAAGGTTTGGTGATGTTCATTGATTTTAGAGTCGCAAGGAATTCTTTAGCATTTTCCAAACCTTGTTTCATTCCACCGAGTTCGTCACCCATGGAACCTCTCATTTGTTCGAACTGCGCGAATTTATCCGAGCTGTGCAGTGCGTCAAAAGGTCTTGAATCCCAGAAGTCTTGGAAGGCGAATTGCATGTCATCCATGAAGTCTCTCATGTCATCTCCCATTGTGTAGGAATTTTGCATGGCATCCTGAATTTGAGCAGGATCGGTGTAACCTCTAATAGTGGCGATTTGCTGTGCCACGTCCGTATAGGTGTCATTTGCCTTATCGACATAACCCACAAGTTCTGAAATTTGTGATGTAATATCGTCGATATTCGTCTGAACTTCCTCGGGAACGTTTCCGTTGAATTGGCTTTCGGTCGCCGCCATTTGAAGCAGCATGTCGCCGAAACCTTCGGACATTTGGATAGCGTTCACGCGAGTTTCCATTGTTCCGCTCAACATTTCGTAGGTATTCAATAATTGCATACCTGTTCGAATGTTTTCAACATCGGCTTGCGTTGAAGTTTCGCTAAGAGCCGCAATTGATGAAGACAAGGAGCTGTAGTAATTATTGATTTCGTTAATCACTCCCGTTACATCGGCATCCACTTTCGCGAGGCCCTGAATAAGAGTGCCTAAAATCGTAGTGTCGCCGCCCTTGGAACTGATCTTTGTTGCGACGTCAGTAAATTTCTGAGCAAGACGTGAAGTTCTTGAAGAGAAACGAGACCAACTTTTGGCAACGTTCGAATTCCTTTGAAGGTCTTTTTCAAGTTGTGACTTTTCTGAAGTCACTTGAGAACCCATTTCTTGCTGATATTGGTCGCCTTCAAAACCGTAGTTGAAGGAACATCCTTCATCGGAACAGTTTTGGAAACCGTAATCGTCTGATTGACCTTCGTAGTCAGTGAAGTACTGAGAGAATTCCCCGTACTTATCCGATCTTTGTGAAAAGTCGGTGTATTGCGTATTTGTCATTTGACCGGGCATGAATTGGCCGGTTGTTTGATACTGCTGATACTGTTGGTACTGACCGTTCTGCATTTGGCCGTTTTGACCGTACTGTTGGTACTGGCTTGAACAGTCTGTGCCTTGAGCACAAGTACTTGTTGGGTACTGCGTACCGGTTTGGTACTGAGTACCGTTATAGTTGGTTCCGCTTGATGTGTATTGAGTGGTACCCGTCATGTAAGGGTCTGTATATGTAGTACCGGTTGGGTACTGAGTAGT
>CAYIRB010000015.1:2875-17291 GCA_964365765.1 uncultured Candidatus Peribacteria bacterium
TGGTACCCGTCATGTAAGGGTCTGTATATGTAGTACCGGTTGGGTACTGAGTAGTACTACCATTTGTATAGGTAGGCTGAGTAGTGGTAGTACCGTTTGTATAGGTAGGCTGAGTAGTGGTAGTACCGTTTGTATAGGTGGGCTGAGTAGTGGTAGTGCCCGAGTACGAAGTATCGGTATAAGTGGGCTGAGTAGTGGTAGTGCCCGAGTATGAAGTGTCGGTGTAAGTGGGCTGTGTATATGTAGTGGATCCTCCCGACATGTTTGGATCCATGTAATATTCGTCTGCCAAGAGGACGCTCGAGAGGTAGTTGACAGCGTCGATCTTGTCGAACATTGTCGTGCCTACGGCGCGGCCTAAAGCCGGCAACCCGACGAAGGTTGCGACTAGGACGGCCAGCGCGCCCAAGCGCACCGATCGCATCCCTGAATAATGTAGCATTTTTTTCATTTTTGTTTTGGTTAAAGGGTAAAAAGAAAAAAATTAATAAAGTAAAGGAGCCATAAAGATACTCAATAGCTTTTGCTGTGTTTTTCCGCCCGATTTCATTTTTATTTTTGTATTAAATCGAATAACTATACCACAACCGCCGCAGAATTGCAAGGGGTTATAATATGGTTTCCGAGTTTGTCAAATATAGCATCGCTTATGGCGGCAAACTTATTCAATGTCTGCTTTCAGTTTCACAAGCACAAAAATCTCTCCCAATAATGGGTCTTGTTCTCGACGAATTATCCCTTCGGTTTCCAGAAGCTCGGCCGCCGCCAGGTACCCATGCTTTTTAAGCCACGTTGTGAACAAGCAATCCACTCTCTCGCCGCTTTGCATAATTCCCAATAAAAGCCCGTCGTAAACCGTTCGAACCATAGGATCTGTAACACTCAACGCGGCCACTCTTTCCACCATGCTGAGTGCGTGAGCGCGTTTGAGCTCCTTATCCGCGAGCACAACGCGTCCGTTTTTGACCTCAACCCATCCGGAATCGAGCAATATTTGCAGGGCCGGACCGCAATCGTTAGCCAAGAACCAAGCATGACTGTAACCGGTGTCATGAGGTACGTCGGTGGTCAAGTCCAGGGCTGTCGTGAGTTTACGCTGAACGAGAAAACGGATCACAGTCAAGACTTGCGAGCAGTTTTCCGCCAACCGCATAATGTCTGTGTCTTCTTCCAAGTTTCTAAGGTATTCGGACATCATTGGAAAATTAAGCGGAACTAAGTTTACCACTTGGGTCAGCCGAGGAACAGCTTTTCATTTTCCCGGATTCTGGGGTCTAAAACCAGAATTTTTTTGTTTTTCCATTTGCCGTCGAGAAAACAGTTGAGCATTCTTTGGAATTTAAGCGCGGCCATGGGGAGAACAAATTGTTTATAAGTGTTTTCATATTTTTGCGCGCGCGATGATTTGATCGGATCGTCGGGGTGTGAAAAGGGAAGTCTGTGAATTGCCAATAAATCGATCGCGATATTTTCATTCAAGAGAAATTCGAGCATCTCGGAATTGCCAACGTAAATGTTCGAGCCGCTGTGTTTTTCAGACATTTTTAATATTTTACCCAGTCCGCCGTTCATGTTTTGAACGAAAAGTTTTTTATCGAAGCGTTTTGCCACCTCGCCGAGCGAGTAAAAAAACTGTTGCGCCGATGCGTTGGAATTCACCAATAGAAAGACGTTTCCGCTGAAATTTTGTATTTGTGATGAAAGTTCATGGCAAGATTCCCCGATATTGTTCGGATTGCTCGGTGGGGAAATTCGGGTTTCGGGATATGAAATCGGCAGAGCGTCAATACTTCGAATTGTTTTAAATTGAAGATCCGTCGGCAGAGACAATTCGTTCTTTAAGAAGGAGAAATCGTCGCCGAGGTCGCCGTGATGGCAGAAAAGCATGAGTTTGGATTTGTGATTCCACACCTGTTTCTCAAAAAGCTTCCCCGTGTTTTTCGGAAAAGTGTAGACAAGCGGTTGGTCAAAACGGTCAAAACTCAAGTAGAGGACGGTGGCTTTTTCGCGCAAACTTTTGCATAGGTAGGATAAGTATTTTTCGGTACCGGTTTTACATGGGCCGTCTTTGAGTTGCGCAAGGACTTTTGTCATCGAGTTTTCGACTGATTCGGCAGAGTCGGCGACTTTTGACCAATCGTTCGAACGTCTTTCCTCATCGTTTATAACCAGAGTATGTCTGACTTGACCGGAGTCACCGAGTTTTTGCGTAGCGATTCCAAGTAAGCCGAAAAGAATAGATATTTTACCGGCGAGTTGCTCGATTGCCAAAATCGAAGCGGGATTTTCACGCGTCAGACGTGACATATCTTCCATGAAACGTTTTTCACCGAATGTTATTTTCCACGCGTATTCCAGAGATTCCGGGATTTCCTCGACTTCGCTCATGATGAGATTATCGGGTATATCGAGCAGGGGCGCGGCGCGAACCCTGTCTTTTAGAAAATTCATGTGATTCACGACCGTGATTTTTTTTGACTTGGCGAGTGCTCTGGCATTCGCGTAATAAGATGTGTTGTCACCATCCTGACAACAGATTTCGTTCCATAGTCCGTATTCGTCTTTAAACAGGTTCAGTTCGCTCTTTTCTCCGGTTTTGGTTTTTAAAAGCCAAAGTTGAACTTTAATCGCGAGCATTGTTTCCGTGCCGTCCAAACTTTCTTTCGCGATGAAGTTTGTGAATCTTTCCTCATCAAGGTACTGTGAGGGATCTTTTAGAATCGCGCAATCTTCGCATGGAGGGAATCGGCTTGTGTCGGAGACCGCGATAAGTGTTTTTCCTTTCAGGGAGGATGCAAAATTTAAGATGTCTTGGGCGCTATGCTTGCTTTCTTGCAATAAAAAAGGGTTCCGCAAATCTTTGCACAGCTCGCTTAAGTCAGTGCGCGCCTCAAATGTTTTTTGGTCGGACTTGGGTGCGAATTGCTTGATTCTCACAGCTTCGGTCGAGAAAGAGTCAAGGACATAATCCGCCCAGGGCCATGAGCTTTTTTTCAGTATGCCTGTGATGGATTTTTTTTCTTCGCCGGAAAGAGCGGCTAGGTGTTTTTTCAGGCTGAACAATAGTTCCACGTTTGCTTTAACGTCGTCCATGGCGCGGTGGGCATTTTCGTGTTTGATTCCCAGCGCGTTCACCAAAACTTCCAGACTGTAACTCGTTTCATTCTCTAAAAAAACCTGCGCGAGTTGGCAAGTGTCGAGTTGTTTATTTAGTAGACGCATGCCTTTTTCGGTCAAGAAATTCATATCGAAAAAGATAAAATGGCCGACTATCGGGTAGTCTTGCACTATTTCGCGGATTTGCCCTTCCACTTCGGAAATAAGCGGAGCGTCTTTCAGCATTTCGTCGGTGATTCCCGTGAGTCTTTTTGTGAATTCGGGGATCTTAAACGGGCACTTCACGAAAGTGGACCACTCTTTGAGGATTTTTTCTCCATCGAATACAACTATTCCGATTTCGATAATTTCATCTTCCTTTGGGTTTAGACCCGTTGTTTCTATGTCTAAGCATACGAACATGCGGCTATTCTATCATAACCGCGAGAATTTTCGCGACTTCGGCTCTGGTTATGCTCTGACCGCCGCGGTATGTGCCGTCGCTGTAACCGCCTATGATCGCGTTGGCTTTGGCGTAAGCCGTGTAGACCGCGAACCAGTCCGATGAACTCACGTCGGAAAAATTAGGTGTTGTTGACGTTCCGACATCAACCCCCGCGGCGAGTAGAATAATTTTGATCGCTCCGGCCCTGTCCACGTAGCTGTCGGGTTTAAAAGTACCGTCGGAGTAGCCGCTTACGATATCTTGATCTTTCGCGTATGTGACATAATCTTTGTACCACGCGCCGGAAGAGACGTCGTCAAATGTTGAAGTTGAACTTGTTATGTCGTGGCTGAAGGCCAGCAAGGCCATTTTTAAAATTTGCGCGCGCGTTACCGGATCATCGGGGCCGAATCTGCCGTCTGAGTAGCCGCCCACTATGTCTTTATTGTAGAGCTCGTTAATGTAGTCCTTCGCCCAGTGACCGGAAATGTCGCTCAGTTCCGCTTTATCGCTTTCTTCGGCGGAGACCGTCAATGTGCCGTGCATTCCGGCTTCATTATGTCCGGAAATCGAACAAATATATGTATATGTTCCGGCTTCGTTCGGAGTGAAAGTTACTTCCGTGCTTTCACCGGACGCGACCGTGTCGGACTCCACATCAAGTTCGTCAATTACAAAATTATGATTGTATTGACCGTTATTAATGAAAGTGACAATTACTTCTTGCCCGATTTTTGCGCTTAAAGTTGAAGGAGAAAGCGCAAATTCCGTAGCGATAACGGTGTAGGCGACGGGTGCGATCGCCGGTGTGGTGGCGACAGTTCCCGCGCTTGAAGCCGAGCTCGTGATTTTAATTTGAGTCGCGGCGCTAACGTTGCCGGCCGCGTCTTTCAGCGAAACATTGAAAGTATCGGTTTGCCCGCTTCCTTTGAGAGCGACTTTCACGCTGAATTTTCCGCTTGAACCTATTGTGCCGTTGGCTGTGTTAGTGCCGGTTACCAAAACAATCGTATTCGCTTCACCGCTTCCCGTGATGGAATAAGTGTTTCCGCTTGTCGCGACGGTGCTTTCATCCAAATCGGGCGGCAGAGGCGCGGTTCTGTCGCTGCCCGTTGCCGCTTCATATGCCGTGGCTTCCGCATCGCTTTCCACGATAGTCACTTCAACCGCGTCACTCGGATCGCTTCCCGTTACCTGAGCTTGTATGAAATAAGTGCTGGTCGTTTCTTGCGCCAATGAAACCGTTACGGAAAATTTACCCGTGGCGTCTGCGTAGCTTGGCGCGATGTCGTAGGCGCCGCCGGTTGTGATGATTTTTGCACCCGCGCTTGTTTTTCCGGTAATGGTCGTTTTGTTTGAGTTAACGGGTGAGGCGGGAGTGTCCACGCTAGGCGTCGGTGTTGTGGACGCGAAGGCGATATTCACCGGAATAAGAAGAAAGACCGCGAATAGGAATACAAAGAGTTTTTTCATTTTGGGCATGTTAATTTGCGGAAATTATTCTAAAGCATTTTCACGAATTCGTCGAAAAGAAAATCCGTGTCCGTGGGACCGGGGCTTGCCTCCGGGTGAAATTGTACCGAGAAAAAGGGAAGCTTTTTGTGACGAAGCCCCTCGACGCTCCCGTCGTTGGCATTCGCGAACGAAACTTCCCAATCATTCGGGAGTTTTTTTTCGTCGACGGCAAAGCCGTGATTTTGCGAAGTGATGTAGCATCGGCCGGTCTTAGTATCCATGCATGGCTGATTTTGTCCGCGATGACCGTACTTCAATTTATATGTTTTGGCGCCCGCGGCGATGCCCATAATTTGGTGACCGAGGCAGATTCCGAATGTCGGGATTTTTCTTCTAAAACATTCGCGCATGATCGCGTGAGTTTCAGTTAGGACTTCCGGATCGCCCGGACCGTTCGCAAAGAAAATCCCGTCGAACAGGCGCCCAGCGCCTATTTTTTCTTCATGATCGAAAGGGCTCATGTCCCACGGGAATCTTGTGACCTTGATGCCGCGTTTGAGGAAACTGCGCAGGATATTCAACTTCATTCCCGTGTCGATTATCGCGACGTGTTTTTTGCCATCTCCGTATTCTTTCGCTTCGTTAATACTTACTTTCGCTACCAAATTATCCGCGTTTGGATCGTAAAATTCCTTTGTGGATTCGGTATCCGCGGGGTGTATTCTACCGAGCTGTGAGCCTTTGTCCCGCAACAACTGCGTCAGGGCGCGCGTATCCACTCCCGTAATCCCGGGCACGCCGTACTCGCGCATCCAGTCCGAAAGGCTCTTCGCGGCGTTCCAATGATAATAATTTTCACTGTAATCGCTGACAATCAGGCCTTTGATATGAATTTTTTCGCTTTCAAAAAGTTTGCTGATTTTGTTTTCGTCCAGAGCTTCCGCCGGCACGCCGTAATTTCCTATGAGAGGGTAGGTGAGCACGAGAATCTGGTCTTTAAAAGACGGATCAGTCAAACTTTCCGTGTAGCCCGTCATTCCGGTCGTGAACACCACTTCACCCTCGGTTTCTTCAAAAGCACCGAAGGCTTTCCCAGTAATTTTGGTGCCGTCCTTTAGAGTTAGTGTGAGTTTTTGCATAGGGATTCTTCGGGTAGTGTATATACGGCTCGACCAAAAGTCTATATTTTTGCTATAATCGACGTGATGGACAATTCCACTTTTCTAACCAAATTTTTTGCGGGTGCCGTTGAATTCGGCAACCGGCATTTTACGGTTTCGGGATTATTGTTCAGGGATGACAAAAAAGTTTTCGCGAAAATAGAAATGTTATTGCTTTTATTGACCGTGCTTTCCGTGTCGGTTTTGTTTCAAATCGAAAACTTCTCTTTTTGGCCCGGTCTCGCGCTTTGCCTGATTTTTTCGCAGAGGGTGTTTGAATATTTGATTGTGTATTCGCGAAATTTTATATTGAGCCGCGGACGTGTTTTCACCGATTTTCCGGATAAAAAATCAAGAGGGGAATGGATTGTTATTATGTTTTTGTTAAATCTCTTGCAAGTGATTTTGGTATTCGCGCTTTGGTACAGGTTTTTGTCCCTTCATATTCCATCGGCTTTTTCACAGACGATAGGTGTTTTGGACGGGTTTTATCTCAGCGTCATAACTTTTTTTACACTTGGTTTCGGTGATATAGTTCCGACCGCTCCGGTGACCAAGTTAATCGTGTCTTTTCAATCTTTCCTTTCTTTTTACACTTTATTGATTGTGATGAACGGTTTGATCGCGCATCATTTCGTAGGTAAGGACGGGCATTGACAGTTGGTGGTTTTGCCGTATAGTCTGTGTGATGTTGGATAAACTTAAAGACTTTTTGACGGGTGATGATGAGATTGCTGATGCCCCTCTATATGCTCTCAGGTCGGAATTAACGGGAGAGATTATGACGACTTGGCAAAGGGCGGCGGAGTTGACGAGACTGGTGGATTTGGAAAATCGCAGAGACGCTTCCGCTTGTGCAAATAGGCGGAATGCGATAAATTCACCTAGGCTAAAGCAATAGTATGAACCATTTACTACGCTCGGGGGACCTCACAAAACGAGAGCTCCTCAAGTTTTTTGAAAAAGCGGATAAGTTTTTGCCGGTCGTAAAAGAAAAGAAAAAGTTGAAATTGGCGGAAGGAAAAATTTTGGCCACTTTGTTTTACGAACCCTCTACGCGGACGCGGTTTTCATTTGAGACGGCCATGATTCGATTGGGGGGCGCGGTGATTTCAAATGCCGACATGAACGCGACTTCTTCCGTCAAAAAAGGCGAAACGCTTTTTGACACCGCGAAAATGGTTTCCACTTACGCGAATATAATCGCGGTGAGACATCCTTCAAGCGGGAGTGTCGCCGACTTCGCGAAGGGTTCGAGCGTACCGGTTATCAACGCGGGCGACGGACCGGGAGATCACCCGACGCAAGGACTGCTCGATATGTATACGATGTGGAAACATTTTGGAAAAATAGACGGCTTGACTGTGGGCATGGTGGGCGACTTGAAAAACTCGCGCGTTTTGCACGCGGAGTGCGAAATGTTGTCGAAATTCAAGGGCGTTGATTTCGTTTTTGTCGCTCCGAAAGGCTTGGAAATGCCGGCGGAAATCGTCAAGAAATTGAAAAAATTCAAGGTGGAAGTTACCGGCGATTTGGCGAAGGCCGTTGGGAGTTTCGATGTGCTCAGTCAAACCAGGATTCAAAAGGAGCGCTTTGGAAGCGATGAAGAATACCGTAAATATAAAGGAATTTACATTGTCACGAAGAGTTTGATGAAAAGGGCGAAAAAAAATATGATTTTGATGCATCCCTTGCCGCGCGTTGATGAAATCGAAACCGCTGTGGATTCCGATTCTCGAGCGAAATATTTTGAACAAGCGGGCAACGGAGTTGCCGTTAGAATGGCGATCATCGCTAAGTTATTGAATTTATGAATGTCGATTCTCAATCGCGTGGCGGGTTTGCCGAGGAAAACGCTTGGTACAATGATGCAAAGCGGAATGCGCTAAATGATAATGTATCGAGATTTGTTTGTGCTTTCTCGTCGGAAGTGGCCGGACAACTGTCTCAAAAACTCGAAGTGCCGAATCGTCCGGAGATGGGAAGAACTTTGCGTGAGGATTTGGCAAAATACCGATCGGTTTTAGACTCCTTTGTCGCGGAAAAAGTCGGTTTGGTGGAAACCGTCGCGGTTTTGCATCCAATCGTGATTGACTCCCTTCATTTTGTTCCCGTGGAACATGTTCATCTATTGATACGCAAGGCTTTGGACTCCATAGCAAAAATCGAGGTATGAAAATAATTTTCGAGTCAGCTACATTCGTGACGCCCGAGGGCGGAATCGTTTCCGATCTTTTTGTGGAGAATGGAAAAATTGTGACGGTTTTTGATAAGACTGAAGCAGATCGCGTTGTTGACTGTCGTGGAAAGTTTTTGATGCCCGGAGTGATTGATTGCCATGTGCATTTTCGCGAGCCCGGCGGTGAATATAAAGAAGATTGGGAGAGCGGGTCGCGCGCGGCGGCGTGCGGCGGAGTTACGACGGTTTTGGATATGCCGAACACGAATCCGCCAACGGTGACAATCGAGGCTTTGGAGGCGAAGCGCGCTTTGGTTCGCGGACGAAGTTATGTGAATTACGGATTTTTCTTCGGCGTGAACGGAGAAAATTTTGATGAGATGGCGAATGCGCGCAATGTTCCCGGCTATAAAATTTATATGGGAAGTTCAACCGGGTCGCTATTGGCTGACAAGCCGGAAATTTGGGAGAAATCTTTTCGCGTCGCGAAGGCGCGAAATCTTCCCGTGGTCGTCCACGCGGAAAATGAAGCGAGCATAAAGGCGGGCGAACGCGGTTGCGAATGCGCGTTAATCGCCGTTACGGAAGCGATTGAACTAAGGAAAAAAATCGGTAACAAACTTCATATCGCCCACGTGAGTTGTGCCCAAGAATTGAAAAAAATTCATGAAAATCACAGTGCGGAATTGACTTGTGAAGTTTGTCCGCACCACCTCTACTTCAGTATGGACGACGTGCGTGACGGATACCTCAAAATGAATCCTCCTTTGCGCGGAGGAAACGACCTGCGCGCGCTTTGGGAGGGTCTGCGTTCGGGGACGGTGAACATTATCGCCACCGATCACGCCCCGCATTCGCTTGAGGAAAAGGCGCAAGAAATTTCGAAAGCTCCGGCGGGCGTGCCCGGAGTTGAATTCGTACTCCCGCTTATGCTCAACGAGGTGAATAACAAAATGCTTTCTTTCGAACGTTTAATCGAATTGCTTTGCTGGCATCCCGCGGATATTTTCGGAATTAAAATTAAAGGCAGGCTCGAAGTCGGCTATGACGCGGATTTGGTTCTGGTGGATATGACTATTGAAAAGACGATTACGCGCGACATGGTATTGTCCAAATGCGGTTGGTCGCCTTATGAAGGTTACAAATTGAAAGGCTGGCCGGTTATGACGGTAGTCGGCGGAGAGATTGTCTGCGAGAATCGTGAAGCGGTTGGTGAAAAACTTGGCAAGGAGTGTGTTTTCAGCTAAAGTGATTCCTTAATACATAAAATTAATTCTATGAGTGAAATCAAAAGTATTTCTGAGCTCGTTGCCGACCAACATGAAAAAGATATATCGGCTCGCTACCGTAGGGCGCTTGTCGGCATTGCTTCCGGTTTCATGATTGGGTTGGCATCAGGAGTTTTTATTGATCGCTCGTTTCAAGCAAATCAAGCTCTGGAAACCGGCGATTCTAGTATTGATGATATGCAGGCAGTATATGCCAAAACCATTATGGATAGTCTGAATATAAATGTGGATGGGTCGAGACCCGTCGATGTTTATGAAATTAAACCCGGTAGTGCTGAAAACGTGAGGGATATTTTTTTTAATCTATCGACATCATTTGATTCCACGGAACTGAGAGATTTTGACGGTAGATTGGGTTCAATAGTAAATACGCTAAATTTTTTGGCAATTCAGCGTAATAATCCTTGTGTAGTGGCACCTTTTCCGACGCTAATTGAGCAGGAACCGATGGCGCATGTGCAAATGGCGTGTTTTAAGATACCAGAAGCTGAATAATGCTCGCTATCAATACAATGTAAATCAGGACTTTTATGTATTTATCGCCTTTTTCCATGCTCCAGCCGATTCCGACCCAGCTGCCGGCGCTGACTCCCAAAATCAGTGGCGCGGCGAATGTCCAATCGATCAATCCCTCCTTAAAAAAGACCCATGAAGTTACAAGACAGCTCAAAAAAATCATACTTTGATTGATACCGATTGCTTCGCGGAACGTGAAGCCGAGCATGATGGGGGCGAAAATCAGAATTGTTCCGGCGCCCATTCCGAATGCTCCCATATATATTCCAACCAGGATCGTGAATATCGCGACAACGACGATGTTTTTCTTTCCGATGAATCGTATTTTTTTTGAAAAGGCATTCAGAAAAAGCGCCGCGAGCATTACGCCGACGGCCAAATATTTCATTTCCGTGTCGGTCAGATATTTCAGTATGAATGTTCCAAAGTAGGATATTACGCTGAATAAAATCGCTAATGGAATCGCCGTTTTATGATGGATTTTTTCGTGTCTGGAATATTGTAAAAGCGCAACTCCGCTCATGGCCAGCGCGACAAGTCTTCCGGTACCGATTGCCTCTTTAATCGGCAGGCCGAAAAATAATAGAAGCGGCATAACAATAAAAGCCATTCCACCTACGCTTGAAGCGTACAAAGCGGCCACAAAGCCGCCGATGAGGAATGTGAGAGTGCGGAGGATTTCCATGATAACTATTTCAATAAACCGCTTCCAAATAGCATTTTTCACAATAAACTTTTTCCGGGCGGTCCGGTGAGTAGCTCGTATTTATTGAGGTTTCGCATTTTGAACACTCACGTTGCCAAAGTTTCCCCGGATTCCTTTGATTCATTCGAACTTGATGCCTGCAGTTAAAACAACAACTTGGGATTGGGAGCTTGTTCGTTTTATAAAATTGAAGTTCTTGCGACAAAATTTTGTAATTTCTACCGCAATTTTCACATGCCAATATTTCTTTAGTAATAGTATCGGGTATATCTCCAATATGATCTTGAATCTCGCAACTTTGGTCTTTGTAGTCTTTTTGGTTCGGATCTTTCCAAGCATATCCTTTTGCCATTGCATCTTCTTTTCTTAGCGGGTAATAGTCACACGCGACACTTTCATTATATGAAAATGGAGATAATTCGGCAGGGAAGAACTCGCCGTATTCTTTTCTTGAAGTCATGTCGGCAACTATTTGCTTCTTTAATTCTTCATATTCGGTCTGAGTGTATTGCTTGTTGAGAATGGAATATTCATTTTTGTGACGAAGGCCGATACATCCAAATAAATCTTTAGAGTGATGACAGGCATTACAGTATTCGAGATTGCTCACCGTCCAAGAAGAATCACAAAATTTACAATTGTAGGAATTCACACAGCCGGCACTGATTCCCTCGTAGTTAAGTTCGGATGGCCAGCCTACAAACGTGCAATCTATGCCATCCTTCAAATCTTCGCATGATTCAAGATACGCACCCTCATAGACATTTTTGATATTGAAGCCCAACTCCACATTTTTGCTGTTAATAATATGGTCGCCGCTAACGTTTTCGGAATTTATAATAAAAGTGGCTCTGCGCGGATATTTTCGAAGAAATTCCGCAAATTTTTTACGAGCATCTCTAAGATTTTTGCGTGATCCGAGATCCAGTTTTGCCTTTTCTTTTTCGTACTCTTCTTTTGAATATTGTTTATTAAAAATAAAGTATTGTTTGTTGCGAAGTCCGGCTGAAAATAAACAGTCCTGACAAGATTTACAGTCGTATAAAAAAGTGGAGTCACTACAATGACTGCAGTCTTGCGAAAATAAAAGCGAATAACATTCATCACAATCTACGCATTCATAACAATATTTGCTCTTATCGATCTGGGTGCAGTCGACGCATTGGAGACCGTCATGCATTCTCCAACCGTAATAACAGTCTTCAGCAGCGTGACAGCCAAAAACCAGGTAACAATTTTTTGAGTAATTTGTGTAATTTGCATAATCGGAATTCTCACAGTATGAAGTAACAATTCCGAGGTGTGGGACTTTATTGAATAAATCTTTAAGTTGGTCAAAAAAAGTGCGGGAGGAATCATATTCTTGGCCGTAACTCTGTGCATCCCACTTATCGCTCCACCAACAGTCGTAACAGTAAACGGGGAATGGACTTCCCGCGTCATAAATTGCAAGAAATATTTTACTGCATAAGTCACATTTTCTTTGATAAAGATTTCTTTCATTGCGAAAGATCATTCGGCGTTGATTTCGGCATTCCGGACAGTAAGTCGGGTCCGGAACTTTTATTTTATCGTAAAAAGCCCTGTCTGAACTCGTTATTTCAAAACTGTTGCCGCATTTACTACAAACTTTCATGTTACTTTTATAGCTCATTTAAGGGATATCTTCAATTAAACTTCCCAAAATCGGGAGAAAATGCTTAAATGGCCTAGCTAAACAAGAAAAATGGCTGACCTCACGGTAGAATTCTGCGGCGTAAAATTCAAGAACCCAATAGTTCTCGCCTCAGGTGTTTTGGGTGTGACAGGTGACTCAATGGCGCAAGTTGTAAGAAACGGCGCGGGTGGAGTGACTACAAAGTCGCTTTGGCCTTACGAGCACAAGGGTCATCCGAATCCGACAATTATTTCGACGGAAAAATGGATGCTGAATGCCGTCGGTATTCCCGACGCGGGTCCGGAGAAAGCGGTGGAAGAAGTTGCGAGATACCGAAAGGTTGTGAAGGCGCCGCTTATTGTAAATATTGTCGGCGGTGCAATGGAAGACTATGAAGCGATTGCGAAAGAAGTCGTGAAAATGAAGCCGGATATAATCGAGATAAATATTTCCTGCCCGAACGTTGAAGATGAATTTGGGAAGCCGATGGCTTGCTCCGTTGTTAAGTCGGCGGAGGTGACCAGAAGAGTAAAGAAGATAGCGGGCATTCTGCCCGTGATCGTGAAGCTTTCGCCGAATGTTGAGAATATTGTTTCGATTGCGCGAAGCGTGATGGACGCGGGCGCGGACGGAGTGACCGCAATCAATACGGTCGGGCCGGGAATGGCGATTGATATTGACAGCGCGCAGCCGATTTTGGCGAATCGCAGTGGAGGTTTAAGCGGGCCGGCAATCAAGCCGCTGGCGGTGAAATATGTCCATGATATTTACAAGAATTTGAAGTGCCCGATTGTTGGAATGGGAGGAGTATTGACCGGACGCGACGCGATTGAAATGATGATGGCTGGCGCGACTTTGGTTGGAGTCGGTTCGGCGGTTTGGTATCGAGGTCAGGATGTTTTTGGAAAAATTGTGAATGAAATGAATGAATGGTGCGATGAAAACGGAGTTAAAAAAATTAAAAATATAATCGGAAAAGTGCATGCTTGATACAATCCCGCGAATGGCGAGGGTGAAGAAAATTGTAAACGAAAATGAAATCGTAAAGAGTTTTGTGTTGGATGTGACCGTGGGGGCGCGCCCGGGACAATTTGTGAATATCTGGATTCCGCGAGTCGATGAAAAACCTTTTTCGGTGGCCTTTGACGACGGGAAGGAATTAACTATTGCGATTGCGGCCGTCGGCCCATTTTCGAAAAAGATGCATACTTTGAAGGTTGGAGATAAGGTGGGAATACGGGGACCCTTTGGAAGGGCGTTTAAAATAGAGGATAGGAAGCGCTACGCGTTTCTGGGTGGCGGATACGGTGCCGCACCTTTATATTTTCTCGCGAAGCTTGCCGAAAAAAGTAGGATCGATTTTATCGTCGGAGCACGAAGTAAAAATTTACTTTTATATATTGATCGAATAAAAAAACTGAAAAATGTGCAATTGCATATTGCGACGGACGATGGGAGCATCGGGCATAAAGGTTACAACACGGATATTCTGTGGAAAATTTTAGAGGAAGGAAAAACAGACTGCGTCTGTACGGTCGGTCCGGAAATTATGATGTATAAAGCCGCAATGATGGCGAAGGAGAAAAAAATCGACGCGCAAATTTCAATGGAGCGTTACATGAAGTGCGGATTCGGAGTTTGCGGAAATTGCGTTGTCGACGGAAGCGGAGTGCCGACTTGCGTAAACGGGCCGGTAATGGATTTAGCTGAGGTGCTGAAATGTGAGGATTTTGGAAAGTATCATCGAAATAATTTAGGTAAAAAAATTAATTATCACGGTACCGCAGGTGCCGCTAACACCAAGAAAAATGAATAATCATTCAAAAAAAGTTGCGAATTATCTACTAAAGGCGGGCGCGTTCAAAGTTTCTTTAGACCCTCTTTTTACGTGGACGAGCGGAATAAAGTCTCCG
>CAYIRB010000016.1:0-5939 GCA_964365765.1 uncultured Candidatus Peribacteria bacterium
TTTGGAATTAAATTTCAGGACCTATGATGCCGGACGTGTTACTTGAAGGATCCACTTGCAGTTGAACATCGGACTTGCCCTTGAAAAATCTGCCCTCCCCGCCTTTGAGTTCATCAATTTGTTGAACGGCGCGGATATACATGACCGTAACGGTGGCCAAGGCCAGAACCGCCAAGATTAAAAATACGACCAACCTGTTACGACGAGCCTGATCGGTGTGAACGTGTTTTTGCATGACATCAAAGGTTAATAAATATGATATCTGATAATAATAGCATATTTTTCAGGCTACGTCAAATGCTACTCCTCATCTCTCATCAATATCGCCGACGCCCTTTCATTGGAAAGTTCCAACTTATCCGCCATACCGTGTAGAGCCAAGTATCGTAATTGATCATAATTCGGGTCGTCCGGAGCCAAATAAATCCAAAGAACTCTTGTCGGAGCTTCCACGGCAATCAGCTGCAAATCATCGGGAGCTTCCCTGCCGGCGGCGTTGGCTTCAAAAATCACGTTTCCGGGCATTATTTCCGACAATTTCGCGAATTCCATGGGATCCGTTCTGAACCAATTAACAGCCACCATCCCTTGCAGAATCAAACCGAGATGCCGCGTGGATTTGGGTTCGATTTTGTCGCCCATTCCGTATTCGGAGACATAATGCGATTTAAAATGATCAGTACCTGTATCGGCGAAGGGACGCAGAGTGGATAAAATTTTGGGCACCGATGCCCGCGCTTCGCAAAGTACATAGCCTTCCTCCGCCATGGAATCCCCTCTATCTAAAGCAACATCCCTTCTGCCGTAATTCGCGACCAAAGCCGATTTCCTCAATATTTCCAGTTCGATCTCCTCACGCGCCCGCGGATCGAGTCCGGCGAAAAGCGCATGCGGAATATGCACAAATTCACGTTCGGAGGATCTGTTCGCAACCCGCGCGGTCGGTCTCCTGTTAAGCGCCATCATAAATTCTCCGAGGAAACTGTGCAATCCCAGCTCGAGTTCTCCCAAAGACTGATGCCCTTTGAATAATTCGACGAAAGTAGGCTGAGTCGGAATAACAAGACCCTCGGCTTCGGAACCGTTCGAAATAATATCCGCGTTTTCCGGAACGACAAGCAAACTCGCACCTCTATAGAGCGCTTCCATCGTTTGCATGCCGAGATGTTCAAAGAGCGGAGTCCGCCGCAAAACATTACGCAAAGCCTCCGGCTTCATTTGATGCTCGGCTCTCGGGTAAACCACCGCGGTTTTTGATGGCGCGCGTGAAGCCCTTTTCACCGCGATTTGCGTATCGGCGGCCGCGCCTTCCACGCCTTCAACCGTAAAAGTACGGGCGGCATCATCCATCACGACAGTGTAAGCATCAGCAAGACCGCTTAAATCAACCACCTCAAGCTCATCATCAATCACTTCCACATCGAGATCAATCTCATCGGGTGTATTCGGCATATTATTACGATTAAATACTAGTGACCTACTTTAACTCTTGTCGCGGCACAAAGCAACATTTATACTACGCGCGATTTAATCTTAGCCCCTCACAAAATGCGAGTTGCAATCAACGGGTTCGGAAGAATCGGCCGAATGGTATTTCGTGCCAATTTGATGAATCCGAAAATCGATATCGTGGCGATTAACGACCTCGGCGACCCCAGAATGGGGGCGCACCTTTTAAAATACGATACAAACTATGGAACTTTGAATATGGATATTAAGGGCGAGCCGGGAAAATACACGATCAATGGTAAAGAAATAAAGGTTGTTTCGAGCAGAAATCCGGAAGAACTTCCTTGGAAAGAACTCGGAATCGATCTGGTTATAGAATGCACCGGAGTCTTCACCACGCGTGAGGGCGCGTCAAAACACATCACGGCGGGCGCAAAGCGCGTCCTAATTTCCGCTCCCGCGAAAGACGAAATCGACCGCACAATCGTCATGGGAATCAATGAAAACACCTACAATCCCGAAACCGACCATATTATTTCAAACGCAAGCTGTACGACAAACGGCCTCGCGCCCGTGGCTAAAGTTTTGAACGATTCATTCGGGATTGTAAAAGGCTTGATGACCACGATACACGCGTACACCAACGACCAAAACCTGCATGACAACGACCACAAAGACTTCCGCCGTGCGCGTGCCGCGACTCAAAGCATGATTCCAAGTTCAACAGGAGCCGCAAAGGCGATCGGACTCGTGATTCCGGAACTGAAAGGCAAGCTCAACGGAGTGGCTGTGCGCGTCCCCACTCCAACCGTTTCACTTGTGGATTTGACCGTCGAACTCGCGAAAACCGCAACACCCGCGGAAATCAACGCAGCTTTTAAAGAAGCTGAAGCCGGAGCCCTTAAAGATATCCTCGGCGTAAGCGACTTGCCGCTCGTGTCAGTCGACTATAAAGGCGACCCGCGATCATCCATCATCGACTCTTCCGAAACAATCACCATCGGCAATATGGCAAAAGTCTTTGCTTGGTACGACAACGAATGGGGCTATTCCTGCCGTGTAATCGACCTTGCAGCCTATATTGAATCCAAAGAAAAATAATTATCCTTTGGACTTCGGCACTTCAATAACTTGCCCTGGGCGAATGTCCGAGTCCTGCAGGGAGCCGTAAATTTGTATTATTTCAACCGTTGTTGAATATCTCTTGGCAATATTATAAAGCGTGTCTCCTTGTCTCACGACATGTCTGACAATTTCGGCATTTAATTCAATTTCTTTTTTCCATTTCGCAAGCGCGACCTTGTCCGCTTTTGGAATGGAAGCGGCGACAGCCCTTCCTTTCAACAAATCCCCCGCGTTCAATCCGGCCCAAACTCCATGCAGATGATTCTCCACCTTATGATGTTCATAATCGCCGATGCGCTTTACGTTGGAAGCAACTTTTCCATTCGCGACATCCAAATCCAACAATAAGGAATTATCCGGTAGACCCAATTTTGCAAACAACGCGGACGGCTTATCATTGGGATCGGACTTTCTGCCGCGTCCATTTGCACGCGAATACGCGACAATCTTATGCATAAGCACGTCCTTTTTTTGCAGACCAAAGTACCCTCCAAGAAATTCCACCAGACGCTTGATTGCCGCATATTCTTCAGCCGACCAATCCCTAACCTGAGCATTATTGTTATCCGCCACAACTTCAATTCCGATCGAGTGCTCACTTAAATCCTCAGTACCTTCCCATCTGCTGATTCCCGCGTGAGACGCATATTTATACTTCGCGGCGGTCTCCTTCTCGATTGGAACCAAATATCTGATTGTTCCGTCACGTTCAACTACAAAATGAGCCTTGTGATAATCGACGGTATTACCGGAATTGGTACTTTGAGTAGCATGTAAAATAATATATTTCACATCCTCAAGCTCGCGCCACTCATTGCCGATTTTGCTTTTACCGTTCTTCTTGTAGTCATCATCCCAAGTCGGGTGGTCATTCCATTTTTTATTCGGAAATCTCTCCGAACCCTTCCTCATCGCATCCACATCTCTCACCCAAACGCCATTAACTTTTTTCACATATTGCCCATGAGTAACCTTATCCAAAGCCGATGGTATTTCACCGATCGGCGCCGGAACCTCTGGTAAATTGTCGGGCTTCGGCAGTTCGGGCTTAGGTTCAGGTTTAGGCTTAGGCTTAGGTTCAAATTTGGATGGCAAAATCGGCACTTCAATATCACCTTTGAAATAATCAATAAAATAAGCCGTATTCGGAATCCAAATTTGAGCGCCGAGAGGAATATTACTCGCGTCGTCGTTCAATTCTTTCAATTCCGGATTAAATCTTCTGTTGAAATCGATTATTACATCTTCAATTTCAGATTTATCGAGTATTATTTCTTCCGTTAAATACGCGGTGTATTTTTCATCTGCAATAAGAGTGCCGTAAAAACCTTTCCCCGGCGGAACCGTAATACTGGGGATATTCTTATCCTCATAAAAATATTTGCTTGCCAAAACATAAGTTTCAATGGAAGGAAGTGTCAAACTCTGCCCCGGCGACAAAGTGTCGGACGAAAGTCTGTTTAATTTTTTGATAAACCCGATACTTACGCCATACTCTCTCGAGAGTTTATACAAAGTATCTCCTGCCGCCACCACATATGTGTAGTAACCCGCCTCCATTTTTTGCGGGGCTTCCACTTCCATGCCCATAATTAATCTTGGATATCTGAGAACAATTCCTGCCTGCCTAAGTGTTAAGCCCGTATCCCTGCCCTTCAATTTAAACGGGGCATCCAATCTCGCGTCGTTCACATACTTCAAATAAAGCGCAACGCCCTGATATTCCAGATAAGAAACATTATATACTTCATCGAGAGTTGTCGCGGCGGGCATTTTTGCCGCACCGGGCTCAAGTTGAGCTGAAAGCGCATCGGAAATTTGCCTCTCCAACTCCGCGTACGATTTTGCTCCCGTAATTGCAAAAAGATTCTTCAAAGTTTGGAAGCCTTTATTATAAATGGCGTAAGCCAAAATATCTTTGTCTTCCGTGCTCAAATCTTTAAACGCGGAATTTTCCGCGTAATGATTTCTCGCTCTGTGAAGCATCAATATGCCGAGTACGGAGTTTTGAACGGGATCGTTAATATCTTTTGCTTCGTATCCATAGTATTTTCTCACTTCAACCCGCACAATCGGTTCAATTTGAAAATAACCTTCGCCATTTCCCAATTTGGCATTTGGATCCAAACCGCTTTCTTTAATCATCAAAGGAATATAGTCCTCGGCGCGAAAACCTTTCGAGAGCAAATTTTTCACCATCGCGTAGCCGTTTCTCGTTTCATAAGACGCGTCGGATTTTTCAGCCGCGGCTTTCAATTTCGGAGCCAATTCCTTTTCAATTTTTTCATAAGCGGAATTAAGACCGGTTTGAGCAAGTTCAACATCGCTTTCGGCGATCACCCTGCCGACTTCTTTGGCAACATCTCCCCTTTCCTCTTCCACGGGAGCGGAATCTTCAAACTCTGGCGTTTGCGCGTATACCGGCTCCGATGCGGTCAGAATGAGCGGAATACCCAGCATTAATTTTCTATAATCACCCATATATGCAGACTATATCATATAATTACCATATGTCAACATTCTGTTGTGAAAAAGCGTGATTTAAAGTATAAGCATGTCGATGGACCGAAAAAAACAAATTTTCAGCGCGATAGTCGAGCACTTTATTGAAACTGCTCAACCGGTCGGCTCAAAAACGATTATCACGAGTTACCACTTCAACGTATCCCCCGCCACAGTGAGAAACGATATGGCGGAACTGGAAGAAGAAGGACTGATTTTCCAACCACATACATCGGCCGGACGCGTCCCGACCGACAGGGGTTATCGCGTGTACGTGGACGAGCTGGCGGACTTTGACATCGCGGAAAAACTGGCCGCGGAAACCATCGCCAATTTGCGGAAAAATCATCTGGCGGGAATAGTTAAACAAAAGGTGCAAGACGCGGTGAAATTGTTATCGGAAGCGACTCCGAACATGGCCTTCGCGACAATTCCGGAAAACAACAGAACTTTTTTCATGGGCTTCTCAAAAATCCTGAGACAGCCGGAGTTCATGTTCGAACCGGTACGAGCCAGTCAGGTGATGGAAGTGATTGAAGACGACCAAAGTTTTTTGAAAGGCCTAGCTACGCTCGGCCTCGACGGCGAAACAAAAATCTTTATAGGAAGTGAAAACATATTACCCACCATCGATTCTTGTTCGCTCATAGTCACGGACTACCGATATGAAGGCTACAGCGGCTACATCGGAATTCTCGGTCCGAAAAGAATGCCATACGCCTACAACTCCGCTATTCTGAAAGAAATTCGCGAATTACTTAACTCAAACTCACTATGACGGACAAAATAAATATTGAACAACTCCAAGCCGACCTCGCCGCGATGACGGAGGTCGCCAAGCGTTCAATGGCGGATTTGCAAAA
>CAYIRB010000016.1:5949-17118 GCA_964365765.1 uncultured Candidatus Peribacteria bacterium
GCGTGGACGAAGAACGCGCGGACATTCAAGTTTTCGCGAACATTCGCCTGCTCCAAGCGATTTTTCCCGTGATCGACAACCTTGCCCGCGCCTTTGAAGCCGTTCCCGCGGAACTGCAAAACAACGAATGGCTGAAAGGAGTCCAGGCCATCGAAAAAAACCTCTTGAGCGAACTTGAAAAACTCGGCCTCGCAGTCATTTCGGTATCCGGCGTGCAGGTTGATCCGAACAAACACGAAGTGGTTCTGCAAGTCGCCGGCCCGACCGGTCAAATCATGCAAATTCTCGAAAAAGGCTACAGTTTTAACGGACGCACAATCCGCCCCGCGAAGGTGCAGGTCGGAAACGGAGAATCTTGACCGGAGGGAATGAAGGGTGTAAGATTTGGGTGTAATAATCACACCCCCTATGCTTACCCTACCTAAACGCAAAAAAACCAATTTCATGGTCGACATGGAGATTCTTCAAGACATGAAAGAATTTATTCCCGCCGGGGACAGAAGCGATTTCTTAAATCACGCGATCCAAAATGGACTTGAAGATTTCAGGAATAAAATGGCATTTGACGGTATAAAAAAAATGCAAAGAAAGGCGAAATTAAAAATGACGATGAAAGAATTTCTCAAATTGAAAAATTATGGAAGAGAATAAGCTTCTGGTGATTGATGCGTCGGTGATTATCAAATGGTTATTAAACAAAGAAAACGATACGGCTCTGGCCGAACAAATATTCAATGATCTTATAGAAAGAAAGGTGAGAATCATCATACCGGCGCATTGTTACGCCGAAGTGGCGAATACGGTGGCAAGAAAAGCGCCCACCCTTGCTCTAAACTTCATATCAAAACTGAAAATGTCCACCATTAAAGAACAAACTTTGAATGTTGCTGAAATTTCTTTTGCCTTCGGTTTGATGCATAAATACCCAAAAGTCTCCTTTTACGACGCGGCCTACCACGCGCTCGCGATCTCCGCAGGAGCAACCTTTGTCACCGCCGACGAGAATTATTACAAAACGACAAAACGGACGGGAAATATCACCCTGCTGAAACACTATTGCTAAACCTCTCCGACGGGTATAGAATCCGCCTCTATGGACACTATTGTAAGACCCATCGACGTTGCTAAAGTGGTGATCTCAAGAATGGAAGATCCCGAAATCGTCAATGAAGGTTTGAAAATCTTGAGATTATGCGCCGCAAATCGCGATCTTATAAACAAAGCGGTTGGTGGAATACGATTCGGAGTTTTAGTCGAGAATTTTACAACAAAAGTGGAAACCGACGATGATCCGGCCGAGGTGATACCAAAATTCCCCGAATGGGCTGTCAAACTCAAAGACACACAGGTCAGTAAAGATTTTCTGGGTATTAAAGAAAGGCCGCGACAAACAATCGCTGTCAAATCAATGGCGAACTCTCTTGTCGGCTCCATGAGCGGATCTATCATGTACGTGGACATGCTTTTTGAAGTGGGAAGCGAGCAACTGCATCTTGACATGTACTCGGATAAGCAGGAATTAAAAGTACTTCGCTCGATTAAAGGGAACAGGGCTTTAATCGACTTTCTTCTTGTTTTGCGGGAATTTTATACTTATATGCAAGGAATGATCACCAATCACACCGAAGAAATTAAAGATCTTGATGAGAAAGCAAGAGCAAGTCTTCAAAAAAAACATTGGCGGAAACTACTCTCACTCAAAGACAGCGCGAAAGAAATCATGCTCACCCTCCCGGAAGAAATATCGATATAAGGATTGAAAAATCCCCTTGACGATTAGCACTAACTTGTATAGAGTGCTAACACATTTTTAATACTCACGGATGTGAGCTAACCTGAAAAATATATGTCAAAAATAATAGGAATCGACTTGGGAACAACCAACTCCTGCGTGGCCGTAATGGAAGGCGGGCAAGCCGTTGTTATCCCGAACACGGAAGGGGCGCAAACAACTCCTTCGATTGTAGCCGTGAAAGGTAAGGAAAGACTTGTTGGCGCCGCGGCGAAACGTCAGGCCGTGATGAACAAAGACAACACGATTTACTCCGCGAAAAGATTCATCGGCCGCCAATTCAGCGAATGTAAAGCGGATATCAAACGTGTGCCATACAAAGTCGTGAAGGGTAAAAACGGCGAAGCGGAAATCGTATTGGAAGGAAAAGAAAAAAGGCCATCCGAAATCTCCGCGATGGTTTTGCAAAAGTTGAAAGCGGACGCGGAAAAGTACCTTGGTACAACAGTGACGGAAGCGGTTATTACCGTTCCGGCATACTTTAACGACGCGCAGAGACAAGCCACAAAAGACGCCGGTGAAATCGCGGGTTTAACCGTAAAACGAATAATAAATGAACCGACAGCGGCTGCCCTCGCCTACGGAATCGACAAACACACGAACGACAAAAAAATCGTGGTTTACGACCTTGGCGGAGGTACCTTCGACGTTTCCGTTTTGGAACTTGGTGAAGGCGTGTTCGAAGTACTCTCAACGAACGGCAACACACAATTGGGGGGAGACGATTTTGATAACAAAATCATCGACTGGCTTGTTGCGGAATTCAAAAAAGAACAAGGCATCGACTTGAACGAAGACAAAGTGGCGATTCAACGTTTGAAGGAAGCCGCTGAAAAGGCGAAAATCGAACTTTCCAACCAGCACGAAACCGAAATCAACCTTCCCTTCTTGACCGCGGACATCAACGGTCCGAAACATTTTGTGATCAAACTCACTCGACCGAAGCTCGAGGATCTCGTTTCCGACTTGATTGAAGGAACCGTCGAACCTTGCAAAAAGGCAATGACCGACGCAAAGATTTACATGAGCGACATCGCTGAAGTCGTCCTCGTCGGAGGTATGACTCGTATGCCGGCGGTTCAAGCGAAAGTGAAGGAAATTTTCGGAAAGGAACCTCACCGCGGAATCAACCCCGACGAAGTTGTGGCCCTTGGCGCCGCAATTCAGGCCGGAGTTTTGCAGGGCGACGTCAAAGACATCCTACTGCTTGACGTTACACCCTTAACCTTAGGCATAGAAACTTTAGGAGGTGTTCTCACACCTCTCATCGAAAGGAACACAACCATCCCGACCAGCAAGTCGCAGGTTTTCTCAACCGCCGCCGACAGCCAGCCTTCCGTTGAAGTTAAGCTGTATCAGGGCGAAAGACCAATGGCCGCCGACAACAAGTTGCTCGGAAACTTCGTCCTCGACGGAATCGCCCCCGCCCCGCGTGGAATTCCACAAATCGAAGTGTCGCTCGACATAGACGCCAACGGAATTTTAAATGTTCGCGCGAAGGACAACGGAACCGGCAAAGAACAACACATCACAATCACCGGATCTTCCGGTCTATCCAAGGACGAAATCGAAAAAATGAAAAAAGAAGCCGAAATGTTCGCCGACGAAGACAAGAAAAAGAAAGAATCCACCGAAATCCGCATCAACGCCGAAGGACTCGTTTCCCAAACCGAACGCACCTTGCGCGAACACGGCGACAAAGTTTCCGCAGAAGTTAAGGGAGGAGTTGAAGCGAAGTTGAAGGAGATGAAGGACTTGTTGGCGGCGCCCGATTCTAGTTTGGACGCGATTAAAAAGTGTCACGAAGAACTAGCGATTGAGATTCAGAAGATTGGTACTGCGATGTATCAGCAGCCTAGCGGCGAAGCCGCAAATGCGGGAGCTCCCGGGGGGGAAGGTGCGACTGATGCAGCGGGTGGTGCTACCGGCACGGAAGCAGGCGCGACGGAAGACCCGGATGTGAAGGTTTATGAGAAGGAGAAAAAGGGGGATGAGGGAGAGGATGATAAAAAATAAATTTTCAAAACATTATGAATGAGGATCAATATACCAATGAAATCATAATTCCATTATTAAGACATATGGGATTTATTGAGGTTATCTATAACCACGGTATAGAAGAATTTGGCAAAGATGTCACTTTCGCGGAATTTGATCGATTTGGAAACAAAAAGTATCACGCAGCACAAATAAAAGTAGGCAATATTTCTGGTGGTAATAATAAGGGAATTAATGATTTGGTCGATCACATTACAAATGGTTTTGAAATGCCATTTAGTGATGTGCTAACTAAAAAAGAACAAAATGTCGCTGATTTTTTTGTTTTTACTAAAGGAGGATTTACAGGCAACGCAAAAAAAATAATTTTAGCTAACGCAAGACTTAAACCATATATTCACCGATTACATTTTTATGATGAGCAACTCACAACAGAATTATCAGCAAATAAAGTTAAAGAAATCAAAGAACTTCTAACTGCACAGTTAAACGAACTTAGACGTAATATACAAATTTCAGAAACAATTGAAATGCTCCTAAAAGACGGAACCGTGAATGTGGTTGGTCTATATTTGATCAACAATTTACCCAGTCTAATAAATAAATTATTATCACATACCCTTTACCAAGAAATTCGTTTAAAGCTAGAAAATTACCAGCTGTACCTTGTTAAGTGTAACAATGTAATATCACAAATACCCATCATAAATTATATTAATAGAGCCATCAATGAAAGAAAATCGCTCCTAGCTGATACGCAAAAAATTAAAAAAATCGGCACTGAATTAGTTAATTCAATCGAGGAATTATTGAAAATTTTATAAAAATTAGACAACAGCGCGTTAGCGGTTCGCTACGGCTCACCCAAGTTGACTGGTTGTAGTCTTCGGCACATTATACAACCAGTCAACTTTGCCAACGCGCGTACGTTATGAAAAAATATTAAGCCAAAATCTATGGAAACAAATAAAGAATTTATAAAGCGTAAAAATGCCGATTTTTCCACAAAGAGAATAATAAAATTAAAGGACGTCGGACGAAAAGGCAAATATTATCTTGAAAGAGTGGCTTGGACGTTCATGCCGCAACATAATCTAAGTAATAAAGTTTTTTGCATAGAAAGGTTAAAACTAATCAAAATTGAAGGTGAAATTACGCATACTGAGTTAAAAATAGGAAACATCGAATACAGGTTCGGGTATTACATCGTTGGAAAAATAGGCAAAGCTAAAGACAAATGGTGGTGGGGACAATCTTGCCCATTGATCCCAGCGGAGGATTTTAAAAAATTAATTCAACAAGCTGAAAACGAAGGCGCGATTTTGGCTTAAATTCTCATCTATGCATCACAACAAACAAACCGGCACAGATGGCGAGCTGGACATCGTGGAAAAGGTGCCTTGTCCAAATTGCAAAAAAGCTTTGATGGTTTTGCCGCCGAATTATCCTCTTTATGATTTGCAATGCACGGGATGTTCTTTTCGTGCGCAAGTTAAGACGATAAGTTCCAAACCGAAAAAAGTTTTCTTTGGTGCAGGCTGGGACATCATGGAAAAAGTTTTGAAGTCCGGATACATGGTTCCTCCCCTTTTCGCAAATTTCAAATGGGTGGGGACAGGGGGACAAAAGCAGGAAATTCGCTTCTACCCTTTTGTGCCAAAAAGGAATCTCATAAAATATCAATTATCACCTGCCGCACGGCGTGCCAACTATAAAATGTTCCACTACAATGAAATGGATAAGTTGCCATTTTTTATTGCTTACAAAAATACTGATTAATAATCCATGCCGATGCTTACGAAGATTGTTTGGATTTAATAAAAGCTTACAACCGTAGAAACCTATACTAATTTTATAACAACACATGGTGAGCACATAGTCACCTCGACTTGTTTGACGTATACTAAATCGAAGAATAGCATTGCGGCAATTTCAAGATATTTATGAAAAAGGAGACAATTCTATCGCTGGCTAACAATTTTGAATCTTTCTCCAAAAAATCAAAAGAGGGAGTGGAGTTTTGGTTGGCAAGAGATTTACAACACCTATTGGGCTATGACCAATGGAAAAACTTTGCTGAAGTTGTTGCAAAAGCAAAAGTAGCATGTGAATTGTCTGATCATGCTGTTTACGATCATTTTGCCGACGTCGGAAAAACGATCCAAATGCCGAAACAAGCCACGAAAGAAATTTCTGACATCATGCTCACCCGTTACGCGTGCTACCTGATCGCACAAAACGGCGATCCGCGAAAAGAAGAAATTGCCTTTGCGCAAACTTACTTTGCGGTACAGACCAGAAAACTGGAAATTATTGAAAAACGACTTTTGGAGTCTGAAAGACTTTCGGCTAGAAAAAAACTATCGCAAACGGAAAAAGAGCTTTCTTCGGTCATTTTTGAACAGACGGGCGGTGATAAAAATTTTGGAATAATTAGAAGTAAAGGCGACAAAGCCTTGTTCGGCTATTCAACTGAAGCAATGAAGAAAAAATGGTTGGTGCCAAAAGGCAGAGCCTTAGCCGACTATGCCCCTACAATCATTCTGAAGGCTAAAGACTTCGCAACGGAAATTACAATCTTCAACAGTAAGCACAGGAAACTGCATAGCGAAGAGCAAATTTCAGTAGAACATGTAACAAATAATAAGAGCGTAAGAAAAACTTTGCTGGAAAGAGGTATCATGCCCGAATCTCTCCCTCCCGAAGAAGACATTAAAAAGCTTGAGAGAAAATTAAGCGAAGAAGATAAAAAGGGACTTGGAAATCCGGAAGCAATTTCCAAATAAATAAGCATTTTCAAAAAATATCCATGCCATACCTTCCCATCATAGCCACGGTCACACTAATCCATCTCCTCGCTGTCATCTCGCCGGGGCCGGATTTCATTATGCGTTGCAGAAATTAAAACGTGACCTGATTGTCAAAGATCAAGCCACTCATCTCTTTGGCAACGAACGCGGCAAAGATAGCATCGCGGGAATTGTCGGTAATATTTTCCAAACATTTGGAGGTAACGATGTCTATCCGAGTGTAGAAGAAAAAGCGGCTCACCTGTTATATTTCATGGTAAAAAATCACCCTTACACGGATGGAAATAAACGTTCCGGCGCTTTCGCTTTTGTATGGTTCTTGAAGCAAACGGGAATTTTGAATCCTGCGCGAATGACTTCGGAAGCCTTAACCGCCCTCACTCTTTTTGTGGCTGAAAGTAACCCAAAGGATAAAGAAAGAATGACGGGACTTGTTTTGCTACTTTTAAATTAAGGCATCTTCAACAAAACTCTAGGCTAGTCCAACCCCTTTACCTTTACCACCATCGTGATATAATCGCTTCTTCTAAAACACATTTATGCAAACATCGAAAACTCCGCAACCAGGCGAACTCAAATTATACAGTGGAAAAGACGGGGCGGAAGCTATGGTGGAAATCGTTGACGCGAGCGTGGACGAAGGACGTAGAATATTTACAATGAAGATTTTGGCGGTATTACACCGGTCAAGAATGCCCGCCAAGGAATTGAAGAGTGGTGAAAACGTAACATTTTCAGTAAGCCGTAAGGTTTCAAACCCAATTCGTCCACTACCATTCGACGGCATCGGGCCTGAATTCATTGAAAAAATCATCCGGCTCGATAAAGACGGAACGATTGCAAAAGTTAGCGACATGATTGATAATCAGGAGGTTGTTTGGCTTCAGCGCAGTAGCGGCGCATGGCAAACGGGTGAAGTCCACCGAACTGGGGATTGGCCTTTGATCGTATTGGTTCAATTTATGGATGAGGGAAAAGGACACATGTACAAAATAGTGCCGATTGAGCAATTTCTGGCTTGGCAGACCGAACAGCACGGATCCTGATCTACGCCTCTCCGCCCTCTCCCATCATGCGAACGTTTTCGGCGAGCATTGGATTTTAATAGCTCAATCCGGAATTTGCAATCGATTAAACAATCCTGAATAATTCCCTCATGCCAATAATCACTATCGGCGGCGGATCGACAAAAGAAACTTTAAAGATAGACAAGGAAATTGTCAGACTCGCGAAGAAGGCGCGCCCTTCCCTGTTATTCATTCCCACGGCGAGCAGCGACAGCGAAAAATATTGGCAAAATATCAATAAACAATTCAGCAAACTCGGATGCAAAACCGACGTGCTGTTTTTGATTCGGGAAAAACCGGCGCGGAAAGAAATCGAAAGGAAAATTGCGCGCGCGGACATTATTTACGTGGGCGGCGGAAATACTTTGAAAATGATGCGGCTTTGGCGACGTTTGGGAGTTGATAAAATGCTCAAAAGCGCGTGGGAAAAAGGCAAAGTTTTGTGCGGACTCAGCGCGGGTTCGATTTGCTGGTACGAATTCGGACACAGCGACTCGATGTCATTCTACAATCCCAAAAAATGGGACTATATAAAGGTGCGCGGCCTCGGCTTTTTGAAAGGCATTCACTGCCCGCATTACAATGGCCGAACTTTGGGCGTGACGCGACGAACGAGCTTTAAAAAAATGATGGCGAAAGTCAGCGGAACGGGCTTCGCGGTCGACAACGGCTGCGCGCTTGTTTTTGAAGGCGAAAAAATGCGAGTTGTCGGAAGCGGTGCCTACAAAGTTTTTAGGAAAAAATCCAAAGTGATCGAAGAAAAAATATGATTAAAATCATCATTTTCGATTTGGATGGTCTGCTGGTTGATTCTCAACCACTGCAGTACAAAGCTTACAATCTGGTTTTTTCCAAATACGGATTCCCGCTAAGCCTCGACGATTGGCACGAGTGGATTCATAAATCCATGAATCCGAAAATGTGGATTCAAAAAAATAAACTGCCATTGGATGCGGAAAAAATTCGCGCCGAAAAGAAAAAAATATACGACAAATTCATACGCGATGAACTCGAACTCAAGACGGGAGCGAGAAATTTAATAAATAAATTTTACGGAAAATTCAGACTCTGCGTTGCTTCTTCGTCGCGCATTGAATCGATTAAATCGGTTCTGAATAAATTCAATCTCGAATCAAAATTCGAAATAATGATTTCCGATACGGAAATGACTAAAGGCAAACCATACCCGGATATATTTTTACGGGCGTCCGCATTAATGAACGTTAAGCCAGAGGAATGCGTGGTGATTGAAGATTCCATCGCAGGTTTAAAAGCGGCGAAAGCGGCGGGAATGGCATGTATCGTTTGCCCTGACAAATTCGCCGCGACAAAACCCACGAAATTCGCGAATGCGGATAAAGTCGTGAACAGTCTTGATGAAATAACAAGCGAAATAATTGAAACGTGCTATAATTCATTATATGAATAATTCATTATCCGTCATCCCAACATACGAAGATCTGCGTGAAGTGGTCGGCTCGCGTGTGTCAATTAGAGACCGGGATAAACATTATCCGAGAATAATCGGCGTGTTGGAACTGGATGAGATGGGTTATTGCCTGCGATGTTACAAGCAAGGTGTGGAAGAGGTGCTGATCGAAGAAGATGATTTCCAACGTAGGGCTCCAAGGCTGGAGATGTGAAGAAAATAATGGCGGAGAATGGCCGATGCTGATAGAATCATCGGCACGTGCAACACGCAAACAAACTTACGGAGGGGCCGATTATCCAGTCTCTTTTGAGACTGGCCGTTCCGATAGTGCTCGCGAATATCATGCAAACCGCGTATCAGCTGGTAGACATGTTTTGGGTGGGCAGACTCGGACGGGACGCGGTGGCGGCGATTTCGCTCAGCTTTCCGATTATTTTCCTTTTGACATCGTTGGGCGGCGGACTCGGAATCGCGGGAACGATTTTGGTCGCGCAATACAAAGGCGCCGGACAGCATGAAAAAGTCGATCACATTTCGTCACAAACCGTGCTCGTGACGACCGTGATTTCGGTCGTAATTTCGATTGTCGGATTTTTCGCGGGACGCTGGATTTTGATGCTGATGGGCGCGGAACCGCAAGTATTAACGGCCGCGACGACATACTTGCGAATTACATTTTTGGGAATGCCGTTTATATTCGGATATATTATTTTCCAATCGCTGTTGCGCGGAATCGGCGAAGTGAAAATGCCATTTTATATTGTGCTCGGAACAGTCATTTTAAACACGATTTTGGATCCGATATTAATCATGGGCTGGGGACCGATTCCGGCATATGGCATAGCGGGCGCGGCAATCGCGACAGTTGCCACGCAAGGTATCGCGGCGCTGATTGGCATATTAATTTTAATCCGCGGCGACTACGGAATCCGACTGCGCGCGGCGGACTTCAAACCGGATTTCCAACTGATAAAACGCATGTTCAAATTGGGATTGCCCGCGTCGCTGGAACAATCCAGCCGCGCGCTGGGCCTGACGGTAATGACAATTCTTGTCGCGAGTTTTGGAACTTTGGGAATCGCGACTTACGGAATCGGAACGAAAATTTTGAGTTTGGTTTTTATGATTTCAATAGGTATGTCGATGGCGACCTCAACTCTGGTCGGACAAAATATCGGTGCCGGAAAAAAAACGAGGGCGGTGGAAATCGTCAAAAAAAGTTCCGTGGCGACTTTCGCAATATTGACATTATGCGGGATTTTTATTTTCACTTTTGCAAAAGATATCGCGGCCATATTCGTTCCCGGAGAAATTGAAACGATCGCGTCGAGCGCGAACTTCATAAAAATCATCGTATTCGCGTTCGGTTTGGTAGGCATCCAGCAAGTGCTGAGCGGGGCCTTGCGCGGCGCTGGCAATACTCTGGCCCCGATGGCGCTCGCCTTTGTTTCATCTTGGATTTTGCAATTTCCACTCGCCTACGTACTTTCCAGACACATGGGAATGAACGGATTGTGGTGGTCGATTCCCATTTCAAATGTGCTCGCTTTACTAATCACACTCGCCTATGTGGCGAACGGTAAATGGACGGAAACAAAACTCACCCGCGAACACGAATTGGAAAAGGAAGTCGCGGAGGAGTTAATAATTGAGGAGGGAATATAAATCATGCTATAGTGCGGCATATGGGAAAAAACCACATCCGATACGTTGACGACGACTACGAATCCGTCCTGACTTTGTTGCGCCTGCGCTTCCCCGCTTTGATTCTCGGCCTCGTTTTGGGCTTTGGCATATCGCTGGTAACATCCCGCTTTGAAGAAGTTTTATCGACAAATATTCGTGTGGCGTTTTTCCTGCCCTTTATTGTCTACATCGCGGACGCAATCGGGACTCAAACGGAAAATATTTACTCACGCGATTTAAAAAGCGGCAAGGCGAAATTCGCCACCTACTTAAGAAAAGAATTCGCGATAGGCATAATTTTCGGACTGCTCTTCGGACTTACATCCGCTTTGATAAGCTTTTTATGGCTCGGCGAACAAATGCTGGCGATCAGCGTGGGAATCG
>CAYIRB010000017.1:0-16994 GCA_964365765.1 uncultured Candidatus Peribacteria bacterium
CGATGAGGGCCGCGTTCAAGGCGGTGCAAGACCATAAACAGGTCGCGGTTTTGGCGCCCATCACCATTCTTGTTGATCAGCATTACAAATCTTTTTTGCGCAGAATGGATGGAACCAACACTCGAATTGAAATGCTTTCGCGCTTCAAATCGCCCGCGGAGCAAAGAAAAATCATTCAGGCCGCAGGTAGGGGCGAGGTCGATATCGTGATAGGAACCCACAGACTTTTACAGGAAGACATTAAATTTAAAAACCTCGGGCTGTTGATAATAGACGAAGAGCAGAGGTTTGGCGTTAAACAAAAAGAATCGCTGAAAGAACTTCGCAAAGAAGTCGACATTTTAACTTTAACGGCGACGCCGATTCCGCGGACTTTGAATATTAGTTTGCATGGCCTTCGCGACATCACAACCATCACGACGCCGCCGCCGGGGCGCCTGCCTATTGTCACGGAAGTGAGGAGGTTTTCAATGGCACTCATTAAAACCGTCGTTGAAAAAGAATTGGATCGCGGCGGACAAATTTATTTTTTGCATAATCGCGTCCAGACCATTGATGACATGGCGGACAAATTGCGCACGTTGATACCTAGGGCGAGAGTTATCGTGACGCATGGAAAGTTGAATCCGGACGATTTGGAAAAAAGAATTTTGGAATTTAAAGAGGGGAGATATGACGTGCTTGTCAGCTCGACAATCATTGAGAACGGAATCGACTTGCCGAACGCGAACACCTTGGTTGTGAATCAAGCCGAGAAATTCGGGCTGGCTCAACTTTATCAATTGAGGGGTCGCGTGGGGCGCGGTAAAACCCAAGCCTACGCCTACTTCCTATATCACATGGAGAGGCTTCCGCTGGACGCCAAAAAGCGTCTGCGCGCGATAGTTGAAGCCAGCGAGCTGGGCGCGGGATTCCAAATCGCGATGAAGGACTTGGAAATTCGCGGGGCGGGAGACATTCTGGGCGCGAACCAGTCCGGCGCGATAAACGTTGTGGGAGTCAGCCACTTCGTGCGGATGCTGAACCAAGCTGTTGAAGACTTGAAGATGGGAAGAAAGACTAAAAAAGAAGAAGTGCCGAAGGACGTTACAATTGAAATTCCCTTGCCGGCTTATATTCCCGACGAATACATTTTGAGCAGTAAGGAGAAGATTTCCGTTTACCAAAAACTCGCGGCGGCGGACACGGAAAAGTATCTCGTCGAACTAAAGGGGAATCTCACGGATGACTACGGGAAAATGCCGGAGGAGGTTTCCAACTTGTTCCGCGTTCTCGAGATTAAAGTGTTCGCTAAAAAAGCGGGAATCATTAATGTAAGAGCGGAAAACATGCACTCGCAGGAAGACCGTCAAATCATTCTGCATATGTCCGAAAGCGTGAAGCCTGTGAATATAATGTCCCTTTTAGAATACAATTCAGGCTGGATTATTTCCGGTAGCAAATTGAAAATCTCTTTCCGCGACTTGGGTGTGAACTGGGCGGAAGAACTCAAAAAAAGTTTGAACGCGCTCGGAAAAAAACTGAAGAACGCCCCCGGGACGCAGGCTGAGAAGTAGTTGCCAAATTGCTAGAGATGTTGTATACTATTGATGGTTTATTTAATCGCGACTATGGTTCACGAAGGACACGATTTCGAGAATATTCTCGATATGGAGGCCGTGGGAGAAGTCCACGGAGATATCGATTTCTTTAATCCTTTGAGAGACGTGACCAGGGAGCAGGCCATGGCGATTTTGAGAATGCCAATAATAGACAGTACCGGACACCAAATTGTGGAGTTAGCGAAACCCTCGCATTATTTGGCATCGATGCCGGGGTTAAGAGAGTCCATGGCGGAAAAGGGCGTCACTTTTGATGAATTGCTCTATTTGATTCTTGAAATGCGAAAGTCCGGCGGTGGCAAGAAGCCCATGTCCTTTGCTGAAATAGCGAAAGATTTGGGTGTGAAGCAGATTCATGCCAGAGCGCTTCATGACAAAGCGGCGAGTAAAATGGCGATGTATGAGAACAGACGGCATTTTCGATCCGAAAGTCATAGAAGGAAGGGGGACATTTAGCGCGCGCCGCGCTATTGATTGTTTGGCGTTTTTGACATACCGTGTTGTCGACTGTAACCACAAAACGAATGATTATCTTGTTTTTGTGTATAAGTCAGGCGATTTCCATACTTTTTTTCGCGTATTCGATAAAAAAACTTTACGCCTACATAAATGTGTATCGTTTTGACGAGTCGATTTATCATCATTTGTTCGGCTTCATTCGGATCAAGCATCTTGTCCGGTTATACGCCTTTTCCGTATTCTCAATCGCTTTAACCGCGGTTTACACCGTTCTCATATTATGACCGAATCTTTTAGCAAAACAGCGCCGAAAAGCAGTTTTAAGGGACAGCTCCCCGACGAAGAAGTTTTGTTTTTCTTTAGAATGCATTGGACAAAAGTTTTACCGAGCATGCTCTTGGTCGGCTTGTTTTTATTGTTAACGGCGGCGATTTTTATTTTCGCGAAACCGATTTACTCCCTCGATTATTCCGTTCACGAATTAAAATGGATTATTTTGCTGATTTTGACCCTGCTCATGGGACTGCTCCATTACGAATTTATTAAGATTTTTTACTACCACTTGCATACGGTTGTGATTACGAACATGAGGCTTGTCATTGTGGACAAGTCCATTTATTTTCGCGACTCGCGCGAATCCATCGATTTGTCAAAAATTCAGGACGTTAACAAAAAACAAAACGGGCTTTTCCCGACGCTTCTCAACTACGGCGTATTGGTGATTACTTTGGCCGGTTCCGATACTTTGGTGACAATAGATCACGTGCCCACGCCCGACCATTACTTTAAGCGCATAAATAAGGTCAAACAGGAGTTGGGAACTTGACAAGCCCCGCCTCGGGATTAGAATTGACCGGCTCTTTGAAAACGTGGGGATGTACAGGTATCGACAGAAAGATTTGAAGTCGTTTATCCGCTTTCAGGTGATTGCACGGTCTCACCTCAACCCGTCCGTGCGAGTCTAAATGCTAACTCTGAAGCACAACGTGCCAATGCGTATAGAATGAGCTTTGCTCCTGCTTTCGCATAGCACGATTCCGTCGCCATTAGAGCGACGGGGTTCTCTTAAGCAAGGCTTCGTAGCTTTTGAGGGCCTAATTACGAGGCTCAGGTGATTGGCTGCTTATTTTCCGGCCATGAACCGAAACTCTGGTAAATACGCGATGAAAGCTCTTTGTTCTTTTCATATTTTCATTGCGTAATCGAAAAGAACTACGAAAGTAGAAGGTAGGCCTCTTCCTTTTTGGACGCGGGTTCGATTCCCGCCATCTCCACCATATTAATTACAAAATAATGGACAAATTATACTTTAAAATACCCACATACATTTTTCTCGATAAACCCTGTGACTTGGGCAAAGGAGTGCGGATATCCGACGGTGGACCTTATTGCTTTAAATCACTTGGCCAGACCGTGAAGATGTCTTCAATAATATACGAAGAAGATGTTAACTTGACGCTGACTAGAAGACAGCAGCTATCTCCTTGGAAAATGAGAGCTGAGAGTGGTGATGACCAGAACTTAGTCGATCCAAAGGCTCAGCTCGAGGAATTTTTGATATTTTGGCACTTACTGACTCGGGAAAAATTCTTGCTAGATGAATATAAAACAACACGACCGTCAGAAAGGCGCCCTACTCAGGGGACATCAAAACCACCTTTATGTAAGACGACGGTAGATGTCTTGAATCCAAAATTTGGTTATGGCTACCAAGCATACCAATTCAAATTATCACTATCAAAAGCTTTTGAAAGATACCTCGATTCTGAGGGATCCTTACGTGGAGTATCGAGATATTTTGTTTTTGTGGCCTGTGGCGATTACGGTAAGCCACTGTTGCAAACAGCAGATTACTATTTATCCAATTTATATATAGTTTTTGATGCCTTGATCGGCAGCCCAAGCAAACATGCCTATGATATAGGCACTACCTGTGAGCCGCCCAATCCTTGCGAGAAGTGGGCCGCCAGCACCTCTTGGTTCAGCATCGTTCATTATGAATCGACGGTCAAACAGCATTACGAGTCAGGTTTGATTGAACTTGGTTACGCGGAAGATATTGCCATCAAACTCGCCGAGCTCTTGGTATCTAAGATCAGGGGCTGTCGTAGCCGTTTTTTACACGATTTGAAATTTAACTATCCGACAATCACTCCCCACCAACCTCCATCTTCAGATTTGGATCGAATTATAAAGCACTTCGATACAGATAACTGGGCCATGGATGAGGGGGTAAGATGGTTAGAGGATATTGTTTATACAGCTTTGATAGCCAAGATATTTAAGGATAATCGCTGAAGCAAATGCACTTTGATGTTTTATCATGCAGTTCTCAACATGGTCTGAGCTAAAATCAGAACTAGACAGGATGGCCTCGGACATCAATTCGCAGGGGTTAATCTTTCGTGGAGTCAAGTATCATGGGTATAGGCTTACCCCCTTGTTGCAAAGGTTTTTTCTTGAAAAGAAAATACCAGTCGACGAATGGATACCTAGAGAGCGAGCCAGCATTAATTTTTTTATGGAAAAAATACTTGAAACCCCAACACTTCCTACGCCCCCAACTTGGGATGTGTTGGGTTGGCTCAGTTTTATGCAACATTACGACGTCCCCACTAGATTGACAGACTGGACGACCTCCCCCTTGGTTGCTTTGTTCTTTGCATACAACTTGAATCCAAGTCCATTAGAAGATGCCGCACTTTGGTGTTTGAATCCAGAGGCGTTTAAGGAGGTGTTTTGTTTGCCCAGTCCAAATATCTCAGATGAAGACCTGTTGCGCGACGAGAATGAACTTCTAAAAATGGTTATAAAAAAACAAATTAGTCTTCCTTTGCCGTTTACGAAGTGGAATCCCAAAGAAAAGCGCATTGCACATCAAGAAGGCAAGTTCGTTGCAATGGGGGTATTGGGGGAGCATACGCTGTCCATTGATGATTGGTTAACAGAAGACGCTGGTGCGCTTGAAAAAATGATTATTGTGGAGCAAGGAAATATCCCAAAAAGCAATAGATGGATGGGGCCGGGCAGAGTTTTTATAGACAGGCAAGGCAGACCCATAACTTTGTTGCAACAATCAGACTTATTTATCTCGAAAACGTTACTACCTCAAAGCTGGAAGGGTGAAGCCCTAGATTATTTGAAGTCCAGAGGTGTTGAAGGGCAACGATTACTCCCCAGGAGCCAAAAACTTGAAGAAATTGCCGATAAGACAATCACATTTATGTTAGCTCCAGAGGCCCTAGTAAGTCATCAGGCGCCCATTTTTGAGTAAATACAAAGGTCCGATTCCCACCAATTTTTTATCAGGGGACGTTGACAGAAGAAGGGTTTTTTGACAAACTCCAGTCTTTAATTCATTTTGAATGAGTGAAACGTTTGGGACTACTTGGCGGGATTCCGTTGATTATATGGAAGGGGTCATCCGGCGTTTGCATGCTGATGAAATTAGAAAAGGGGAAACTCTTCCAGAAAGAACCTTTGAGCTGGCGGAATGTTATCGCCGTTGTGACGGGCACCTATACACCGCTTTTTTGTATGCACGGCTTTCTAAAGGAATGAACGAAGCGGGCGTTCTTGCTTGTTTAGCTATGGTAATGGTGCACATTGAAGCAGCGGCGAAACTCCTAAGCGGCGGACTGGATGAGCCAACTATGGAGATGCTGTGGCAAAGGGATGAGGCGATACCCAAGTCGCCCATTTCCGGGGTCATTGAAGAGTTTCACCGGCGAGTACAGCATTCGTTAGCCATGCTGCGCAAGTCTGTTTCGGTTGGCGACATGCAGTCAGCGGCTATGATTAAAACATCTCAAGATCATGCCGAACGCGCAGCGACTCTTTTAGGTGATGAGGTAATGTTGGCGGCCGCCACGGAGCAAAAAGGCTCCATTTACACCCAAGCCGCCGCCGAGAAGGTTTTTGGGCCTGACGCAGAACTGGACAGTAAAACAAGGTTGGTCAAATTGCTCTGCGCGGCTAATTTTTCGAAGAGTGAGATGGAAGAGATGTTGGAAGAGATGGCAAGGAAAAAGTAGAAAAGGGTTTTTATAAATTCTTTTTTATCCAATCAATAAGGTCGGCAACTTCTTTTGCCACTTTCGGCCATTTACCACCTTCCGCCACACCGGCCAAACTGTTAACAAGACCCAAGAAATCAAACGGCTCTTCCTCGGGGCCGGGGATTACGCAATTACAGTAGCAAGGCACTTGGATGGCTACACCGTAATCACCGCCATGACCGAGCCATGTTTTATACTCTTTGTATACAACCATTACATACGGAACGTTATCGGTTTTAGCCCCACACAAAAAATTACGTTGATGAAACTCGCCATGATCGGATTCACTGCCGACATATTGTTCATTACAAGCCCCCATATTGCATACGTATTCTTGATGATGCCATAACTTCCATGTGGCCATTTCAATCGCATATTTTTTCGCATACTTGAGGGCTCGCCGCCTTTTCCCATGCTTTATCGAAAATCGCTTGCCGTCAAAGTAAGTCACCCGCTTCAGGTTTTTACATAGGATTTTTTGAGCCATACGAAGATGGTTAGGAAGTACACCTGAACTCTATTCCCAAATACATCGCGGAGCAATTGGCGGAAAGTGCGGATACTTTTAAGAGAATACTGAGCCCTGACACCTGTGGTTCAATCCGAAAGAAGGAGATCACTCAAACAACCCATAGCCGTCCAAAACTCCATCCATAATAAAATCTTCGAGAGGAGAGGTGTCGTTTTCAAGCTGGGCTTTGCGAAGAAATGTGTAATAAAGGCGTTTTTTTTCTTCTCTAATAAGAGCGGGAGCAAAACCGGCTTTGAGGAGCAGGGCTTGAAGTAGCAATCGGCCGACCCTACCGTTCCCATCCGAGAAAGGATGGATTTTTTCGAATTCGGCATGAAGAATCGCACATTGTCGGAAAATATTTCCGCCTTTTTTACACGGTAATCTTTTTACGAATTCCTTCATGAGTATTGGAATTTTTAAGTAGTTGGCGGTTGGCACATGCGAGCCGACTATGCGAACCGCGTGATTACGATAAAAGCCTGAATCTTCACGAATTCCATTCATTAAAATACCGTGAATTTTTAAGATCCAACTTTCATTTAAAGGGTCATTTCTAAGGTGACTCCATAAATAAAGAAGTGCCGTTTGATGGTTTTTAACCTCTAGCTGTTCAATAAATGTTTTGTTGGGCAGGGGATTTTTTTTAAACAGAACATCGGCGGTTTCATCCTCCGTCAGCGTATTCCCTTCCATGCGATTTGAGTGATAAGTGAGCGAAAGCATAAATTCATCCGCGAGATCGGGGCGTTTTAAAATCAGTGCCAGGAGGCGGGGGTAAAGCTTTTGTTTTTGCAGTAAAAGAGTGTATTTTTTACCGAGTTGAGATAAAGGAATGCCAGTATCGCCGGTGTATTTTCTGTAAAGTTCGGCAATTTTTGTTTGCGCGGACGCGCGCGGCGTGGAGCGCTCGTTGATCCAGCTGTTTAAAGTCGGAAATGAAACGGTCAGCTCGCTCGCCAGTTTTTCCTGGGTCAGGCCGGCTTGTTTTAAGATTACCGTAAGTTGAAACTTTATAGTCATGACTCTATTTTAGCAAACTTTATAAAGTTTGTAAATCCGGTGATTACTTTATAAAGTTTAAACGACTCCTTCCAAGGAGCGATAGTTATGTTAAAATGTTCGCATGGACTCCGCAAAAATCGCCAAACATGCAGGGCTTAGGTATTCGAGTGATAGCGAAGTCGGGCTTAATTTAAAAAAAGCGAAGACGTGAATGAATACTTGAAAGAGGCGAGCGGGGGCGGGGCTGGCTTCCTTGGTCTGGTTTCGTTCAGCAGTTTTTGATAAAATAGGTTCTGATTTGGTAGAATAAATGCACCAATTACAATAGGTGTTCGTTTTTTGCTATAAACGTATTGTAAAGGGTGTTAAACGCAAGCCCCGTGTTTTTCTGTTCAATAAAAATAATAAGATTCGTGTATGTAGAAGATATTTCGGAAATATTAATATTTTGCAGAGTAACGCATTGAATAACATGATAAATCAGTCCGGGTATATCGGAATATTTTTCTTCAAACTGTATTTGTATGGCTGACAGGTCTTTTTTTGTGTATTTAGGTCTACTGCTAATAAGCTGTTGCACGATCGTCAACGAACTCTGATCAATAATCATTGTTATTTCATTCTGCCCCTGACTAAGAGCTATAAATCCCCTCTTGCTAGTTATACTCGCATATACGAACTGAGCTTTTTCAAAAACATTTCTGGTGTTTTCGAATGTCATGGAACAAAGATCCGATCGCACGGATAGTTGTAATAATTTCGTACTCTCCTCCGTAGGTGTTATTTTATCTATTCGCCTTTGTAAACGAGAAAGATGCATTAAAATAGCACTCTCTTTCACTTCTTTTTTTGTGCGTGCTTCTATGAGAGGACGCAGAAGTTTAGCGACCTGCGATAGATTTAAAATATGTTTATTGATCCCAAACCTAAGATAATGATTTTGGGTCACAAGGTCATATAGCGCGTCTGAAATTCTTATCATAATGTTATAATTATAACAAAAATGTATAAAAATACAACATAATTTATAGAAATTGTACCTGGGCCGACCAAGAGATGTAAACCGTAGTTACTTATATCTTTTTGCCTTACGGCCCAAGTACATATGACAAATATAAGAAACACTACCACGGGAACAGACAGTTGCTCCGGATGCGCTCTTAATTGCCGCCCGACCGAAAACGAGTCCACGGAAAGTCCACAAATAGAGTCGCTTCGCGAAAACATAAGCGACCGTTGTCGTGAAATCATTCGGCAAACCGAAACCGGCGAATTAGTGCCTTTTGAAATCGATTTTGTAAAAATAGGAAAAGGATGTGCCGAAAATTGTAACCACTGTTCAAATAAACCAGTCCCGAATGCGCTGAGATTGTCTTTGGATGAACAGCACGGCTTGGTAGAGCTTATACGTCAACGTTACCCCGATGCAAAATTTTTCATTTACCCCGATGAAATAGATAGAAATAGAAGTTTTATACGCCAACTTGGGGAACATGCTCAAACTAAAATATTAACATCAGCTACAGATAGAGACTTTCAAGAAGATGACGAATTATTGGTCGCACTTCAGCACGCCGGCATTACAGACATCCCCGTTACTCTTTTTGCATCCGCAGAAGAACAAAGAGAAATAACGAACCAATCTCTAGAAAAATATGAAAGAATATTGCGCAACATAAGAATGTTAGTAAAAATAGGATTCAATGTAAGAGCCAATAATATCCTACATAGAGGTAACATTGATTCCATCCCCGTACTTACAAAATTGGCCAGCGAACTTGGCGTTGCCGAGCTACGTTTTACGTCATTAAGATATGTGGGAAGGGCACGTGAATTGCCGCATTCGTATTTTTTAACCGAAGAAGACGTCGTTAGAGTTATCAATATATTCGATCAAACTATACGAAATTACACAAAAGACGAATTGAAAATGTATCTTTCCGCTACAAGCTTTGGTCCAAATTTCCACAATATGACGCCAGAGGAAGCAGCTCAAAGAATAAGTAATAAAAGGCACCAAACTACAAATTCTCATTTTAGTGATCATCCTTATGCTTGCTCCACCGTAGATAATCGCTACCTTTGCTACAATGTTTACACAGGCGATACACATTGGTGCTTCATGAATGTCGCTCATCCGGAACTGCGAACCGGTACTTTTGATCCTGAAACCGGGATTATAGTTCTTGATAATCCTGTGGATTTTACTAGAGAAATGTTAAGCGAAAGACTTCATGGAATTTGCTCAAAAGACGAATGTGTTTATCACGAATCGTGTTTGGGGATGTGCAGAAGTACCGCCTATTCTTCCGCCGTTTTTAACGGCGAAAAAGATCCTTTATACGCCAGCATGCCGTGGTGCCAAACCAAAATTAGAGTAAAATTGCATGTCCCTGATAAAGTTTGTTTGCGGCAGGGGGAAATTGTGTAGTTTCACGAACTTCAAGTACAACTCTAGGGAAAAGGAAGAGGGACTAGAAATACAGACGCCCTACAGGTTTTTTTCATCCATTTTACGAGATCGGCAATGTCTTTTGCGACTTTGGGCCACTTGCCGCCTTTCGCAATTCCGGCGAGATTATTCACCAGGCCCAGAAAGTCGAAGGGGCCGTTGTTAAATTCGGGGATAACGCACTGACAAGAACACGTAACTTTAACTCCGACACCGTAATCGCCACCCGTTCCCATCCATGTTTTATACTTTCTGTATCTGATAACGAAGGGGGTGTATTCAGCTTTAGTTGCGCATAAAATCAAGACAAGAAAAAATACATCAGGATTTCCCTTCGTGATATAGTGAATCTATGGATGGAAAGAAAATCGCAAAAAGTACGGGTTTGAGGTATAGCAACGTTTCAGTGCCTGAAATATGCAGAAAAAGAGAAGGCAAGGGTTTTTTGTATAAAACGGCAACAGGGAAAGCGGTAAGTGTGAAAGACAAAAAAAGAATCGATCTATTGAAAATTCCTCCCGCGTGGAAGGATGTTTGGATTTGTAAAGATGACAGGGGGCATATCCAGGCGACCGGCAAAGATTCGAGAGAGCGGAAGCAGTATATTTATCATCCGAAATGGAGGGAGGTGCGCGACAGTACAAAATTCCACAAATTGCTGACCTTGGCGGAGGTTTTACCGAAATTAAGTAGGAAAATCGGCAAAGATGTGGGCAAAAAAGAAATTGATAGGCCACGAGTCGTAGCTACAATAATCGAACTGGCGGAAAAGACTTTAATTCGAATCGGGAACGAGGAATATGTGAAGGAAAATCATTCGTACGGCCTGACGACTATTCTTAATAAACAGGTTAAGGTTAAGGGCACGGAAATACATTTCCATTTCAAGGGAAAGAGCGGAGTTTTGCATGATGTCGATTTGTTCGACGGGCGCTTGGCAAAAGTTGTTTTGAGTTGTGAAGAAATTCACGGCCAAGAACTTTTTTGTTTTAGAGATTCGAGCGGCAAAGTGCACGATGTTAATTCCGAGGACGTGAATGAATATTTGAAGGCGATCAGCGGTGAGGATATAAGCGCGAAGGATTTTCGAACCTGGTACGGGACGGTCAAGGCGCTGGCTTGTCTGTTGAAGTGCGAGCCCTGCGAGTCGGCGAAAGAGCTGAAAAAGAATGTTGTGAAAATGGTCGAGACCGTGTCTTCGCATTTGCGAAATACAAAGGCGGTTTGCAGAAAATCTTATATCGATCCGGACGTGATTGAGTGTTATTTGACAGGTGGGAAATTGGAATTCCCTTGTCGATGCAGGCCGGAGTTCAAAGAGTTGCACGTTGATGAACATGCCCTAGTTCATTTTTTGAAGAGAGTTAAATAGCACAGCCCGTTTACAAATAGATTTTTTGTGGTATATTGCTTTCCTTGTTAATCTTTACATGGAAAGGAAAGAAGACATTTGCGTTGAGGAGCCTTTAAAAGGAGACGGCAGTGCTTTACCGGCACAGCTCCAAACTTTACTTGGGCAATTTCGTGAAGCGAGAGAAGAGTCCACCGAAGTAAGTGATTTTTTAGCTGACGCGGAAGAGCACTTGAGCGGTAGTAAAAAAGAAGAATACTTTCAAACAGTCTCCGGTTTGAAATTTAATATCTCGAAAATGGTTTTGTTGATGAAGCGAAATATTGATATGTTCCGCAAGCTTGCTATATCTGACAGAGCTGAATACTTTAGGTTGATTTGTACCGGTAGACCGGATTGTTTGCCGGTTCTTTTGAGTCTTGTTCACTGGATATATTTCATACAACACTTTCCTTGGTCAAAAGAATTGTTAACTTCCGGCGAGCAAGAAGAGTTGGATAAAATAACCAAAACTTTTCGTAGTGTCATGGCCGATCAAATCGGCATTGCAGACCGATATACGAAAATGATGAGTACCGCCGACTCCTTCATGAAGAATTTTAATGACGATACGGGGCGAACGACACTTGTTGAGGAATGCACGAGAGGAGTTATGAAAACAATCGGAGTGGAGGGCGAGAGAATATATGAGAAAATTTTGATTGAAAGCGCTTTTACCGATGAGGGTTTTGAAAGTATTTGTTCTTTGTTTCACATTGATAGTGGTGAGTTGACTGATATGAAAGGACGGCACGTGCTTGATGTCGGGCCGGGTGGAAGCCCCTTCGCGACAACTTTGAGAGAAAAGGGAGTAAAAGCTTTTCAGCTCGACCAACTTGGTGTTCCTGACTTAAGACGAAAATTCCCCAAAAGAAAACATTGGAATGCCATTTACCCTTTTCATAAAATGGCCTCCGCAAGTGATGCCGACAAAGTTTTTCCGGATCTCAAATTTCACCGTATTTTTGCTCGCGATTCCGTTATCCAACCAAATAATTACCCTTTGTATAAAGCAAATCCAATGCGGTTGTGGGGTGAGCTTAAAGGAATTTTAGCGGCGCTTGATTCGAAGGGTGGCGAGTTTCAAAGCTCTCTTAATAATCCGACTTTATTCAGCACGCCGGTTAACATGAGGTCTTTTATACTGCCTTTAATTACGGCATTAAGAGAGGGTGGATTCAAGTTGCCCGATATGTGTGATGATGACGGCCGTTTGTCTTTTGATAAATATGTTGAGAATGTGGCCTCGTGGGATATGAATCAATTCCCGATTTTTAGAATTATTCGAACCCCGGAAAGTGATTTGGATAGAGCCGAACGTTTTTTCATGGCACATTGCCTAGCGTCGCCTATTTGACCGCCGAGGAATTGAGATGCGGGCCGAAGTTAAAAGAACTGCATTCGGACGAACACGCGCTTGTGCATTTTTTGAAAAGGGCTCGATAAAGTCGGCGTATTGAGGTAGAGTCGGATGGATTTCCTTAATTCAAAATTATGAGCGAACCAGAAAGCCCTCGAGATGCGGCCAGAGAGGAACTGCGGAGGCACGGGCTCAATCCCGACCATAGAGCGCCCATTGTGCCCAGACCCGGTCATGACGATCCGGATATATTGGAATGGATTGCCGACATGAATGAATTGGTAAGTGTCGTACACGCGGATCAAAAAAACTCTTGACCTCTGGAGCTCTTTGCTTTAAAAAGGACTGGCATTATTTTTTATATGAATTCAGGGCAATTAAATAGAGCGGATCGTTCTGACGGCATACCTGGCGCGACTTTTTACGGGGACAGGTTCCCGAGCGGAGCCGAGTTTGTTCCATACGCCATGTTCGATCTTACAAAAAGGGGCGCTCAAGACGCATATAACGAGCTGTTTGGCGTACTGAAATCCGGCGCGGAGCGGGCGGGATTGGAGATTAATACCTTAGTTGAGGGCGCGAGATGGGTAACAATTTATACCAAAGCGGCGGCGACTCCGGACGAACTTGATATGCCGATGAGAGGATTCGGTGACGATGCGCGGGCGGCTATGGCGAAATAGGTCGGATTTGCTAGAATGTGGTGGATGAACTTTCCCGTTGAACTGCCGCCTCATTATTTGGGAAAAGCGACTCGACTGAAAATTGATCCGCTCGATATTGTTGAGCGATTTATACGCGGCGGCGGAGCGGGCGGGCAAAAAATAAACAAAACGGCCAGCGCGGTTTTTTTAAGGCATTTGTCCACGGGGACGGAGGTAAAATGCCAAAAACACCGGGAGCAATACAGAAACCGTCTTTCGGCCTATAAGATATTAATTGATAAAATCGAAGGAAAGGTTTTGGGGCGGGAGTCGGAAAAGTCGCAAAAGATTTTTAAGCTCAAAAAGCAAAAGGCAAGACGCTCAAAGAAGGCAAAGGAGAAGGTTTTGCATGGAAAAAAGTTACGCTCGGCGGTTAAGCGCGTCAGGAGCGGCCAGGTTGACTTTTAGGGGCGATAGGGTATAATACGTGCTCTAAATTCAATATGCGCGAAGCTTTAAGAGATATTCAGGAAAGATTGCCACTCAATACTTTCGCCAGTACCTTACTGGCGTCGGGTGATGATGTCCCGATGCGTTTGGGCAGGAACTGCGTCGGTCAGTCCAGAGCTCTGGCCGGCGAGTTGGGAAAAGCTGGCTATAAGCCCTCTTTTATCAGTTTGGCTCGTGACACGGGGACTCATTACGCCGTTGTTACCGAAGAAGGTGGGAATTTGTACTTTTTGGATCCGAGTTCTCTTCATGTCGAGCCTGTGAATTTAACAAAAATGTTTCGTGAGAAATGTTTACAAGTTGTGGACTCAAGGCCGGCTGTGAAGGGGATTCCGTCAACTTTATATTTTGAGCCGACCGGAAAAACTCAATTTACAGTCTCAAAAACCATATACGACGGGCAAAAAACCTACCCGACATACTCTTACATTTTTGACAAGGCGACCATATCAACATTGCTTCCGCGCGACGATGATGCCTATATCGCTTCCAGGAACGAAGGTAGGCTAACACTTCGCGTTTCGGACGGCGAAGGCGGATACACGGTGTTAAAACAGGAACCGAATACGGGAGTCAGGCGCTTAAAACGCGCAAATGCAGCCGGCATAGCGGAATCAACGTTTACCCTGGCCGACCCCGATTTTTTGGAAAAAATACAAAACGTTGCAGGACAGTTACTCATGAGTCCCGAAGATTTGCGCGCGCATATGGACAGGGGAATTACGTCTCACGGTTATGTGACGGCAATGGTCGCATAATTTTGCAAAAAGTTATTGCAATTTCGGCGTGAGACTTGCAATTATTGTTTTTTCAGGCTATATTGGTTGAAGAAATTATTGCAAGAAATATGAAAATTGCGTTGATTTGCGGCGGGCCCTCGGCGGAGAGAGGGATTTCTTTGAATTCGGCGCGCAGTGTGGCCGATCATTTGGAAGATGAAAATGTGGAAATTGTGCCGATTTATTTTGACTACAAAAAAAGGCCTTACGCGATTTCACGCGCGCAACTTTATTCAAATACACCTTCGGATTTTGATTTCAAACTAAAAAGAACGGCAAAGGTTTTGAGCGGTGCGGCCTTGAAGAATTTACTGAAGAACGCGGATATCGCGTTTCCGGTAATGCACGGGGCATTCGGTGAGGATGGAGGAATCCAGAAAATTTTGGAAAAATATAAAGTTCCTTATGTAGGTTCAAACGTTGATGCTTGTAAAAAATCTTTCGACAAGTTTGACGCGAATGAATACATAAAATCCGCAGGATTTTATGCCTTTCCATCGGCGGTTTTGAAAATCTATCATAAAGATCATGAGAAAATATTGCGGGATTTTTTTGCCGAAAATAAAATTAAACGGGCAATTGTGAAGCCCGCGACGGGTGGCTCGAGTATAGGAGTTTATTCCGTCGGAAGCGTGAAAGAGGCTTTGGAAAAAGTAAATTTGTTGTTTTCCAAACGAATGGACACTCGCGTTGTGGTTGAGCCGTTCTGTGAGGGGGTCGAGTTCACCGTGATTATTTTGCAAAATCGATTTGGCATGCCGGTTGCAATTATGCCTACCGAAATTGAAACGAGTTACGAAGAAAATCAGATTTTTGATTTCAGAAAAAAATATTTGCCGTCGCGACAAGTTAAATACCATTGTCCCCCGAGATTTTCGAATGAAATTATTGAAAAAATTCAAGTTCAAGCGGAGCAACTTTTCACGGTTTTGGGCATGCGCGATTTCGCGCGTTTTGACGGTTGGCTGATGCCCGACGGACGGCTTTGGTTTTCGGATTTCAACCCCATAAGCGGAATGGAGCAGAATTCATTTTTGTTCCAGCAGGGAGCTCGCGTGGGCTTTAGCCATCGTGAATTATTACGATTTATTTTGAAGAACGCATGCGCGAGATACGGCTTAAAGTTTCCGGAAAAAAATCGCGAGGAAGTGGTGAAAAAGAAAGAAGTAAAAGTTTTATTCGGAGGCGCGACTTCGGAACGACAGGTCTCTTTAATGAGCGGCACGAACGCGTGGCTGAAATTGCGAAGGAGTAAAAAATATTCGCCAAAACCATATCTTCTCGATCTGCAAAATAATGTTTGGGAACTGCCTTACGCTCTCACGTTGAACCACACGGTTGAGGAAATTATGGCGAACTGTTTGAACGCCGAGCGTGACGAAAAAAGGCTTAAGTTTTTGGAAGAAAAAGTGCGGCTCCGCTTGTGCGAGGCGGGCGACGAAAAGTTTTTCGTTCCGCAAAAAATAGATTTGAAAAAATTTATCAAAGAGTCGGAATTTATATTTTTGGGACTTCACGGGGGTGACGGTGAAAATGGTGTAATACAAAAAATGCTGGAGGACCATAAGGTAAAATTCAATGGAAGTAGCTCGACTTCGTCGCACATTTGCATGGACAAATTTGAAACGGGCCAAAAACTTTCGGGTATGGAGAAGGATGGGATTTTTGTCGCCCCGAAATTAAGTTTGCCGCTTAAAAAAATAAAAAGCTGGAAGGAAATTTGTGAAAAACTCGGTACGAAAAATATCATCGTTAAGCCGCAGGGCGACGGCTGTTCTTCCGGAATTGTCAGGCTGGTTTCGGCGGCGGATTTGGAGGAATACTTGAGTATTGTTAAATGCGGCGCTCCGCAAATTCCACCCGGGACATTCAAAAGTCAGGGCGGGATTGTGGACCTGCCGCTCAAAAAAATGGACGGACTATTGTTCGAAAAATTCATTGAGACCGACACGATTCGCGCCGTCGGGAACAAATTGAAATACAAAAAAAAGAGCGGATTTGTGGAGGTGACGGTCGCGGTTTTGGAAGTGGCGGGGAAGATGCGCGCCTTAAGTCCAAGCATGACGGTCGCGGAGTCCGCGGTCTTGAGCGTCGAGGAGAAATTTCAAGGTGGCACGGGCATAAACGTGACTCCGCCTTCGGAAGAAATTGTGAGTCGCGCCGCTCTTCAAAACACAAAAAAATCCATCGAGAAAGTAGCGGAAAAAATCGGGCTGAAAGGCTAC
>CAYIRB010000018.1:0-16267 GCA_964365765.1 uncultured Candidatus Peribacteria bacterium
TCGCTAGAGGTGGTGCACTTGAGGGCCGAATGTGCGAGTGTTCCCGGGAACATATCAGAAAATATCCGGTCACCAGCGAAAGAAACCGCAAAAGTCCCCGACTCCAATCTGCTTACGGAGTCGACCGAAAGACGGTTCAAAGACAACTAAGTGATTAAAACAAATTTCAGCTTGCATAACCAAAAACCCTCCGCTAGAATCACGTAGCTTTTTATTAATACTTATTTTATGGCAAAGTTTGATAGATCAAAGCCGCACTTAAACGTCGGTACCATCGGCCACGTTGACCATGGTAAAACAACTCTTACAGCGGCAATCACTTCGGTTGCGGCCGCAAAATGGCCTCAAGCCAACAAGGCGGTGGCCTACGATCAGATCGATAACGCTCCGGAAGAAAAGGAACGAGGAATTACCATCGCGACTTCTCACCAGGAGTATACAACAGAGCAAAGACACTACGCGCACGTTGACTGTCCGGGACACGCCGACTATGTAAAGAACATGATTACAGGTGCCGCTCAAATGGACGGCGCAATTCTCGTGGTTTCAGCGGCGGACGGACCTATGCCTCAAACTCGTGAACATATTCTTCTCGCACGTCAGGTTAACGTTCCATACATTGTTGTTTTCATGAACAAGATGGATATGGCCGACCCTGAAATCGCCGAGCTGTCGGAAATGGAAATCCGCGAACTTTTGAACAAATACGGGTTCCCCGGAGACAAGACTCCGATTATTAAGGGATCCGCTCTCAAAGCGCTTGAAAATCCAACGGGACCTGATGCCGAGCCTATTGTTGAACTTTTAAAGACTCTCGACTCATACATTCCGCTTCCGAAACGCGAACTGGACAAACCGTTCTTGATGCCGGTTGAAGACGTGTTCTCAATCAAGGGTCGCGGAACGGTTGCAACCGGACGTATAGAACAGGGAATTGTGAACGTTAATGACGAAGTTGAATTGGTTGGTGTAAAAGACACAAGAAAAGTCATTGTTACCGGAGTCGAAATGTTCAAGAAAGAACTTGACAGAGGTGAAGCCGGCGACAACGTTGGTCTTCTGCTAAGAGGTATCGAACGCGAGGAAATCGAACGCGGACAGGTAATCTGCAAACCGGGTTCCATCAAACCTCACACCAAATTCGAATCTCAGGTATACATCCTTTCCAAGGAAGAAGGCGGACGACACACTCCTTTCTTCAAAGGTTACAAACCACAGTTCTACATCAGAACCACGGACGTAACCGGTGAAATCGAACTTCCCGCAGGCGTTGAAATGATTATGCCCGGTGACGACGTTACAATGATAGTCACCTTAGGAGCTCCTATCGCTTTGGACGAAGGTACTCGTTTCGCTATCCGCGAAGGCGGACGAACTGTCGGTGCCGGAGTGGTTGCCAAGGTCATTGCGTAGTCACCGAAGGTGAGCATTAGCGCCGAACGGCGCGCATCACGCACCGAAGGCGCGCTAATCTAAAAAACTAAAACCGCCCGCCCATAACAGGACCGGCGGTTTTTCTTGTTTTGCGATATTAAACTGCTATAATTTGCCGGACTTTCACAAAAACATGAAAAAAATCCTTAGTCTGGCTCTGCTTTTAAACCTTCTGCTGGTTGCTTGCGACGGGCAAAATCTTAGCGCCGCGATCGACCCCAACCTGAAACAATATACCACCGACTCCTTCGAACTTTATCATCCGAAGAGTTGGATCACGGTTCAAAGCGAAAGCGGTTTCGCCACAGTCTACAGTATCGATTCTTTGACATTGATCAGCTTCAGCCGCGCTGAGGGCCTCGGTACTGAAGAAACATACGAAAAATTCAGGGGCGGATTTTTAAGCAGAGGTGAACTTAGGGAAGTCGAAACCCCGAATGACATCGACATCGAAATAATCAAATACGCCGGTTACGTGAATAATTTTGTCTACAAGACAAGCGTCAGCGAAGGTACAATCGCGCTTTGGAATAACGGAAAAACAAGCTACGCCTTACTCGACGTGGCCGACACTCATCAAGCCGACGGGAGCTTTGCGGCGATCTACAACAGCTTCAAATATTTAAAATAATTTTTTTATATGAAAAAGATTTTACTCACTTTCTTCGCCGTGGCGATTCTGCTCACCGCCTGCGCCGCTCCCCAGCCAAAGGTTGTGGCCGATACCTATTTTACTTTGAGCGTTCCCGCCGATTTGAAAGTTTTCGACTACAAAATCGACTGCGGAAAAGTTTTCGCCATCGGCGACCTCAGACTGCTGGAATTTGAACAATGCTGGGCGGATTCCTCAAAAATCGAGATGTACACCATGGAAGACACATACGCGGAATTTCGTAAAAAATTCGCTGATAACTCCCGTCTTACCGCCGAAGTCCTTCCCGACCGCAGAATAGTCGAAACAATCAATTTTTCCGAATTGAGCAACGGATACCTCTACCAACCCGAAGAAAAAATCGGAACCGTCGCGATTTGGCGCACATCAACCAGAGGCTACGCCTTAATTGACGGTGGCAACAAACATCAAGAAGACGGTCTTTTCAGGCAACTCTTACTAAGTTTTGCTTTTAATAACGCGGATCTTTAAGTTTTTAAAGGGATAATGCTTTGCGTTTTTTGTAAAAAGTACGGAATCGGACAAAATCGCGCTGGCGGCTATCATGCAATCGTCAAGAAAAAGACTGTGTGACTTGGTATTCCTTTTTAGATTTCCCGCATATTCGGCAATTTCTTCACCCACATCAATTTTAGTGAGACTATCCAATATATACTTGGTGCTTTCTTCCTCCCCTTTTCTGACACCGGCGAATATTTCACCGACCGTAACAACAGAACACGCGAGCGTATCGGCATTCTCCAAAGCATCTTCAACTTGCAAAGCCGTTTCTTCACGATTCCTCAAAATATCAATAAGCACATCGGTATCGAAGATTATATTCATATTCGCTTGGATTCTCGAAGTGAACGAATAAACGACTCGCTATTTTCACGATGATTTTTCCAAGATCCTTTAGCCTTTTTCAAAGCCGTCAAAAAATTTTGTTTCTTGAGTTCTCTTGTAATCAACTCTTCAACAAACGCACTTTGTTTTTTGTTTGGCACATACTGCTTTAAAAGCCGAATGGTTTCAATCTTCAATAAAAAATTGGCTTGATGCTTTTGTTCGGAAACTGAATATATATTCATAAATATGATTAATCCTATGATAGAGTATAGCATTTAGAAACAATCAAGTAAAGACTTTGTGCGGTTCCATTTTCCGTCACGCAAAAGAATTGACACAAATCTCCCCTTGCTATAAAAGTATCTTACAAATGGGAATTTAACCACAATCCATAATGGCAGGACAGAAAATCAGAATCAAGATTCGCGCCTTCGATCACAAAGTAATCGACGAGGCCGCGAAATTAATCATCGACACGGCTGAAAAAACCGGCGCGATAGTAATGGGGCCGATTCCTCTTCCCACGCACATCGAAAAAATCACGGTCAACAGATCAACTTTCGTTCATAAAAACGCACGAGAACAATTCGAGTCGAGAACGCACAAAAGACTCATCGACATCACGGATTCCACATCCAAGACAATCGAGCAGCTTTCAAGTTTATCACTTCCTTCCGGAGTGGACATCGAAATCAAGATGATAATGGAAGAAAAACCGGTAAAGGCCGTGAAATCTAAAGCATAGACATGTTCAGCGCAAAAAAAGCTTTTCGATTTTGGCTCTTGTCCACCGCATTGTTCGGACTGGCAACGGGAAGCGGTTTTATTCTGGACAATTATTTCCCGGACGACACGGTGTTCAACATTATATTGCCGTTTATGTTGCTCTTTTTAACGGCGACTGTCTGGCTGATAATGATGGGTTACAGGTTGGTACGTAACTATGCCGCCGCTGCGGCACTGCGATTAAGAGAAAGGATTTTGAAAATCAAAAAATAATGTTGACAGCAAAGCAGACACTAAGTAGTATGCTTCGGCAAATCAAATTATTCGCGAAATTCGAGGCTCCCCTGCGGATTTAAGTCCAAGAATTTCCGTCTCCGGCAAAGCCGAAGACATAATCCATGAAAATATGCCCGGAATATTGGGCAAAAAAATCGGCATGACTCGTCTCATCCAAGATGATGGTCGCGTGATCCCTCTCACCGTTATAGAGTGTAAACCGAACACGGTTATACAGATTAAAACGGTGGAAAAAGATGGATATCCGGCGCTCGTCCTAGGGTTTGATGCGTTGAAGAAACCGACAAAAAATCGTAAGTTCCGCTACTTGAGAGAATTCTCAATTACAGAGGCGGACGCAAGCTCCTTTAAAGTCGGGGACAGCGTGAATGTGGACATGTTCGGCGACACCGACGCGGTTCAAATCACTTCAATCTCCAAAGGTAAAGGTTTCCAAGGCGTTATGAAAAGACATAACTTCCGTGGAGGCCCGGCAAGTCACGGTTCGCACGCGCACAGGGAACCGGGTTCAATCGGAGCTCGCGCGCGACCGGGTCACGTCCACAAAGGCAAGAAAATGGCCGGAAGAATGGGTAGCGACAGAAAAACAATCGATGCCGTAGTGGTCTATAAGGATCTTGAAAAAAACTTACTCGGTCTGAAAGGACCGGTGTCGGGCGCGAAAAACACTTTGATTATAATCAGAAAAAAATAAGCAAATGAAAGCAACACTTTACAATCAGAAAGGAGAAAAAAAAGGTGAACTGAGCCTAGCTAAGAACATTTTCGAGGTTGAAATCAAAGAAGGTCTCGTGCACGAATACCTTGTGTATCAACAGGCCAATGAGCGAATGACCATCGCTCACACCAAATCGAAAGCGGACGTGAGAGGTGGCGGACGAAAGCCTTGGAAACAAAAAGGTACCGGTAGAGCCAGACAAGGTTCAATCAGGAACCCGCATTGGAAAGGCGGAGGCGTGGCCTTCGGTCCGAAAAAGTGGGAAAACTACGAGAAAATGATGCCGAAAAAAATGAGGAGGGCGGCCTTGTTTTCCATTCTGACCTCAAAAGCAAAAGAAGGTAAGATCATGGCTTTGGACAAGTTTGAACTGGAGAAGCCGAAGACCAAGGAATTCGCGCAATTGCTCATCAAACTTCAAATCGAAAGAAACGTATTGGTGGTCATGAACAAGACGGAAGAAACACTTAAACGCTCGGCCGCGAATCACAAGAACGCAAAAGTGATTCAAAGCGGATACATGAACCCGGCAGACCTGCTGAAGTACGACAATCTGATGTTTACCGAAACGGCTCTGAAAGATATTGAAACAACTTACCACCACGGCACCGAAGGTGTTGCTAACACTAAAAAATGAATATCGCACAAATTATAATCAGGCCATTGCTCACTGAAAAAAGTGTTCGAAACCAAGCTATGAACAAATACTCCTTCTATGTTTCAAAAGACGCCACGAAAATCGACGTAAAAATTGCGCTGTGGCAGTTATACGGGGTGAAACCGACGAAAGTGAATATCACAAAAGGCTATGCAAAGCACAAACTCGGGAAAAACCGCAAGCCGATTCAAAAGAAAGCGGAAATGAGAAAAGCGGTGGTCACTCTCAAAAAAGGCGAAAAACTGGACATAAGCAAAGCTAAAAAATAATTATGGGAATAAAAATTATTAAAAATCAGGGTGGAGGAAGAAGGCAAATGAGCCAGCTCACATATGAAGAGCTGACGACATCCAAACCTGAAAAGAGCCTTCTGGTGTGCAGAAAAGAGTCCGCGGGGCGAAACAACACCGGCAGGATTACAACCAGACACCGAGGCTCCGGCAACGCTTTTAAAATCAGAATAATCGACTTCGGGAAACAGGATAAACTGAACATCGAGGGAAATGTTCGAACCGTTGAATACGATCCGGGACGAAAAGCTTTCATTATGCTGGTGGTATACAAAGACGGTGAAAAGAGATATAACTTGGCTCCGGAAGGAATCAAGGTCGGGGACACGGTTTTAATGGCAAAGAGAACAAAGGCGAAAATCGGCAATCGAATGCAACTGTCCAACATTCCGGTCGGGTTTGAAATCTACAACGTTCAAATCAATCCGAGTAAAGAGGGTCAGATAGCAAAAACGGCCGGTATGGCGGCAAAGCTTGTTTCTTTGGACGGTGAGATGGCGCAAGTCCAGCTCCCCTCCGGTGAAGTGCGCTTTGTGCACAAATACTGTTACGCGACTGTTGGAAAACTTTCCAACGCCGACTGGCAGAACGTTTCAATCGGCAAGGCCGGAAGAAACAGGTGGCGAAGACAGCGTCCCGAAGTTCGCGGAAAGGTTATGAATCCGGTGGATCACCCGCACGGCGGAGGTGAAGGTAAAAACCCCATCGGTATGAAGTATCCGAAAACTCCTTGGGGCTTGCACGCGCTCGGCGTAAAAACGAGAGGCCGAAAAAAGAGTAATCGTTTGATTGTAAGAACAAGAAAGGGCCGCGCCTTAATTCAAGATAACAAATAAACCATGACAAGAAGTTCATACAAAGGTCCGTACGTAGATGCCAAACTGATGAAAAAAGTTATGACTATGGGTCAGAACAAAAGAATCATTAAGACTTGGGCGAGAGACGCGCAAATCGCTCCTGAATTCGTGGGCCACACATTTGCGGTTCATAACGGCAAGGATCACCTTCCGGTATTCGTAACGGAACAAATGGTTGGACACAGATTGGGGGAATTCGCTCCGACAAGAAAGTTCCGCGGACACCCTCTCAAAAAGGCCGAAAGCGCGACGGCGGCTCCTTCCTCGCCTTCTTCAACCCCATCGGCCAAATAACACGCCAAAGGCGCTAACTAAGAAAAAATGAAAGCAATACTGAAAAATATCGGCATCTCCCCAAAAAAAGCAAACTTGGTTGCTGAAATGGTTAGAGGTGAAATGGTTGAAAAAGCGCTGACAATGCTTAAGTTCACTCCTAAAAAAGCGGCGGGAATCATGTACAAAGTAATTCAATCCGCGGCGGCCAACGCCACCAACAATTTCAAACAAAACAGAGCAAAACTTTACATCAAAGAGATCGTGGTAAACAAAGGAATCATGTATAAGAGAAGCCAGCCCGTATCGAAAGGCCGAGCTCACCCCATTCTTGCCCGTCGAAGCAACATCACCGTCGTGGTGGATGTGAGCACCGGCGAAGCCGGTGGCATTCACGGCGCCAAAGGTGCCGCTCAAACTAAAAAATCCAAAACCACTGAAACTACTAACCCTAAAGTCGAATAATCATGGGAACAAAAGTAAATCCTATCGGAATGCGCACCGGAATCATCCGGAACTGGCCGTCGAGCTGGTACGCGAACAAAAAGAACTTCGCGAAAATGTTGAAGGACGACATCGCGATTAAAAGCTTTGTGCGAAAATCTTTAACGGACTGCGGAGTTTCAATGGTTGAATTGCAAAGAAACGCGAATGACACGATTCTGAACGTTTACACTTCGAAACCGGGTGTGATTATCGGCAAACAAGGCGCCGGCGTTGAAGTGTTGAAGGGCGATCTTGAAAAGAAATTCGGCAACAAATTCACCTTGAACGTAAAAGAGATTAAAAAACCGGACTTGGATGCTTTTCTCGTCGGCGACAGCATAGCCAAACAAATCGAAAGACGCGTTTCCTACAGAAGAGCCGCGAAAATGGCTGTCAGAAAAGCCATGGAAGCCGGGGCACTGGGAATAAAAGTCAAAGTAAGCGGAAGATTGAACGGTGTTGAAATCGCGCGCACCGAATTTACGGCTGAAGGAAAAATCCCTCTTCACACTTTCAGAGCGGACATCGACTACGCGTCGGTGCCGGCATTCACAACATATGGCGCGATTGGCGTGAAGGTATGGATCAACCGAGGAGAAGTATTTACTAAGAAATAAAGACAATGCTGCTACCCAAAAAAATGAAATTCAGGAAATGGCATCGCCTACGGGGAAACTTCTCGGGGAATGCTTCAAGCGGCACAAAATTGTCTTTCGGCAGTTACGGTTTAAAGAGCACCAGCACGAAAGAAGTGACCTCAAGACAAATAGAAGCGGCGCGCCGCGCGATGACTCACTACGTAAAGCGAGGCGGAAAAATTTGGGTGAGACTTTTCCCTCACATGCCGGTAACTCAAAAAGCGGCCGAGGTACCGATGGGTTCAGGTAAAGGCGGTGTCGAGAAGTTCACAACCATCGTAAAGCCGGGCGCGATTCTATTCGAGATGGACGGAATCCCGGAATCCAACGCCAGAGAAGCCCTGCGACTCGCGGGCACAAAATTACCCGTAACTACAAAATTCGTAAAACTGGATTAATATGAGCGCATACAAAATGTTAACAATCGAAGACTTGAAGAAACTTTCCGAAAAAGATTTGGGGGCAGAACTGCATAAATCGCAAATGGAAGTCGCTCATAGAAAGCTTCGCGTAAGACTGGGGGAAGACAAGCAGTCCCACATGATTACCGCGATTAAAAAATATATTGCGCGAATCAACACCTTAAAAAATTCACCCTTAACAAAATGAGATCCAAAACCGGAACCGTAGTATCGAAGTCGGGGAACAAATCCATAGTGGTGGAATCACACTACTACAGGGAGCACCCGAAATATAAAAAGAGATTCAGAGTCTCCAAGAAGTTTCATGCCCACGACGAAGACAACGCATATAAAGTGGGAGACAAAATTACTATCTACGAATGCCGTCCCCTATCAAAACTTAAAAGATGGACCACAACGCCGAAGGCGTTGCTAACTAAATAATATGATACAACAACAAACCAGATTACAGGTTGCGGACAACAGCGGAGCAAAAGAATGCATGTGCATTAAAGTGCTGGGCAGCTCAAAAAAACGCTACGCGCATGTCGGCGAAGAAATTATCGTCAGCATCAAAAAAGCGTCGCCAAAAGGCGCCGTGAAAAGAAGAACCGTGCAAAGAGCGGTTGTGGTCAGAACAAAAAACCAAATTCGAAGAAAAGACGGAACTGCTGTGAGATTCGATGAAAATGCCGTGGTGATCATCGGTAAGGACTTGATGCCGAAAGGCACTCGCGTCTTCGGACCGGTCGCCAGAGAACTTCGAGAAAAAGGATTCCAAAAAATTATTTCCCTTGCCCCCGAAGTATTATGAAAATCAAAACTGGAGACACTGTCGTTGTAATTGCCGGAAAAAACAGGAATAAAACCGGACGTGTTATGAAAATCGACTTGAATAAAATGCGCGTCACGGTTGAAGGCCTTAACAAAGTTACGAGACACCACAGAAAAACGAAGCAGGGAGCCGGCCAAAAAATCGAGTTTGAAGCTCCAATCCATATTTCCAACGTCATGGTAATCGACCCTAAAACAAAGAAAGGCACGCGAGTCGGATATAAAATGGACGGAAAAAAGAAAGTGCGCTATGCGAAAAAGAGCGGCGACATTCTGAGCGATAACAAGCTGACCGCGGCCGACACCGCACCGAAGGCGCTACCGAAAAAATCAACTAAAAAAGCCAAATAATGAAAAGCAATCTTAAAGAAAAATTCGTAAAAGAAATCATTCCCGCGCTTGAAAAAGAACTGAAAATCAAGAACGTGAACGCCGTGCCCAAAGTAACAAAGGTAAGCGTGAACGTGGGTATCGGTTCCATGGCTTCGGCTCAGAACGTAAAGGACTTCTCATCCATAATCGAGACGATGTCCGCGATTACCGGCCAAAAACCCGTTATGAGAAAATCCACGCAATCGATTTCAAACTTTAAACTCAAGATCGGAATGCCGACCGGACTGGTCGTCACGCTTCGAGGAAAAAGAATGTATGATTTTATTGAAAGACTTGTGCACGTCGCCCTTCCGCGCGTCCGCGACTTTAGAGGAATCAATCCCCGCGCTTTTGACAGCAAAGGTAACTTCAGCATCGGCTTAAAGGACTGTACGATTTTCCCGGAAGTGGATCTGGAAAATCTTACGAAACCGCACGGTTTGCAAGTAAACATTTGCACAAGCGCAAAAAACAGCGAGCAAGGTTACGCGTTGTTGAAAGCATTGGGATTCCCTCTTAAAGCCAAATAGCAGATAACTTAATCAAACAATGGCTAAAACATCAATGATAGTGAAAAACAGGAACAAGAAAAAAGCGGTGATGCACCGTTTAGCCCTGGGTCTCAAACCCAAGCCGGGAACATCCACAAAAATGTACAACATCTGCAGCATGTGCGGCCGATCACATGGATACATGAGAAAATACGACATCTGCAGAATTTGCTTCAGGGAACTCGCTCAAAAAGGCGAAATCATGGGTATCAGGAAATCGTCTTGGTAGCCGCTCGCAGAGCGGGCATTGGCCACTCTCTACTACTAATAATCAATCACAGTAAATCTTAATAAAATGATGACAACAGACCCAATTGCAGACTTGATCACCAGAATCCGAAACGCCGCGCGAGCGCGGAAGAGCATGGTGCATGTCCCATACTCCAAAATGAAGGAGGCGATATGCGAAGTGCTCAAAAAATATCAATACGTTGAGGGAATAACCCTGAACGGAGAAGGTATAAGTAAAGAACTTGTGATTGAACTGAAAGCCGACAAAAAGGACATTCACTTGAAGAGAATCAGCAAACCCGGTCAAAGAATCTACGTTCATTCCAAAGAAATTCCAAAAGTTTTGGACGGACTCGGAATGGCGATTGTTTCAACTCCGAAAGGTGTTATGTCGGGAAGAGAAGCGAGAAGACAGAACTTGGGCGGCGAGTATTTATGTGAGATCTACTAAAAAAATTAATTAATATAATATGTCACGAATTGGAAAATTACCGGTAGCAATCCCAGCGGGCGTAACAGTCAGTAAAGAAGCCGCGACATTGATTGTAAAAGGACCCAAGGGCGAATTAAAACTTAAAATTCACCCTCAAATAACGGTTGAAATCAAAGACAACGAAGTGCTTGTGACAAAGGAAAACGACGAAGGACTCAGAAAGAGCTTGCACGGAATAACCAGAACCTTGATAAGTAACATGGTCACCGGCGTCACAACAGGTTTCTCAAAAGTGCTTGAAATCAACGGGGTTGGTTACAAAGTCGCGGTTCAGCCGAAAAAATTGGTGCTTCAGTTGGGATTTTCCCACCCTATCGAGTATCCTACTCCGGCGGGCATCGAGTTCAAAGTCGACGAGGAAAAAAAGAACGTGCTTACGGTTTCGGGAATCGACAAGCAGTTGGTTGGGCAAGTCTGCGCCGAACTGAGAGCTTACAGACCGCCCGAGCCTTACAAAGGTAAAGGTATAAAATACATGAACGAACACATAAGAAGAAAGGCCGGTAAATCAGCCGCAAAAGCCGCGGCATAATACATATTTCATATGAAAAACACTAAAATCACATTAAGAAAAAAAAGGCACGTAAAAATCAGAGCTAAACTGAGCGGAAACGCCGTGAGGCCGCGCTTGGTAGTCTTCAGAAGCTTGAACGCCACCTACGCTCAATTGATTGACGATACCAGCGGCAAAACATTGCTCGCGAACAGCGACATAAAAACGAAAAAGGGCGCGAAAATCGAAAGAGCGAAGAAGGTCGGCGCGGAACTGGCGGAAAAAGCCAAAGCCGCCGGCATTGAAACTTGCGTATTCGACAGAAACGGTTACAAATACCACGGACGCGTGAAGGCTTTGGCCGAAGGCGCGCGTGAAGGCGGCCTGAAATTCTAACAGCTACGGCGGCGCAGACGCCGCTATTCTAAACAACTTATAAACTTACAACTATGTCCAAACCCGAAAGAAAAAATTTCCATAAAAAAGAAGTGAAAGAATTCGAGGAGGAAGTAATTCAAATCGACAGGGTTACCCGTGTGGTTAAAGGCGGACGCCGTCTGAGATTCAGAGCAACCGTCGTAATCGGCGATAAAAAAGGACGAATCGGTTACGGAATAGGCAAATCGGTTGAAGTGCCGCGCGCGATTCAAAAAGCGGTTTCAAAAGCGAAAAAGAATTTGGTGAAAATTCCAATCTACAACGGCACAATTCCGCACTCGATTCAAATTAAATTCAAAGCGTCAAAGGTTCTGTTAAAACCGGCCAGCGAAGGTACGGGTATAATCGCCGGAGGTGCGGTTAGAAAGCTCGTGGACATCGCCGGAATTAAAAATATTCTTTCAAAAACATTGGGTTCTTCAAACAAACTCAACAATACAAAAGCGGCTTACATCGCCCTGACATCACTGAGGGAAAGACCGGAATTGGAAAAGAAAAACAAGGAGAAAGTAAGCACGGCGGTAGACGCGGAAGGAGAAGATCGTGCAAACGCGAAAGTACAGACAATCACAAAATCCGAAGCTAAAGAAATGGCGAAAGCGGGACAAGTAAAAGTACAACAAACCACTAAAAAGAAAACAGCATGAAACAACATACCTTGAAAGCATTTCCGGGAAGCTCGCGGCACAAAAAAAGAATCGGACGCGGCAGAACTCGCGGCAATTACAGCGGCAAGGGAGGAAAAGGACAAACAGCCCGAACCGGAGGTAAAATCAGGCGCGGTTTTGAAGGAGGACAAACACCGCTTGCGAGAAGAATGCCGAAATTAAAGGGTTTTAGAAACGTCAATAAAGTCGCCTTCTTCCCTATCAACATTGAACAGTTGGAAATTTTTGAGGAAGGAGCCTCCGTAGACGCGAAGTCACTTAAAAAAATGGGTCTTCTTAAAAAAGAAAGTTTAAAGTTAAAACTCCTTGCCACGGGTACGATTGCCAAAAAACTTAACATTACGGTGCACGCGGCTTCCGAAAAAGCGATCGAAATGGTGGAAAAAGCTGGCGGTAAAGTTACCATCATCACGGTTAATGCTATAATCAAAGAAGCAAAAACTAAAAAGAATAAATGATAAAATACCTGGAACAAATTTGGCGCTCCAAAGACCTTAGAAAAAAAATCCTGTTCACGCTCGCAATGCTCGCGCTGTACAGGGTTTTGACGCACATCACGATTCCGGCGGTAAACAGAGAGGCGCTTCAATATGTATTTGAAAAGAACGCCCTTCTCGGCGCGTTCAGTCTTTTAACGGGCGGCGGCGCGCAGAACTTTTCCATAGTTCTGATGGGACTTTCCCCTTACATCAACGCGTCGGTTATTATGCAACTCTTGACGGTCATCGTACCCAAACTCGAAGAGCTTTCCAAAGAAGGTGAAAGCGGAAGAAGGACAATCAACAGATATACGCGCTGGCTTACTTTCCCTCTCGCGCTTTTGCAATCTTACGGCATGATCGCCCTGATCAACGCGCAAGCTCAAGTTCCGATTATTGAGAATATCAAGGATCCGGCTGTTGTCCTTCCAATCATGCTGACGATTGCAACAGGTACGGTGGTGCTTATGTGGATAGGTGAAATTATTACGGAACACGGTATAGGAAACGGTACTTCCATATTGATTTTCGCAAGCATTGTCGCGGGGATTCCGGGTATTTTGGGACCCACATTGGCCCTTACCGGAACCGAGCCCGACAGACTTATTCCGCTTGTGGCCGTTCTTTTGATCACTATCATTCTCGCGCTCGTTGTGGTGATGTTCACCGAAGGCCAGCGAAGAATTCCCATCACCTATGCCGGACAAAGAGGAAAAGCGAAGGGACACCAATCCTTCCTTCCGATTCGTGTAAATCAAGCCGGAATGATTCCGATTATTTTCGCTGTATCAATTGTCACCTTCCCTTCCGTTATCGGGCAGTTTTTCATTTACGCGGACAGCGAGTGGGTGAAAGCGATCGGCACATTCGCCACCACGATTTTGGCACCCGGAACATGGATATATGGAGCCGCTTTCTTCTTGCTTATCATCGGCTTCACGTACTTCTACGTCGGAATAGTCTTCCAACCGAAGCAAGTGGCTGAGAACATTCAAAAACGTGGCGGATTCGTGCCCGGACTCAGACCGGGTACGGAAACTTCCGACTATATCGACAAAGTTTCCAACAGACTTAATTTATTCGGGGGCTCAATGATCGCCTTCATCGCCGTTCTGCCTTTGATTCTGCAAAATTTATTCTCAAATTTAAATTTGGGAACGGTAACGGTTTTGATCAGCGGTTCCGGGCTTATCATCGTGGTAGGCGTGGTTCTGGACCTCATCAGAAAAATAAATTCCCAATTGCTCGTGCACCACTACGACAGATTTTATAAAGGGTAGCCGCTCCGAAGGAGTGGGCATTCACTCGACGAAGTCGAGCTTTCCCCGTCCTACGCACCGCAGCTGCGCTAAATACAAACACTATGGACCTAGTTCTCTTCGGCATTCAAGGCTCCGGCAAAGGCACGCAAAGTAAAACGATTGCCGAGCGATGCGGTCTCGATATTTTTGAAGCGGGCGGGGAACTGCGAAAAATTTCCGCGGAAGATAATGAACTGGGACGAAAGGTGAAATCAATCATTGAGGCCGGTCATCTTGTTCCCACCGAAGTCGTAATGGAAATCGTGGCGAACTTTTTGCATCGCCTGCCGAATGGCGCAGCCGCGCTGTTTGACGGAATACCTCGCTCCGACGATCAACAAAAACAATTCGACGCACTCATGGAAAAAGAAGGCCGCGACTTTAAAGGACTGTATATCGATTTGACAGAAGAACAGGCGATGCATCGTCTCACAACCAGAAGAATTTGCACAAAATGCAAGGAGGTCTTCCCAGCTTTTTACGATAAGGATAAATGTGAAAAATGCGGCGGCAACTTAATCACCCGCTCCGACGACACTCCTGATGCGATTAAAATTCGACTGTCCACATTTACAGAAAAAACATTGCCGGTAATCAAGAACTACGAAAAGCGCGGCAAAATTCTGAAAGTGAAGGGTGACCAAGCGATTGCGAATGTGACATCGGATATAATGGAAATACTAAGATCCGACTTCAATGTTAACTAAAATAAAAACCGCCAAAGAAATCGAGTCGATGCGCCGTGGCGGAAAAATACTCGGAGAAATTTTGCATGCGCTGGAAAAATTCGTGCGCCCGGGAATTACGACTCAAGACCTTGAAAATGAGTCTCTTCGCCTGTTCAAAGAATACGGCGTAAAACCGGGATTTTTGGGTTATCACGGCTTTCCGGCGACGCTCTGCGTCGCCGTCAATGAAGAAGTCGTCCACACAATTCCAAGCGACCGCGTCCTCAATGAAGGCGACATTCTTTCAATCGACTGCGGCGTGCTTCTCAACGGCCTCAACACGGACTCCGCGGTCGCGATAATCGTGGGCAAAACAAAACCGGAAATCAAAAAATTCGTCGACACATGCATTCGCGCGATGTGGGCGGGCATAAAACTGGTAAAACCCGGCAATCGCGTCGGAGACATCGGCCATGCAATTGAACAAGTCATCAAACGCGGCGGCTACAGCGTAATCCCAACACTTACCGGCCACGGAATCGGTGAAAACCTGCACGAAGAACCTTACGTTTACAATTACGGCAAAACCCATACCGGCATGGTCTTGAAACCCGGAATGACAATCGCGATAGAACCGATTCTCGCAATGGGAAGTCCAAAAATTTACACCGCCACCGACGGCTGGAACATTCTCACACGCGACTCCTCCCTCGCGATTCAACACGAACACACCGTTCTGGTAACGGAGTCCGGAGTGGAAGTCTTGACCTTAAGGCCGGGAGAAGTACCGGTTTGATCAAATCAGGGGCGTTTCCTTATCCGCCGACACGAACCATTGAGCCATACCTTCATAACTCCCCTCCGTTTGTCCATCCGGAAAGATTTTGGATGACTGACCGTCAAGCTCCATGCTGAAGGAACCGTCATTTGCATTGTAGGAAAGCACGCCAGTTTTCCCATTCCATGTCAAAGTCAAACTATCGGCAATACCAACACCTCTTTTAAGCAATATCTTGTCCAATATCAGCGCGTACCGACCTAGAGAATGATCGGGCGCATCAGACACATCTTCAGAAGGAAAATTCATTTAATTGTTTAAAACACGAGTATGCTACATATAAATCCTTCTTTTGTCAAACGCTAATTATCCGGAAATGGACAAAAATGCCCTTGCAATTGTCTAGTCATCTATGTAAAATCCATACGCTTTTACCCTAAATAATGGCGAAGCAAGTCATTCAAGTTAACGGAGTTGTCGCGGAATGTCTTCCAAACACAACCTTCCGCGTCAAACTGAACGACCCGGCATATCCGACCAACCACGAAGTGCTTTGTCACCTCTCGGGAAAGATGAGAATCAATTACATTCGAATCATCCCCGGAGATGCGGTTACGGTCGAGTTAACACCCTACGACTTAAACAAGGGGCGAATAGTTTTCCGTCATAAAAAGGGCGGACC
>CAYIRB010000019.1:0-16174 GCA_964365765.1 uncultured Candidatus Peribacteria bacterium
GACCACGGGAAAACAACTCTCGTGGACGCTCTGCTTAAACAAGGGGGCGCGTTCAATTCGCACGAAGAAATCGAAACTTGCGTGATGGATTCTTACGATCAGGAAAAGGAACGCGGGATTACGATTTACGCGAAAAATTGCGCGATCACTTATAAAGATACGAAAATCAATATTGTGGACACTCCGGGGCATGCGGATTTCGGTTCGGAAGTCGAACGTATTTTGCGGACTGTGGATTCGGTTTTGCTGTTGGTGGATGCTTTTGAGGGGCCGATGCCGCAGACGAAATTCGTCCTTAAAAAGTCTTTGGCGCTCGGCATCAAGCCGATTGTCGTGATTAACAAAATCGACAAGCCCATGGCTCGGCCCGATGAAGTTCTGAACATGGTTTTTGACTTGTTCGCCGACCTTGGCGCGAGCAATGAGCAGTTGGATTTCCCCTATATTTACGCAATCGCCAGAGAAGGCTTGGCCAAGAGAACTTTAGATGAGGACAGTAAAGATTTAACTCCTCTTTTCGAGTTGATTTTGGAGAAGGTGCCGGCGGCTTCCCGAAATTTCGAAGCGCCTTTCAGGATGCAGCCTTCGAATTTGGCATATGACAATTTTATGGGACGATTGGCCATCGGACGCGTTTTCGAGGGTGTTTTAAGTACCGGTAGCTCGGTCATTGTTAAGCACCCGACGGGTGAAAGCCGTTCCGCGAAAATCAGCAAAATTTTCACTTTTCAGGGTTTAAAGCGAATTGAAACGGATAAAGCGGAGGCCGGCGACATAGTGGTTTTGGCAGGGATTCCGGACGTTTACGTGGGTGAAACCATTTGCGAGCAAGCGGATAGCGAGGCTTTACCGGCGATTCAAATTGATCCGCCGACGCTTTCGATGAATTTTATGGTGAACGATTCGCCCTTCGCCGGCAGGGAAGGCAAATTCGTGACGACCCGCCATATCAGGGCCCGTCTTGAGAAAGAAATGGAAACCAACGTCGGTCTTCATATTGAAGAAATTTTGAACTCGGACGCATATAAGGTGTCGGGACGCGGTGAATTGCACCTGTCGGTCTTGCTTGAAGCCATGCGCCGCGAAGGGTTTGAGATTCAAGTTTCACGGCCTCAAGTTATTATGAAGGAGGAAGGCGGAGTGAGATTGGAGCCGATGGAGCAGGTGATTATTGATGTTCCGGACGAATTTTCCGGACGAATCATTGAGATGCTATCAAAGCGCAAAGGCGAAATTGTTGAATTGAAGAGCGAAAACGCGCAGTCGCGCATGGAATTTAAAGTTCCGACACGCGGCTTGCTGGGATTCCGAGGCGATTTCATAATTGAGACCAAGGGCGAGGGAATTTTGAGCCATTCTTTTATCGCTTACGAACCTTTCAAAGGCGAAATACCGGGGCGAACGCACGGCTCGATGATTTCCGCCGAAACCGATTCGGCGATGGCTTATTCCTTGTGGAAGTTGGAAGAGCGCGGAAGTCTTTTTATTAAACCGCAGACGGAAATGTACGAGGGAATGATTATCGGCGAATGTGCGAAGGACAAGGATCTTGTCGTAAATGCTGCGAAAAACAAGAAGCTCACGAACGTGCGCGCGTCGGGTACCGATGAAGCGATCAAACTGACGCCAATGCAGGCAATGACGCTTGAGGGAGCACTGGAATACATCGGCGACGACGAATTGGTGGAGATTACGCCGAAACACATCCGCCTTCGTAAAAAATTGCTTACCGAACTCGAGAGAAAGAGAGCCGGAAGATCGAATTGAGTTTTTTGCCGGCCATTACAACCATGCTTAGCTCGCCGGAGATTGCGCCGAGCAGAATTAGAAATACCCCGAGTATGGGATCTGTCGTTTGAGTGGCGGCCAAAAATATCGAGGAGGCTATCGCGAGGGCGGCGATTTCCCGCTTTAAAAACCACCTTTCTTTTTCCAGCGCGAAGAGACTGATCAGCAGGAGGTCGTAGAAATACGAAATCGCCGCGAGCACCAGCATCATGGGAAGCACAAAGCTTAATTCAGGTATGAAGTATTCTTTCCCCGTGAGAAGTTTTATGGCTGTCGGGGCGAGAAGAGTTCCGAAAACGAGCATCGCGAGGGCCATCAGCGCGAGAGTTTTTTTGCTTAGCTTGAATAGCTCCTTGGCTCTTTCAGGGTTGTTTTTAAGCGAGGCCTTGAATTCCGGCAGAACCGAGAACATCAAGAAAGTCGAGAGAAGCGCGGCGTAACTTGAGATGTGCAGGCCCACGTTGTAGGAGGCGAATTGAGCGTTGGTGAGAATTTTCGCGACCAGGTAGCTTGGGAGAAATCTGTAATAGATGTTGTTTACGATATTAATCAGTCCGAATGGAACCGAGGAAAGTAAAATTTCCTTCATCAGCGGGAAGTCGAATTTGAAGCGGAAGGCGAAGCGACGGCGGACAAAGTAAAGGCTGGCGGCCGCGGTAGCGGCCGTGGCGACTATGGGCGCGAGAAAAAAAATGTCGGCTTGGTTCGGGACATTATAGCTTATCAGCCCGAGCACGATGGTTAGATTGACCGCGCGCCCGAGGAGAAGGGCGAGCGTAGCTCGCCCCATCAAATAATTCGCTTGTAAGGCGGCGTCGCAAACGGAAGTTACGTAGTCAAAAAAAAGCGAGGCCGCAAAAAAAGCCACGCCCAGCTTCGGGTAAAAAATTAGAGGCAGGGCGAAAATAATGATTCCCGTGAACATTCTGGCGAACAGCGCGTTTACAAATATGTGGCCGCTCAGCGGGTTTTTCGCCATTTTCCGAACCGTGTTCCCGAAAATTCCCAAATTTCCCATCGTAAAAAAGAAAAGGGAAAGTTCGGCGATTTTCGCGTAATTGCCGTATTCTTCCGCGCCCAAATAATTCGTTATCATTTTTACCGTCAGCACGCCCAAAACGAGCTGGGCGATCTTGCCCAGGTACTGCACCGCGGTTGACCACGCGATCTTTTTTTCAGTCGGAGTCGAGATCATTTGGGAAAGATTTCAATTATTTTTTTCGCGCCCAAGGTGATGTCGCCATCGTCCCAATCGTGCAGGGCATTGTCAATCACATCCCAGTCGTAAACATAGTTGGCACCTTTGCGCGTGCCCACGTCGTTTGTGATTATTTGCATTTTTTCCGCGTCGTAACCTTTTATGACCAGCATGTGGTAGTTGGGGCCGCCGCTTCTGAAATTAGGATTGCCTAAAAGTTTTCCCGCGAAAGGCGCGATTATCAAATGACCTTTGTTTAAGATTGTTTGAATATCCTCAAAATCCGGATTTTCCCGAATTTCGGCGCGCAGACCATATTGCTTATTTATCATCTCCGCCGTTTGCGCGACCGTGGTGTGCTTGTAGTCGCCAAAGTAGGAATTTTCCCAGTCGATCAGGCGCAGTTCTTCGGCGTTGAATGAGTCGAGATTATAATTTTTTTCGAGATAAAGATTTGCCACGTTTAACACGCTCGCTTCTTCACACGCTTCTTGCCAAGGATAGTCCCAGTTTGAGAATGGCGCTTGACTGAAGAACGGGACTTCGATATTGACGGAAGTTTTTAATTCGTTTTTCGGTACTGCTTCTTTCGGTATCGTGTCGTTTAAAGTCAAATAATTCACCGCGTCCGGCGCTTCTTTTCGCGCGCATGCGCCCAATCCGGCGAATAAAACGAAGATTGCGGCAATGAGAATTTTTTGCTTCAAAAGAATTATCTGTAGTTGGTGAAAGACAATGGCAGTCCGATTGAAGCGTCGCTTTTCAGCATGGCGATTACGGCTTGAAGTTCGTCTCGCGATTTTGAAGTTACCCGTACGGTTTCACCTTGAATACTCGGTTTTGCTTTCGGTAATTTTTCGCGAATCAGAGCAGAGATTTTTTTCGCGATTTCCTGATCGAGTACTTTCACAAGTTTGATTTCGTAGCGCACATTGTTTCCACCGATTTTTTCCAAGTCGCCCTTTTTCATAATTTGTGGGGAAAGTTTTCTGTTTATGATTTTTTGCAAAAGAATTCCCCACGCGGTTTCCAGCGCCATTTCAGAAGGGGCGCTAAGCGTTATTTGTTCCTCCGTCGTTTCTATTTGAATGTGCAGGTCTTTCAGGTCATATCTGATCGCGACTTCCTTTTTTGCTTGATCGACCGCGTTGGTCAGCTCGTGGACGTTAAAGTCGCATACGATGTCCATTGATGAGTCTGATGCCATGGTTTATTACTTAGGGATTATGCGTGCTTCCACCGCCTGTGGCAGGGTGGCATCTACAAAATTCATGACGCATTCTTGTTGCAGTACTGCCGTTTGTTGAGCGATTTCCCATTGAATCGCCTCCAGAGCATCGGTACCTCGCGAAGTATTTTCAGTTGGATTTTCGCAAGTGTCATCATGGGTGGAATTTGCGTATTTAATCACGTCCTGGTGAAAGTCCCATCGGTGCATGTAGCAGTTGTTCACTGCATCGGCCGCATCATGAAAAATATAATAGGCGGTTTCCCCACTGGAAAGCGTATTTTCCAAATATTGGGTGCAGTTGGTGTATGTCCGCATGTCTTTCAGATCATTTACGTCCGTCAGATCATCCGGCATTTTACAGATTCCGCGCGTTTTTGAATCGAGTAATTCCCTAATGTCGGCTTGGACTATTTCTGCGATTGCCGGATCCAATTGATGTGTGGTCAGCGAGCCGGTGCCGCCAATTATCTTCAGGGCATTCGCTGTTGTTGGCATGGCAAGCGTACCGAGCAATGCGAGAGGAGCTAAGTAACGAGCTTTCATTTTGAGAGGGTTAATTTTTTACAAACTACAATCCCGATCGAGTTTTGTAAAGTCAATTTGGCTTTTTTGGCTTGAATACGGTCTATGTCCGATATATGGTGAGCCTATCCTCACCTAAATATGACAGATAAAGCTTTACACATAAAGCTCTCGGCATACGGAATGAAAGCAAAAGAATGGATGCGGTTAGACCCGTAATTTCAATACTAATTTGAAATCTCGATCAGTTTGAGACCATACTTATTATACAGTACTTTCCAGCCGGAGCGACCCATGATGGCAAGGAATTGATCGCGGGAATCCGTGTAGTCGGCGCTTGTTAATTGCGGATCGGCTTCAGTTGTGAAAAGTATGTGAGTGATGCCGCTTTTTTTGAAAATCGATTTTATCGCATCATCACTTTCGGCCTGCATACACATCCACTGGGACAAGTAGTGGTCGTTGTTGATTTGTTCGTCGGGTAAATCAATGAAGTAAGGGATAAAGGTACCGACGCGGTATAAAACCATGTTCGGAGTCGCATTGATTATTTGAGCCAGGTCGTCGTAACCCGGGAATATGTAGTCTTGAAGTTCCTCCCGCGATATCACTCCGAGAGTATTGGCAAAAAAGACGGCCGGCGCGAATTCACCCGCGCGGATCAAGAAATTGCCGAAAAAGGCGAGACCGAAGAGCGGAATCATATATTTTTTTGGGAATTTGTCGAGCAGTTGTCCCAGCAGAACGAGCCCTCCGATGAATCCCGCGATGCCATACCAAATCACTCCGTTACTCATGAACATCCAAAGTGTTACGTACATGACCGTCAGAACAGCGACTTGAGCGAATTTTGGCGTCAGCAGTTTTTTCGCGAATGCGATGTAGAAGCCGATGGCGGCTAGAAAAATGAAGGAAAAATCAACGATGGGATTGTTGAAATTCGGTGTAAAGGTGGTGTTCCAAATCAGGAAGATAAAATCTTTAATTGAATATAATCCGCCCGTGTAACGGTCGTAGTCGGGGTTCACCACTTCGTAGGGGTTTTTACAATATTCCAGTGAACTTTGGTCGAGGGGCGGACCGATTTTTGTTTCGCCGTAAATCGCATTGGCCGGATTTGCCACGTTTGCGTCAAAATAATTATAGGCCGCCCACGGTGAAAAAATCGCGGCGGAAATCACGCCAATAATCAAACATGGCGTGAAAAAGTTTTTCACAGCCTTTTTTCGAATGGAGTAAAACAAGAGAATAATCGCAATCGTGGAGAATATTATGCCCATGGATTTGACACGAAGATTTTCGAGGCCCGCAAAGTTGTTTGTATAGGCAAGGAGAGCCAGAAGCAGAAACAAGACAGCCGCCGGCGCCGTCCATGTTTTTTGTTTTTTCCATATTATCGCCAAAAAAACCGTTGCGAGAAGCAGAAAGGCGGTGATTTTTATCGCTAAAGCCAAACCGAGCAGTACCGCGAGTATAATAAGGTCGCGTCTTTTCCCCGATTCGTGCCAGTCGAAAAACTTGTCAATTGCCGTTACGCAGACAAAGAAAAGCGGCAAGTCGGTTTTCATGTCTATGACTTGTTGGTTGACGACGAAGGGCAGAGTATAAAAAAACAGAGATGTCAGCCAAGCCGCGCTCGTGGAGAGAAAACGTTTCAAAAGCTTTGTCAAAGCGAAAAATCCGAGTACGGATGTTGCGAACAAGGCGGCGGTGCTCAAAAAAATATCGTGGCTGAAAAGCCAGGCCGCCGAGGCTATATTGCTCCACGCGAATGAGCCGATGCCGTGCGGGAAAATACCTTGTTCGGCAATGAGTTTTTCGTAGCGGGAATAAACATTCAGGTCGTCCCACGCGTATGGTAAAACTTTGACTATTTCGATGAGGGAAAAGCTCGCGAAAAGAATTGTGCCGCTCAATTTCCAGTCAAAATATATTTTAAGCTCTTTGATTTTGGGAAGAAATTTTTTCCAAAAAGGGAACTGAATCAGGGCCGAGATGCCGGCCGCGGCCGCAAAATTCAATGCCGTGAATATCTTAAATTCGGCCATGGCAAATGCCAGCAAGGCGAGCGGCAGTAAGCCGAGGGCCGCGGCCGCCAAAAATCCTTCGCCCCAAAAACTTCCGAGAGCGGCGCTCAAAGCGATGAAGAAAATAATAAATCCGATTGCCAGCAGAACTTTGCCTTCCAGAACGAATAAGGCCCAAGCTTTTACTTTCACAAAATGTTCCGCCACCTGCGGCGGCATGGTTGCGATTTTCAAGTCGGTATCGGTCACTATTTCGCCCTCGGCGATAATGACTTCTTCTTCCGAATTCGGTGTGCCGGAGGTCATCGCGAGTCCTCCGCCGTCCCTGACAATATTTACTCCTTCAAGTTTGGAGAAGTCGTAGCTAATAAATTTTATTCCGGCGAGAGTGAAGCTGAATACCAATAAAAGGGCTAGAATGGCCGCCGGTCCAATCTTCTTCTTGTTAAAAATTTTCGCGCAGACAAAATGCAAAACTGCGAAAGCGGCGAGAAAAGGCAGCCAAAGTTTCCAGTCCGCGAAGAAGGGCCAATAATAAGTTTGTTGATTGTAAAACAGGTAGACGATCAGCAGTGACCAGATTCCCGTGAATAGGTAATTCATTGTTCGGGTCTGCTTAAATCATAAGCGAAGGCTTGATCCTTATAGTTGGACACGAGCGAATAATGCTTGCTATTTTTCAAATTTGCAAATTCATCGGCAAATTCTTTTGAATAAACGATGAATGAAATATTGTATTTGATAAGCAAGTCTTCAAGTTTGGTCGCCGTCGGAATTTGTGAGTAGAAACCGACAAGCGGGGCGGTCAAATTCAAAGTCCTTGTTTCAGGTATGTTCACGGGAAACAGGAAGTAAATGTCGTGGGGAGCGAAGGCGGCGTAGGCATAAGGTACTCCGGCCGGTCCGAACATAAACACTATCGGTCCTTCGTCCTCTTCGACAAAAACTTTCATGCCGTCTATCCAATTGATTAAATCTTCATTGTCGGGTTCGTATCGCGTGCTTCTCCAAAAAGCTGTGCCCAGTCCGAAAAAAATGAAAAGAATCGCGGCGGACGCAAAGAGTTTTTTTTCCGATACTTTGAATTTTTTGTATAGATATGGAGCGGAAAAGGCGATGGCAAGCCACATGAAAGAAAAGTATCTGTCCATCACCCAAGGAATCGGGAAAAGCATATTCCAATCGACGAAAAATAAGGCAATCAGCAAGCAGATGCCGAACAAAGTCATGTACCAAGTCTGTTCCGGATGGAGTTTCTTTTTCAGACCGGCGGGCAGTATCCAAAAAAATAGCGGAATTCCGGACAAGAAAAATTCATAAGGTCGAAAATTATTCACAAACATGTCCGGCAACCTATACGATGTTTCCAGATGGAATATCGCCAATATATGATTCAGGGGCAGATCTTCGTAATTCGTGGAAGGGTAGACGTTGATTAAAATAAAATGCAAGAATTTTATTCCCAGGAAGGGAAGTAGAAGCAGCAAAAGATATTTCGATCGCTGCCGGTTTTGTGAAAAAATCGCCGAGACCGCCGTTGTAAAAATAATCAAAAATGCCGTCATCGAATGGGTAAAATACAGCAGTATCAGGAGTAAAATCGCTAAGCATAAGTCGCGCTTTCTTTTTGAAAAAAATAGAGCCGGGAATAGTGGCAGAGCCAAGTAACCGATTATTTGCGCCGCGACGACGACTTGAATAAAGTAAATCGCCAAGTAAAATCCGCTGATGGAGAAAAGGAAGAACAGCAGGCATTCCCAAGCTTTCAAGTGCAGACGCGCGTAGGCTTTGCGAATTACCCAAGGTCCGGCGCAGAAGGTCAGTATCAGCATGAAAATCGAAAATCCTTTGTAAGTTATCCAAGGAAAAAGAATCTGAAAAAGTCCGACCAGAAAAGAGTATCCGGCGGGGTATAAAGACCAAAAGGCATTGCTGTTGGCCAATTTGCCCGCGTCGATGAACTTCGCGAGGCCCCAAAAATAATGCCCGTCCGTGCTATAGAATCCCATCGGCAGAATAAAGTTGAACGCCAATATTCCCAAAATCACGATTGCGCAATAGAGCAGGTACTTTTTTTTCATTTTGTTTTAGAAAGACAGAATTGTCGCCACTCCGACCAAAATCATGAGTGAAGTTATCGTCCAACCGATGAATTTCGTCACCGGACCGTTAACGTGCTTGCCCATGATTTTTTTGTTACTGCTGATTAAGACAATCATCACCAATATGACAGGGGCGATTAAGCCGTTCGCGACACCCGAATAAATCAAAACTTTGATGGGATTCAAACCTATGAAATTGATAGCCAGGCCGATAATCATCGCGATAATGATTACCCCGTAAAAAGCGTGCGCTTCACGCAGTTTTCTGTAGAGTCCGAACTTCCATTTGAAACTTTCCGAAATGGCGTAAGACGCCGAGCCCGCCAAAATCGGAACCGCAAGCAAACCCGTTCCTATTATGCCGAGCGCGAAAAGCATGTAAGCGTCGTTTCCGGCGATGGGCCGAAGCGCCATCGCCGCTTCTTCCGCTGTGTTTATATTCAAGATGCCGTTCGCGTTCAGAGCCGCCGCGTTCGCCGCGATAATAAAGAACATGACTAGGTTGGAGAAAAACATTCCCGACCAAACGTCCACGCGCATGTTCCTTATATGTTCGGAGTCGCATTGGGTTTTTCTGAGCGCGACGGTGGTTTTGCCCTCTAAAATTCCTTCCTCGATTTCCTGGGAAGTTTGCCAGAAAAATAAATAAGGTGAAATCGTCGTCCCCAATATTCCGCAAATCAAAAGGATTTGTTCCTTGTTAAAGCTCATGGACGGAATAAGGGTGTTTTTTAAAATCAAGGACCAATCCAAATTGACGCTCAAGGCCGAGAAAACGTAGGAAAGCAATATCATCGCGAGCCATTTTAGATAACGCGCGTATTTTTCATAAGGGATAAAAATTTGGGCGACCAAACTCAACGCCGTAAAACTCACAATTAAAAAACCGAAGTTGAACGCCGGTAACAGCAATTCCGTGGCTTTTGCCATCGCTCCCAAATTCGCTCCCAGGTTCAATGTGTTGGCCAAAAACAGCAATAATGCGGATACATAGAGTATCCATTTTGGATAATTCAGTCTTATGTTGGCGGCTAAACCGCGCCCGGTCGCCAGTCCTATTCGAGCGCACATTTCTTGCACCACCGCCATCAAAGGAAAAGTAAAAAGCGAAAGCCAAATAAGTTGAAAACCGTATCTAGCCCCCGTTTGAGAATATATTGTTATGCCCGATGGGTCGTCGTCGGCCGCGCCCGTTGTCATGCCCGGCCCCAAGAGTTTCCAGTATTTTTTAACTTTTTGAACTTCCGTTCTGTTTTCAATCGCATTTTCGAATTTTCTTGATTCATCCACGGTTTTTTCAAGAAGAATGGCCGGCGCCTCCATCGCCCGTTTTAGCATGTCTTTCTTTTTTTTCATGTTAAAATTCTATATTTTATTGCCCTCGGGTGTCCAGAGGATTATATTGACCGGGCATCGTTCTATTAAATCTCGGAATTTGAAGTCGCCGAAATTTTCAAGCGTACTGGTTTGCGCAATAGTGTTCTTTTACTCGATAGGCCTTGTGTCGGGCATTCTGGTTTATAAAAAGTGGTTTTTGAGCAGGGATATTTCCGAAATCGCCTTTGATACCGCGCAAGTTGTGCGCTATGACGGAGATTACAAATTCATCAACCCGATTCTTTTTTGCGGCGTGTCGGAAAAAATAGAGCCGGTGCAATTTCAGGATTTGGCCGAGAAAGTCGAGGATGAGGCGCGTGGCGCAGTGGAACGCGATATCAGTTATTCCGTTTACTACCGAGACTTGGTTTCGGGCAAATGGTTCGGGATCAATGAGAATGAGAAGTATTCCCCCGCCAGCCTGTTGAAAGTGCCTTTGATGATAGCGAATTTCAAGAATTCCGAAGATAATGCAGGTTTTCTGAAGGAGAAGTTTTTTTATGGGGGAGAAGTGAATGCGAACGATGTGGAAACTTTTAAACCGAATGCGGAGCTTCAACCCTCGAGTTTTTATTCCGTCGATGATTTGATTTATTACATGATTGCGCAGTCGGACAACAATTCGGCGATTCTTCTCGACATGGCGATTAACGCGGATTTAAAAGACGAAGTTTATACCGACCTCGGTCTTTCCATTCCAAGCGGTAACGCCACGGCGGACAGCATTTCCGTAAGGTCTTACGCGCATTTTTTCAGAGTTTTGTACAACGCGAGTTATTTGGATCATGATCTTTCCGAAAAGGCTTTGTATTTACTGAGTCTAGCCAGGTTTTCGTCCGGTTTGGCCTCCGCGATTCCGGATGATGTTCCGATAGCGCAAAAATTCGGCGAAAGGAAAATAATGTATGAAAATCCTGTTCCGCCCGATGTTGAATTGCACGACTGCGGCATTGTTTACTATCCCGAACATCCTTATTTGCTGTGCGTGATGACAAAAGGCGGTCAGGCTTTCGCGCCTTTGTCCGATTTGATAAAGAGCATTTCAAAAGTCGTGTTCGAAGATGTCGACTCCGAATACGGCCCTTACGAAGCAAGCGTAGATTAGGAGCCGTTCACCGCGGTTGTTTGATCGATTCTTTTTATATCAGGCTCCAGAGTTTTTTCACCAGCATCGGTGAGATACCGTGCGTTATTGCGATTCCCCGCCATTCTTGAAAGAGGAGTTTTTCACGTTCTTTGATCCGAATAGGGAGTTTTTTTTCTTTCTTTATCGCGCCGAGTTTTTTTGATAAATTCATGCGTTTTGCAATCAACGCGATTATTTTGGCGTCTACGCCGCGGATTTGTTTGCGAATTTTATCCATTCGAGATTTTGATTACTTGAGTGGGGCAAGCTTGCGCCGCCATTTCGTTTGCCGACAGGTCGCGATCAAAAATTTCTCCGACATAAACTCCCCCCTTTTTTCGCGAGCCCACAAGCACGGCCTTTCCTTCTTTCTCGTCCATTACCCAATTTTGCGGAGCGATTGAAACGCAAGCGTTACAGCCGATGCAATTTTGCCGGTCGTGAATTATTTTAAGCGAGGACATTCAGATTTCTGTTTTTTATCAAATAAATTTTATCGTTTCTTCTGACTTTTTCCTTCATCGGGACCGTGATCAAACATTGTTTGCCGGAATTTTCCACAAAATTCTCATCTTTTTTTATTTCCGATACAAGCGTGCTTATGTAGCCGGTGCTTTTACCCATTATGGCGAGTTTATCTCCTTTTCTAAGTTCGTGAGCCTGCACGTTCAGCTCCGCGATTTTCGCCTTGTCAAAATAGTGACTGACAAGACCCACATATACTCTTTCCTCGGCGGATCGGTTCCCGCTGTAACCGCTCCATTCGGGAAGCGGCTTGCCCAAATAATAGCCGTCCGAGAAACCGCGGTTGTAGACCGTTTTTAAGTCTTCCATCATTTCGTCGACGGCTTTTTTGTCGAATTTATTTTTCTCGATCAAAGAGAGAGCTTTTTTGTAATTTGTTACGACTTTGTACACGTAATCGGGAGCTCTGCCGCGGCCCTCGATTTTGAGCGCCGATACGCCCGTGTCAATGAGTTTATCAAGAAAGGGGAGACAGCATAGATCTTTCGGGCTCAATACGTACTCGTTGTCTATGACCATTTCTGCGCCCGTTTCGTCGTCGATAACGCGATATTTTTTTCTGCATTCCTGAAGGCAGGCTCCGCGCTGGGCGGAAGTATTGTTTTGAAGCAAACTCATTTGGCATCGTCCGCTTTGGGCTATGCAAAGCGCGCCGTGCACGAACACTTCAATCTTCAGGGGTTCGCCCGAAGGCCCTCGTAAATTTTCCGCTTTGATTTTGTCGCAAATGTTTTTCATCATCATCATATCCACCTCGCGCGCGAGGACAATGGTGTCGGCAAATTGCGCGAAGAACTTTACGGCGTCGTAATTCGATATGGAAAGTTGCGTTGAGGCATGCACGTGAATGCCGATTTCCCGCGCGTATTGAATGGCTGCTATGTCCTGTAAAATCGCGGCGTCCACATTTTGCTTTTTCGCTTCATCCATAATCCTCTTCATCAGCGAGAGGTCGTGTTCATATAAAAGCGTGTTTAAAGTCAGGTAACATTTAAGACCGGCCTTCCCGGTTATTTTTCGAATTTCCGCGATTTCTTCGATTTTGAAGTTGTGCGCCGATCTGGAGCGCATGTTCAGTTGCTCCACGCCAAAGTAAACGCTGTCCGCGCCCGCTTGGATTGCGGCCGCCAGCGATTCGAATGAGCCCGCCGGAGCCATAATTTCGATTTTCATCATAGTTCTTTTAATCGGATTAAGGCTGATTGTAAAGATATTTCCGCTTTTAATAAAGGGGTTTTTGAGTTAAGTTATCCGCGGTAATTTTAACAACAAATATGGCAAACCCGACAAAACAAGACTTGCTCAAGGAAGTAATTGAGCACATCGATATCAAACAACTCGGTATTACTCCGTTGATTGACGCTTACAGAAAGATGTCTTTTTCGGCTCGCGACCTTGCTCGCGCGGCGGATATTTATAATATGATGCTCGGTGATGAAAAATGCAGCGTTTGGTTGACTCTTGCGGGTTCCACGAGCGCGGCGGGTTGCATGCAGGCCTACGTGGATATGGTTAAAAACAACATGGTGGACTGCATAGTCGCCACCGGAGCTTCAATCATCGACATGGACTTTTTCGAGGCGCTCGGATTCAAGCACTACAAAGGAAGCCAGTTTATTGACGACGGACTGCTTCGCAGTCTGTATATAGACAGGATTTACGATACATTCATCAATGAAGAAGAATTGCAGAATTGTGACAAAACAATAGGTGATATCGCGGATTCATTGAAACCCGGCCCATATTCTTCACGTGAATTTATTTGGGCGATGGGCAAGTGGTTGACCGAACATTCGGTTAAAAAAGATTCATTGATTCAGGCTTGTTACGAACACAATGTGCCGATTTTCTGTCCCGCTTTTTCGGATTCGTCTGCCGGTTTCGGTTTGGTTTTGCATCAAACAAAACATCCCGACGCTCATGTTTCAATCGACAGCGTTAAGGATTTCCGCGAATTAACGGATGTAAAAATGAACACGACCGACAGCGGACTTTTGATGGTTGGCGGCGGAGTTCCAAAAAACTTCGCTCAGGATACTGTGGTTTGCGCCGAAGTTTTGGGACACGAAGCGCCGGTTCACAAATACGCAATTCAGCTAACCGTTGCCGACGTTCGCGACGGAGCTTGTTCCTCTTCGACTTTGAAAGAGGCGAGTTCTTGGGGAAAAGTCAGCACGGTTCATGAACAAATGGTTTTCGCCGAAGCGACGCTTTCACTCCCTTTGATTGCGGCTTATGCTTACGAAAAAGGACTTTGGAACACTCGAGCAAAGCGAGAGTTTTCTAAGCTATTTAATAAATAACGCCGGCGCGCGATGGAAGTAAAAGTTGGTCTAATTCAAATGACGTGTGGCGATAATCCGGCTGAAAATCTGGATAAAATTATTGTTGCCATTAGGGATTTGGCAGGGCGCGGCGCGCAGATTATTTCCGGCAGTGAATTGCCACTCTCGGAATATTTTTGTCAGCAGAAAAATCAAAGATTTTTCAATTTGGCGGAATCCGTGCCCGGGCACACCACTGAGAAGTTAGCTCTAATCGCTAAGGAATTAAATGTTGTTATTCTCATGTCGCTTTTTGAAAAGGCCGATGACGGAAAGTTTTACAACACGGTTGCCGTGATTGATGCCGACGGAAAATATTTGGGGAGGTACAGAAAAATGCATATTCCGGATGACCCTGAAAATGGTTACGATGAGGCTTATTATTTTGCGAAAGGGGATGAGGGTGTGAAAGTTTTTAGCACTGCATACGGAAAAATCGCGCCCATGGTTTGTTACGACCAGTGGTTTCCGGAAGGCGCAAGGCAAGCCGCCGCGCAAGGTGCGCAAATTCTTTTTTACCCGACCGCGATCGGTTGGCCTGAAAAAGATAGAAAAGAGTTGAATGATGCCGAACATGATGCTTGGCAAATTATGCAAAGGTCTCACGCAATCGCAAATAATGTTTTTGTCTGTCCTACCAATCGTGTCGGACTTGAAGGTTCTTTGAAATTTTGGGGAACTTCTTTTGTTTGTGATCCTTACGGACGGGTTGTTGCTAAAGCCGACAGCGAAAGCGAAACAAATTTGCTTGCGACTTGCGATTTATCGATTACGGACGAAATGCGAAAAGATTGGCCGTTTTTAAAACAATATGAAGTATAAAATGCCCGCGGAGTGGGAAAAGCACGAGGCCACTTGGCTGGCCTGGCCCCACAACATAAGTCACTGGCCCGGAAACTTTGGCCCCATTCCCGCCGTTTTTGCCAAGATTGCAGTGACTCTTTCAGAAGGCGAAAACGTTTATATTTGCGTGAAAGATCAAGAGATGGAGGACTCTGCGCGCGCGGAGATTGAAAAACTTATTAAAACCGAAAAGGCGGCTTCGCCGCTGAAAATCAAATTCTTTCATATTCCCACAGACGCTTCTTGGTCGCGCGACCACGGTCCGATTTTTGTTAGAGATGAAAATGGTAAACTAATTATTACGGATTGGATTTTCAATTCTTGGGGCGGAAAGTACGAACCTTGGGATCAAGACGACCTTGTTCCGCAAAAAATTTCAAAAATTTTCAACATTCCTTATTTGGAACCCGGAATTGTTTTAGAAGGAGGTTCGATCGAAGTGAACGGCAAAGGCGTTTTGCTTACAACTCGCCAGTGCCTTTTGAATAAAAATCGAAACCCCCATCTTTCACAGGCGCAAATTGAGAAATATTTGGGTGACTATCTGGGTGCTGACAAAATACTTTGGCTTGAAGAAGGTATTGTGGGCGACGACACCGACGGCCACATTGATGATATCGCGCGCTTTGTGGATGAACAAACTATTGTCACGGTTGTTGAAGATAAAAAAAATGATGAGAATTATGAAATTTTGCAAAAAAATCTGCGTGATTTAAAAGAGATGAGAGATGTTGATGGTCAGCCTTTTAAAATAGTTGAATTGCCAATGCCTGATCCTGTTATTTATGAAGATCAGCGTTTGCCCGCCAGTTACGCAAACTTTTACATTGGAAATTCGCTTGTAATTGTTCCAACGTTTCGTTGTTCAAAAGATGAAGTTGTTTTAGAAACTTTGCGCGCTTTATTCCCCGGCCGGAAAGTTGTGGGAATCGATTGCGTCGATTTGGTGTGGGGATTGGGGACTTTGCACTGTTCTACTCAACAGATGCCGGATGCTTGACAGGTATTATGTATTATGATATACATTGAACACAACATTATTACCTAATTACATTTCATGGCAGAAAGACGAATGGAAAAAGATTCCCAGAGAGAACTGCTTGGGGCGGCA
>CAYIRB010000020.1:0-15654 GCA_964365765.1 uncultured Candidatus Peribacteria bacterium
AAATCGCACAAGATCCGTCGCAAGGCGGGTTTTGTGTATTGACAGAAGTTCAAGAAGGCAGTATAGTGGCCTCCTTTTAATTGTTATATATGAAACAGGAATTACATGAATTAGGTGGCAAAGATACTCCTTTGAGCCCCGAAGAAAGAATACGGAAACTTGAAGCGGCACTTGCGGCATCGGCAAAAGTTACGGCAAAGACCAGAAGATTGGTGTACGCCTTGTTGGCGGCTTTGGGTCTTGGGGTTTCTTATGCCGGAGCTGATACCGTTGACGGCGCCGCTCTTACGCAATTGGATAAAGCAATGGATAAAATTGAAGAATCGGAACAGAGCGGATTTGCCGCGATTGATGAGGCGGCGGAGAAGAATATCACTGATGCAAAGGTCGGTTCCGATGCAATAAGGGCGGCTGCGGAGTCGGAGTACAATGCGGAGATGGAGGAATACACCGCCACTTTTGAGGAGAGAAAGAGTGCTATTCAGATTGAGTTGCACGACGGATTGCTGGGCTTTGCCGCCGACTTGGAGTCAGAACTTGCGGCGAATGAATCGGCGCGACTTGCGGCTATTCGAGAGGCGACCGAAGCGATTAACGCGGAATACGGCTCAAAGGGTGCGACCATCGCCGACAATGTATCTTCCGCCAAGGACGAATTGAGAGCGAACAATGACCTTGAATATCAAGCGTTGAGAAATCGACCCACGACGCTCGCGGAAACAAGAGATGAGAAAGTTAGGGGCGCGGATGATGTCTTGGCAATCTACTCCAATGATGTTTCATCTTGGTCTTTGGCTCAAAAGGATGCAATCTCGGCGGAACACGCAAGCGCGAAGTGGATCAATTCCATATTCGAAAATTATGTGTCTATGCGTACCGGTACTCGAAGATACGAAGGTGAGGACACTATAGGCAGGATGCTCGACTGCAATTATTTCGACGACAGCGCGGTTTTGGTAGTCGATTGCCAACGCGGAGTTCCTCAGGCAAATGAGGATTTAAACGGTCCTTACACCTGCACGAGTGGGGAGACCTTAACCGGCATGGGACAGCATATGGTAAGAGTACCGGGTTATGAAAAATTCGACGCGGATGAATTCTGTGCCCGCGCGGACGGACTTTGGGCGGTTCAATTGGAACCGCGGTAGTTTAATTCTCGTCGGGATCCGGCAGGGTTCTTCCTTTGTTATAAGGGAGATTATTTCCGGTATCGGTGGAATAACCGGTGTCACCCGTGTCGACGGTGTCTTTTGGAAGTGGCGCGGCGGCCGTAACGGTTAGTCCCCAAGGAATAAGATCAACCGCGAGTCTGACTTGCCCCTTTGCGCTTGTTATTTTTAACACGCCGTTTTCAACCTTCACTTTTTCGTTTGCGTTGATAACATTTATGTTCGCGCCTCTGTCCACGTTCATGTAAGTGAGTGAGTATAGAAGAACGTCGTTATTTTTGAAGGGAGCAATTTTGTTTTTCAGTATGCCGCCGAGAGTATCTCCTTTGGTGACGGTATATTCCTTCATTTCGAAATCTTTACGGGCGATATTTTTGGCTTTTACATCACGATCGAGTTTGGCAAAAACATCTTTTTTCAGCTCTTTGAGCTTTTGCATGTAGGTTTGGGCTTCCTTGGTTTCCTTGCCGGATTGAACCCAGTTGGAAGGTTTTTCAAGTGCCATAATAATAGATATTTAAATCTCCATATTATACCATTATTTCCTCTTCATCACAAGTTCATAGACGGGTGGCAGGATTGAAATGAAGATTATGCCCAGGATTACGAGTGTCAGGTTGTGTTTTACGAGTGGAACGTTTCCAAAGTAGTAGCCGGCGAAGCTGAAAAGTCCGGTCCAGACTATTCCGCCCGACACGTTATATAAGAGGAAAGATTTGTAATCCATTTTGCCGATTCCCGCCACAAAGGGAGCGAAGGTTCTGACGATGGGTACGAAGCGTGCGAGGAATATGGTTTTGTTGCCGTATTTATCGTAGAAATGTTGTGTTTTGACGAGGTATTCTTCTTTGATGTGTATTTTTTTGCCCGTGAAACGTCCGATGAAATAGTTTGCGGTATCGCCGGCAATTGCCGCGATGGCCGTCAATAAAAACAGCCAACCGATCGACAAAGATCCCTGTGCCGCAAAGGTCCCCGCGACGAAAAGCAAGGAGTCGCCCGGCAAAATAGGCGTGAAAACCAAGCCCGTCTCGGCGAAAATTATTAAAAAAAGAATGGCATATGTCAAAATCCCGTAAGTCGCGATTATGGCGCCAAGGTATTCGTCGAAGTGGAGAATGAAATCAATCACGCTCGGATTCTAGCCGATTCTTTTAGGGTAGTTCAAGGCAAATTGGGCGTTCTTGGTGTTTGCTCGAGGGTCGCGCGTGAGTTTTTTTATTCTGCCGATGAGAACGTCCCTTTGAGCGGGCAGGTTTTGAACATCAAGATACATCGAGCCGCCGCCGTTTTGTACGCCGCTGTATAAGTATCTTACGGGAAAGTCTCGAAATCCCGAGAACAAGGCGTACCATACCGGTTCAACTCTGTGTCTATTGTTTGCCAGATAACTGTCTATCAGGAAGCTGGATCTTATATCCTGCTGCAATCGCAGTTGTTCGAGTGTACTTTTCCAGCCGGGTTTTTGTCGCCGCGGTGGCTCGTCCGACATGTCCGCGACGATTGATCCGTTTTCGTTGACGGTAAAATTCACGCCGCCGCCCCAGAATTCCGTTTGCCTGGAGAAAAACTCGCTATTACCGTATCTGTGCATTAAATTTCGAAAAATTTCATAATCAGGCGTATCCGCGTCTTCCAGCTCAATCGGCACTTCCACGCTCGCGATGTCAGGTGTAATTGTGTGGTATGTCGGGTAGTCCGCAATGAAGTTATTTTTAATCCAATCCCTGATTTTTTGATAAGGTTGAATTCTTTCTCCCGGCTGTTCGGGTGCGTCCAACCACCCCGTTTCAGCTTTAATTTTTTCCAGATCGGCGATTGAAAGTTCAATATTTCTGGATAACATGGTTTTTGTGTTAAGGGAGGATTCTAGCATACTGGCTTTATTGAGTCCATCCCTGTAAAAATTCAGGAATATTTCAGGTCTTTTTGTATATAATGAGAATTATGATAAAAACGATTGAAATTTCCAAATTGAGCGATTCCGAGCTGTACAAGAAGTGTCAGGAATACGGCCTGCAAACCCGTTTATGGAGGCAAAGATTCGCGGGTTTGTTGCCGGAGGTGTTCAAAAGGCGCTTGTACAGGAGACGCGGATTCGGAAGTATCCACGAATTTGCGGCAAAGCTCGGTGGAATGAGCCAGAGGTCTGTTGATAAAGTTTTAAATCTTTCATATCGGCTGGAAGGGAAACCTCTTTTGAAGAGTTTGCTTGAATCGGGTGAGCAGAGTTGGTCGAAAATTGAGAAAGTTGCGTTTATCGCGAATTCAAAAAATCAAGTGGAATTGGCGGAAAAAGTTCAGAGTTTACCGCAACCGGCTTTGGAGGCTTATGTACAAAATATCAGGGAACAATTGACTCTGCAGAGTCAGGTACAAAATATTCGAGTAATCCCGCAAGGGCCGCGATTTGTAAAAGTGTTTTATGAGATTGAGGAATCTGTGAATATAGCTTTGAGAATTTTGAAGTCCGAGTTGAACGTGCTTACTTATAACGAGTTGTTTAAGGCCTTGGTGAAAAGAAAAAGTCGAAAAATTGTGCTGAAAGTTTGTCCCGAATGCGCGAAGGATGTTGATGCGCGGGGAAGATACATTCCCGCGGAGGTGCGTCATTTTCTTGAAGAAAAATACAAACATTGTCCTTTTCCGGGTTGTAACAAACCCCATGAGATTTTCCATCATGTGAGGAGATACGCGCTGAATCCGAGTCATGATCCACGGTATATTGTGCCTCTGTGTAAGGCGCACGAGAGGTTGGCTCATGCAGGGCTGATAGAAAATGAAGAAGATCCGCCGGACGAATGGCGTGTTATAGAACGCGCGGATAAAAATCATCTTAAGTATATTGTCGATCAAAAAGTTGCCCGTTATAGACGAAAGAGCTAAAATCCTGTTACCTCTTAACAAAAATTATGGACAACTTACGTTTCTTTAAAAAGGCGACCTTTACCGAAGGGGAACTTGGCAATGTGCAGAAGTTTACCCGTCCGAGCGGCACGAGTTTGATTTTGCCTTACGATCAGTTTATAGAGCATGACAACAGGCACGCCGATGCCGGTAATGGAAGCGACGATCCGGACTTTATTATGAAGCTCGCGGCGGATGGCGGATACAACGCGGTGGCCGTGCATTACGGAGTCGCGAAAAGATATTGGACTAAACTGAAGGGCAAGGTGCCGCTGATTTTGAAAATTAACGGAAAGACTTCTTTCCCTCCGCAGGCAAACGCTTTTTCGGCGCATACGTCTTGGGTTGATGACGCGGTTAAACTGGGCGCGGCGGGAGTCGGTTACACAATGTATTACGGTTCACCCGCTCAAACCGAGGACTTGCCGCAACTTGCGCGAGTACGAGCGGAATGTGACGCGGCGGGGCTTCCGCTTATTGTTTGGGCTTATCCCAGAGGTAGCGCCGTGGACGCGAAAGGAGGTAAGGAAGGGCCTTACGCGATTCAATCCGCCGCAAGAATGGCGATGGAAATGGGAGCGACAATCATAAAAGCGAATTTGCCGGTAGCTATGAAGGATGATGATTTCGATAATGAAGATATCCCCGATTTTTTTAAGAAGCAGGAAAAGGATATTCAAGCGATGAGTGATAAATACGAGCAGAAGAAAATGCGAGCTTCGCTCGTGGTGAAGGCGGCGCAGGGTATTCCCGTTCTCTTCAGCGGGGGATCAAAAATTTCGGACGAGGACTTGCTAATGAACGCGCGGGCTTGCTTGGACGCGGGCGCGTTTGGATTTATTTTTGGAAGAAATATGTGGAAAAGAGCGCCGACGGAGGCGCTCCAAATTACTAAGCAACTGCAAGATTTGCTCGACTCTCCAAAACCTCAATTCTAATGGATTTATTTACTTTTTTGGCGTCGAAAAAAACACCCGTCGATTTGGGGGAGTTAATTGTTTCTTTGGCGGATGCTTGCAGGTTGATTGCCAAGGAATTGCGTGAAGCGACCGACTCCAAGCATGTAGGTACGGTAAACTTGAGCGGGGAGGAACAAATCGCGATGGATGTGCGCGCGGATGCGATTGTGGGCGAGCATATGCGCGCATGCCAATACGTGGCGGCCTTGGGCGGTGAAGAAATGGCCGAGGTTGAAGTTGTAAATCAGGACGGCCGCTATTCCGTGTTTTGTGATCCACTGGACGGTTCAAGTTTGGCCGATGTGAATTTTTCCGTAGGGACCATCTCGGGGATTTTTGAGGGGAAAGAAGTGATAGGACGGACAGGGAGAAGTTTGGCGGCTGCGCTTTTTGCGGTTTACGGTCCGAAAACGACTTTGCTTGTTACGGTTAAGAACGGCGTGCATGAATTCATGTTGATAAAAGATGAGTGGACTTTGATAAACGAAAATTTGCGGGTTAAAGATGCAAAGTATTTCGCCCCCGGAAATTTGCGCGCTTGCGCGGAAAGGCCGGATTATCTTGAGCTGGTAAATAAATATATAATGGAAAAATATACGCTTCGTTATTCGGGGGGGATGACTCCCGATATCAATCATATTTTGCACAAGGGAGGCGGGATTTTTATGTACCCCGGGACACCAAACATGCCCGACGGGAAATTGAGACTTCTTTTTGAATGCGCGCCGATGTCTTTGATTATGGAAGAGGCGGGCGGCGCTTCTTCCAACGGAAAAATTCCCGTGCTCGACGTGAAAATTAATAATTATGAACAACGGACGCCGATTTTTATAGGCGGCAAATCGGAGGTGCAAAAATGCGTGGATTGGTGTATGTTGGGCGCATAACCACGCCACCATGATAGACAGTCTTGTTTTGTTGGCCCAAGAGGGCGACAAGGACGCCTTCGGAAAGATTTACGATCATTTTTTCGATCAGATTTACCGCTATGTGTTTTTTAGAGTAAACGCCGATGAAGTCGACGACATAGTCGAGTCGGTTTTTATCAAGGCTTGGGTGAATTTGGACAAATATGAAAAACGGGATTTCTCTTTTTCTTCTTGGTTGTACAAGATAGCGCACAACGCGACAATCGATCATCACCGTTCGCACAGAAAAATCGAACAGATTGATGAAAATTTGAAGGACGAATCCGAGGAAGGAGCTCCGCAAAAGTTGGCCGAGCAGGGAATCATGAGCGCGAAGGTGAGAGAGGCCGTCAATGAGCTGAAAGACCCTTACAAACAGGTGGTTTCTTTAAAGTTTTTGAACGGTTTGAGCAACGCGGAAATCGCGGAAATTTTGGGCGAAAGGGAGGGGAACATCCGGGTTTTGCAGTTCCGCGCTTTAAAGGAACTTAAAAAGCGGCTTGAGGAAAAAGGAATTAGTTATGAGGTTTTGTAACATTAACCGGCATACGCCGTTTCAAACAAGGCATGAACAATGATTCACAAATCGCGGAGGCCAAGCGGCGCATATGGGCCAACATAGAGGGCAAATTGCCGGATCGTTGCATCAGCAGGGCTTTAAGAAACGCGTCGGATGTGAGTATTTCCAGGCTTAATAAGTTTCAAATCAAGGAAAAACTTTTCGACGCCTTGCCGGATTCGCGCTTGGGTTCGTCTTGTTCGGAAAAAATCAAGACGATGTTCATGCGTAAGCGTGTAATGAGCCTCGCTGTTTTGACATTCTTTTTCGCGTTTATTTTCGCGCCGATTTTCAAATTCGCGCCTATGGCTTCCGCCGACAGCGACAATATTTTGGAAGTGTATCAGGGTAGCGCGCTAATTACCAGAGGTGGTGTAAGCATATCCGTGACCGATCAAACGCAGGTTTTGCAAGGTGATAAAATTGAGGTGGCGAACGACTCAATCGCGCATTTGTATTTTTTGGACGACAGCCAAATGACTTTGGGGCCGGGGACGGTATTGGTTGTGACGGAAGTATATGTTAATCCAGGGAATAAGGCCCGCACGGAAGTCGTGGTTGACCAATTCGCGGGGCGAAGTTGGACACAGGTTTTGAATTTGGTTGGCAAAGATTCTTTCTTTTCTTTCCGGTTCCCGAACGGGGAAATTTCGGTGAGGCAAAGGTCTTCTTTTGATGTGGATGTTTCGCAAGACGGCGCAAAAATTGAAGTCGCCAAAAATTTGCTTGAAGTTATGATCAATCAGGGTGAAAAAATTCATTCCGGCACTTTGGGGCAAGGAGTGAAGATGGACGTGAACGGCGAAAATATCAAGACGGACGAGTTGAGTGACGCTGACAAGAATGACGTTTGGTGGAAGTTTAATCTGGCATTTGAAAAATCTTACGCGAGGACGGTCGATGAAAAATATAAAAAAGAGGCGATCGCCAGAGTATTGATTTTGCCAGGTAATCCCTTTTATAAGTTAAAGACTTTTCAGGAATCCCTGCAGTCTTTTGTGAGTTTTTCAAAGTCGGCAAAACAGGAACTTGCTGTGCAGAGGGCTCAAAACAGGTTGAGCGAAGCACAATCTTTGATAGCGCAGGGTAAAAATGATCGAGTGGAGTCGGTTTTGAACGATTATCAGACGGCCGTTGATGAGGCGGTAAAGCTTTCCGGTGGCGATAAAATTTTAGCCGGCACCGAAGCGGTTCAAAAAGAAGTGTTGAGTTTTCAGGATACGGATGATAACACCGAACTTTTGAAAATCAGTGTAAACACGGCCTTGGCGGCAAGTTCGCAAGACCAGGCCGAGAAGAATGAGAATTTACTGCTTTCCGCTTCCCAGAGATTGCACATTGTGCCCGATCTGATAGAAAACGGAGCTTTTGATTTGGCCTATAAATATTTGACTTACTACCGCGACGAGTCGCGGGCGATATTGGCGGATTTGGAAACGGTGCCGCTTGAGAACAGAGAGGCTTTGATAATGAATCTTTTGGATCAAAAATTAAAAGATTTGCAGATGCTGAGGATAATCGCGGCCATGTCCGCGATTAATGTCGACGCGCAAACTTTTCAGGAAATGAGCATGATGGTTTTGAGTTTGAGGGAAAGGGAATTGAATCATCTTTCGGAATTTTTCACGGCGACGGCGGAAAACAGGGAAGTGCAGATTTTGCTTTATTCCAAGTTGAAGAATTCCGTTGATTTGGGTGAGAACGTGACTGAAATGTTGAGCAAAGTTGAAAATCAATTGTCGGGCAGCGGGCTTGTGGTGGACTTGAAAATCACCGAGGCTTCCAGAGACCCGCGTCTAGATTCCCATTCCTATGAGTCCCAAAATGAGTCCGATGGCGGCGATCAAGGCTCCGATAATCCAGAATCGCATGACGATTTGTGATTCCGGCCAGCCGATATATTCAAAATGATGGTGCAGAGGCGCGATGTGCAGAATCTTTTTGCCGAAGAGTTTTTTTGATGTGATTTGCGCGATTACCGAGAGGGTTTCAATGACAAAAATCGCTCCGATAAACGGAAGGATGACAACGGCGTTGGTTATCATCGCGATGACTCCCAAGGTGGCGCCCAAAGCCAGAGATCCGGTATCGCCCATGTAGAGTTTGGCCGGCGGGATGTTGAACCATAAAAAAGCCAGCGTTGAGCCGCAAATAAGGGCGCAAAACGCGGCGAGGATGTAAAGTCCGTGATAGTAGGCGAGTGCGGAAAAAGCGCCGAAAGCGATAATGGTGAGCCCGCCGGAAAGCCCGTCGAGCCCGTCCGTGATGTTTACGGCATTCGCGGTGGCCACAATAATAAAAATGAAAATGGGAATGTACCAAATGCCGACGCTGAAGTCGCCGATGCCGGGGAAATGAATTTGATTATAGCCGAGCTTGAAATAGAACCAGAGCGAGCCGACAAAGGCGAAGAATGTCAGCCAGAAAAATTTCGGACGAATGTTAATGCCTTTGGATCGCCCCCATTGTTTTATGTTGAAGATGTCATCAACCGCGCCCAAAAGCGCGACAATGATCATTGTGAATATCGGGAGGTAGGTTTCTTTTCTGTTTATAAGCGAATGTTCGAAGAAGCCCGTGTAAGACAAGAATCTGGAAAGAAGAATCACAATCAGCGCGCTGCCCCAAATTAAGACGCCGCCCATGGTGGGAGTGCCGGATTTTTTGCTGTGCAGACTGTTATACAATTTCGCGCCTTCCACTCGAATGCTTTTGCCGATTTTGTGCTTTATCAGAAAGTTAATGTAAGGCTTTGCCAAAGCGAGCGCCACGCCGAAACCAAGAAAACCCGATCCTACAATCAAGATTGTGCGTCTGACGGTTTCTGTGAGTGGAAACATACGCGCGAATTCTACCAGATATAAGCTCTGTAAATCCAATCGAGAAGGATTTTTGTGTCCAGGAAGCGGTCACGGCTGCCGAGAACCACGATTAGAACTTCTTTACTGGCTTGATTCACGGCGAGCGTGACCAAACATTCGCCGGCCGCTTCCGTGAAGCCCGTTTTGATGCCTTTAATGCCCATTTGTCCCAAAAGCGTATTGGTGCTTTCAATCTTATGGCCGCTCACCTCCGCCGATTTCAGACTTACGATTTCCCGAATTGTGTTGTCGCGGATAAGGTAGGAAGCCAGAAGGGCGAGGTCGTGCGGGGTGGAATAACTTTCGCCCTTGTCCAAGCCTGTGGAATTCGCGTACTGAGTTTGGTCCAATCCTATCTGACGCGCTTTTTTATTCATCTTTTTAACGAATTCCTTTTCATTGCCGGCGTTGTATTCCGCCAAAGCCACGGCCGCGTCGTTGCCGGATGGAATTAAAAGTCCGTAAAGAAGATTTTTTACGGTGATTTTTTCTCCCGTCCGCAGACCCATGCGCGAACCCGGCGTGGCGGCGGCGTTCGCGCTAATCGTAACAATCGCGTCAGGGTCTTCTTCATCCAAAGTTATATAAGCCGTCATCAACTTGGTGAGACTCGCGATGGGCAATTTCAGATCACTGTTTTTTTGGAAAAGCACGGTTTGGGATTCAATGTCGATCGCTATGCCGGCTTCGGCCGAAATCGGGGCCGGCGCGACCATTTCCGCTTTTTTGACAGGTATGGATGCGACGCTTAAAAGCGAACTGTCATCAAAGGCATGAAAGACATAGGGCCCGTAGTTGCCGAGGCTCAAGGTGCTTGCCAGGAAAAGTGAAAGGAGACTTTTGAACATGGTTTAGGCTTGGGCCATTAAGAGTTCCCGTTCCGATAATTCTTTCCATTCTCCGCTTGCCAAACTTTCAATCTCGAGTTTTCCAATCGCCGTTCTGCGTAAATATATCACGGGAAATCCAAGAGAATCCAGAACCCTTCTTATTTGTCGCTTGCGCCCTTCGCTAAGAATCAGTTTAATCTTTGATCTCCCGCAAATCTCGAATTTCATCGGATTGAGTTTGTAACCGTCCAGTTTTAATTCGCCGCTTTCCAGCGGTTTCAGTTTTACATTCGTCGGACTGCCTTTCACTGTTACAAGATAAGTTTTTGTGTGACCGAATTTCGGGTGGGTGAGTTGATGAACCAAGCCGCCGTCGGAGCTTAAAATCACCAGGCCTTCGCTGTCTTTGTCCAGGCGTCCGGCATAATTTAAACGTTTCATTTCCGGCGGTAGTAATTGCATTATGTTTTTCGGATTATGCGGGTCGGATTTGCTACACACGTAATCCACGGGTTTGTTTAGTGCTATCGTAATGCTTTTACCGGGGTCCGCGAGTAATTCGCCGGATATTTCCAGTTCGCAGTTTTCCGGGAATTTTTCACCCGATTTATTTACAAGTCGTCCGTCGACTTTCACTTTGCCCGCCAAAATAAGTTCCTCCGCTTTTCTGCGCGAACAGTAGCCTCTTTGGGCGATTATTTTTTGAAGTCTACTGGTAGTAGTTGAAGTCATAGAACTTGGCTGAATTTTCATTGTAAAAATCCATGAAGTCTTCACCGAGTACGATTACTATCACGCCTTCGCCGGCGTATTCGTTCGAGATGTCGTCGGAATATTCGGCCGGAATTATTTCTTCCAGTAAATCCAAAGTGGCTTTGTCGGCGTCGCTCGGCTCTTTATTCACAAACACACGCGTATTTTCCACGGGCTTTTCCAATGCGTTGCCGTGCTCCACAACGTTGAAGCCGTATCGTTTCAAATACAATTTAAGGTCGACGGCCAAGCCCTCGGAGCTTGTTCCGTTATACACGGCAATCGGAGTCTGGTTTTTGTAAACGTCTTGATGGAAAAGGAACAATTGCGCGAATGCGTTCAATTCCGAAAAGTCGCCGCTTATCGGTGTCAGCACAAAAGCGCCTCCGTAAAGATTTCTGTCCGGTGTAAAAAGAAAGCCTCCCGGAGTGTAGGCGAGGTCGCTGAACACTTCGTGCAGAATCGAAGCCTCGTTTTTTGCCAGGTAGATCATTTCACTTACCGTCATGTTCGTTTCGAAATTTTGAGAGAGGGCGTTATACAAATTTTTCAATTTGAGCGGGTTGAGCAAGAAACCGATTCGCAGCGCTTTTTCTTTCATCGCGACCAAAACTTCCTGTTGCCTTTTCGCCCTTTCGAAGTCGGAAGTTGTTTCGCGGCTCCTCGCATATTTCAGCGCCATTTCACCGTCCAAGGTTTGAGGTCCCGCGCTGATATAAAGCGGATCGAAAAGTTGCAAGGAACCGTCCGGGCCCGGATAAAAAGGATCGATCAGAGGTATTTCCGGATTCACTTCAATTCCCCCGATCGCGTCTACAACTTCCACGAATCCGGTAAAGTCCACTCGCGCGTAATATTGGATTTCAATTCCGAATATGCTTTCAACTTGTTCAATCAATACTTGTGCGGCTTTTTCTTTGTTTTCACCGGTCTTATCCAAAATGAACTGGTAGACGCCGTTGATTCTGCTGCCCCAGCCGACTTCGGGATTATTGACGTAAAGGTCACGCGGCACCGAAAGCATCGCTACGGATTTATTTTTGCCGTCCACCGACGCGATTATAATGGTATCCGTTAAATTCGAGCCGTCGTGGCCTTCGCCGCCAACTCCCAGTAAAAGAATGTTCGTGTGACCGTTGGTGTCCTTGCGCACATTTTGGCTCACGGCGGAAAGCACGATTTCTTTAAGCGTAATCGGGCCGCCGGACGCAATCGCGCCGATAACGCCTCGAATCGTCAGGAAGCCGAGTATCAGGGCGACGACGCTTAAGACGATGTGATGTTTAATCCACGTAGAGTTCATAGCTCAGCAATTCTACTTTTTTTTTCGAAAAATGGAAGCCGGAAAAATTCAGGAATAATTCAGGAAAATTTCAGGCGGATTTTGATAGACTGGTGGAATGTTACCAGTACTGATAAGCGTTTTCGGCTTTCTTTTCGGCCTTGCGATAAAATTATGGCTGACTTTCCCGTCAACATATTTTTTGTATTTTTTCCCTTCGTTTTTTTATAAGAAATTTTTCTTATTTTTATTTTGCACGGCTCTTGTCCTCGGAATTTTGAGAGTTGAAATGTTTGAAAGCGCTTTTCCGACGGATTTGCCTTTCGGAACAAATATCGAAATTCGCGGCCTTGTCGCGGATGAAGTGGACAAGCGGGAGGACTACCAAAATGTCTACTTTCAAACGGATTTGGGGAAAATACTCGTGAAAGCGGATAAATACGACAATATAAAGTACGGGGATGTTTTTTTAATCAAAGGCGATTTGGAGGAGCCGTCGGAGGAAGAAGATTTTTCCTATAAAAACTATTTGGCGCGTTACGGCGTTTTCGCGATTGTAGACAAACCTGAATTGCAATTTGTGGAGACGGAAGATTCTTTCTTCAAACGTTTGTATGAGTTCAAAGGGCGGATTTTGAATAAAATCAATTCTCTTTACAACGAGCCGGAAGCGAGTTTCGCCGCCGGTTTGCTCTTGGGCAGCCGAAAGGGAATGAGTCAAAAAGTGAGCGACGCGTTTAAAGTTGTGGGACTCACGCACATTGTGGCGATTTCCGGGTACAATATCAGTTTGATAATCGTCATGGTTTTTTCATTGTTTTCATTCGTGACTTTACGACTTCGCGTGGCTTTCAGCACCATTATTATAGTGTTTTTCATTTTTTTGGTAGGGCCTTCGGCGGCGGTCGTGAGAGCGGGACTTATGGGCGCCTTGAGTCTTTGGGCGCTTTACGGAGGGCGGAAAAGCCAGGTTTATTTCGCGCTTTTATGGTCGGGACTTTTGATGGTCGCGCTAAATCCATACGTTTTGTTTTACGACGCGGGTTTTCAGCTTTCCTTTGCGTCGACTCTCGGTCTCTTAACTTTTTCTCCGGTGTTCGACAAATATTTTCCCGCGATGAAATTCAAACCTGTTCGTGAGGCTTTGATTTTGACTCTTTCCGCGCAAGCGGCGACTTTGCCGATTATCGCCTTGTCATTCGGAAGATTTTCTTTGATTTCGCCGCTCGCTAATTTGCTCGCGGCTCCGCTTATTCCGCCGGCGATGCTTTTTGGCGGTCTTTCACTTGTGTTCGGACATTTCGCGGCGGTTCCGGCGGCTTTTTTTCTGAAAATGATCATTCTTACAGCGACCTCGCTGGCTCGATTACCCTTTGCCGCCGTGGACTTGAAATTCGATGTGGCCGGATTTATTTTTTCTTACGCGCTGATGGCGGTTTTTTTGCTGAAATTTTATAGACCACAATTGGTGCGTGCTTTCCGTCTCGAGGAATTTTTTTGTAAATTGGATAAGTCGGCATCTCGAATGCGTGAGAAACTACGAGAGTTCCTGCCTTGAGTTTCGGGACCAATTCTTTCTCAAATTTTTTCATGGCTTGAGGCAGAAGGTAACAGAAAATCACATCGGCGTCGCGGTAATTTTGATTCCAAATGTTTCCGAAACGAATTTCCCCGCCCTTCCAAAAAAGCGAAAGAAACTTTGCCCAAAACCAAATAAGAGGCGAGTATTCGTAACCGGTCGATTTGCAGCCGTATTTCGCGGCGCTCACGTGAACGAGCCTGCCGTCGCCGCAACCCAAGTCGTAAACCCGCATGCCTTTTTTTAAACGCGATGAGTCCAGCATTCTTTTGACTTGAACCATGTGTGTCGGCACAAATGGCGCTCCGATCATCGCGTAAATCGTTGGAACCGCCAGCAAGATAAAAATGCCGATTTCGTAAACGCGTATATTCATATTGTTTGATATAATTGGCGCTTGCGTGTAGCATACAAAAAAAGCCGACAATGGTATACCTAATTCTTGTAGCTGTACTGATGATAGGCTTTCCATATATCCTTAACGCCCTTATCTCATGTTTCTCTTCAGAAGCCACAAAAAGCTCGGTCACAAACAAACGTCGGTAGTCGGCTTTGTTATCGCTGTCATGTCATTGTTGATTACGGCGATCATTGCTTACGTTCCGCCGGTCGTGCTCGGTTTCCTTTATAAGGAAGGCATTGGCAATCTCGAACTTTATTTCATTTTGTTCAACGTGGTGCTGTTTCTTTCTTTGCAGGCCTTGGTGCTTTTCGGTTTTCCGATTTATTACGCGCAAGATAAGAAGGATCACAATACCGGTTTCCAAGTATTGCTTTACGGACTTATGTGGATGGTGATTTTGTTCACCGCCGTTGTATTGCTCAGCGCGCAATTTTTCGCGGTAAAAACTTTGTCGGTTGATGATATTCAGAAGACGCTCCAGACGGAGGACACCGGCCTTCCTGCTCCATCAATATCGGACGCGGTTACTCAGTAATTTAAAAAGCCCTCACACGCCAAGGCGGGGAGGGCTTTTTTGTATTCCAATATTATTTCTTCTTTAGCATTGGAAGACCGGTTCGCTTGTTTTCCATTACGGCGTATCCTGCCGGAAGAGAATCAATAGCGTCCGACTTTGCCTTTCGAGCAAAGTAATAAATTTGCTGCTTGCGGCCGCCACGGAGTGTTACCATCTTTCCGTGAAGGATGTAAGCCTGTCCTTTGCTGTTGGTTACTGAGTAAGCCATAGCATTTGGGGTTAGGAACTAAACCGTGGAAATTATAGTAAGGTATTTACAGATTGGCAAACCTGTTTGGCTTGCGTAACGGGATAAATGTGTCATTCCCTTGGTGTTTTAACCTGTAAAAGGTTTATCCCTGAAAGGGTCCATTTTGCCCTTTTTTAAGCCATTTTAATGATTGGTTTGACTTAAAAGGTCGATTACGTATACTTTTCAAGTCGCTTCGGTCCCATCGTCTAGTGGTTAGGACAACAGGTTTTCATCCTGTAAACAGGAGTTCAATTCTCCTTGGGACTACCAAAGGTGGTTTACGCTATACTGGGTTTTGTATTTAACCGAATATTATGAAAATCATAAATTTTTACCACAAACATAAGAAAATAATTTTAATCTCGCTCGGCATTTTGCTCGTGGCGGGTGTTTCTTATTTTAAGAATTATAATCCGCCGGTCACCATGCAAGATTACGGTGGCGGGTACGCGACTGAAAAATTGTTCGCCATGTCTTCAGAGTCTTCCTACGAATCAACGGTTGTCGACAGCTCAGCGAAAGTTATTAAGACGGGTGCTTTGAATTTGCATGTGGACGACGTGCGCGGAAAGGTCGGAGAAATCAAAACGTATATAGAAGGTTTGGGCGGTTACGTGGGGGAGTCGAGCACGACG
>CAYIRB010000021.1:0-15084 GCA_964365765.1 uncultured Candidatus Peribacteria bacterium
TTGTTCGTGACGAAAAGTTTACAGGTCTGCCCGGGCAGACGCTAACCTTAAACGATGAAGTTACAAAACGACTGACGGAGCTGCAAGAAAAAGGAATAGATATCAATGAATTTATTTTGACCGCACTTAATAAACGGGAGGAAGAAATCGAGGAGGAGAAGGCAATGCCAGTGAAAACATCCGGACGATATATTGCCGTGAAAATTCGCAGATTGTTGAAAAAAGAACATGGAACGAAATGTTCAATATCCACCTGCAACAAACCTTCCGAACATATTCATCACACGCAGACCTTCGCGCTTTCCCGCACGCATGATCCGCGCTATCTGGCGCCGCTCTGCAAAAGTCACCACGCCATCGCGCACGCGGTAAATTTGAAAGTACAAGAGGCTCAAGCTAACACTGCAAAAACATGATTGAACCAACCATTGTACAAGGGCGGCGGGCATTAACTATTTATGAAATCTCTCATGCACTTCACGCAACCTTGCGTTCGTGGAATGGGTGTAAATTTGAGTGGTTGTGATGGAGGCGTGTCCCAGCATTTCCTGCACGGCGCGAATGTCGGCGCCGTTGTGTAATAAATCCGTGGCGAAAGAATGGCGGATCACATGCGGCGTCACCTTTTTGCCGATTCCGGCCATTCGCGCCGTACGCCTGACCGTCTCTTGAATAGTGTAAGCCGTAAGCCGTCTTTTTTCGCCGAGCGCGGAGGCGGAAGCCGGAGCGGCATTGTTTCGGTTACCTAAATCCAACTCGTCCGAATCGCGAGTTCGCCCGAAACTGACAAAAAGCGGCTCCCAATTATCGGCGCGCTCGGTAAGATACAACTTGATCCAGTGAACGCATCTTTCGGATAAAAACACGATTCGGGGCTTTTGGCCTTTTCCTCGAATTGTGAATTCCCGCCGTTCCAAATCAACTTGCGAACGGTTCAAAGAAACCAATTCGCTCACGCGGAGTCCGGTGGAATAAAAAGTTTCCAAAATCGCGCGATCGCGCAAACCGGTGCGACTGGAAATGTCCACGGCCTCAAACAGTCTTTCAACTTCGCCGCGCGTCAAAAAATCCACGATTCTCTCGCCGATTTTTTTAAGCTCGATTTTCTCCGGCGCCATCGTCGGAATATCTTGTTTCACCAAAAATTTCAGAAACGCGCGCAACGCGATCAGATGGTAATTTTGTGTTTTCGGACTGAGATTTCTGTCGCGCAAATCTTTGTAGCGGTTCAAAAAAATCTGAAATTGATGAATGTCGTCCGCGTCCAATTCCACGGGCGCTTTGTCACCGATAAAATCGACAAAACGCTGAAGGTAATGATGGTAATTTTCAACGGTTTTTCGCGACTGGTTTTTTGAAATTTCCACATGCTCGAGAAACTTCGTAATCAGCTTTTGCAGTTCGGGAATTTTGCTCATTTTATCAGGGCGTAAATTGCGCGGGCGGCTTCGCGCCTGCTTACCAACATGGACGCGTCAAAAGTGGCGGCATCAAGCAAACTCCGCGCCGCCGCGAACGCGGCGGCGGTCAAATACCAATCGTTCTCGCCCACATCGGAAAACTGCATGTCGTAAGCGATCTTTTTTTTCCCGTCAATTCTGAAAAGCATGGTGTAAAATTCGGCGCGGTTAATTTCATGACCGGGTAAAAATCTTCCATCGGAATGGCCTTCGATTATTCCGATTTCATAGGCGGTGGCCAAGTATTTTGAATACCACGCGTTTTTGTCCACGTCCCAAAATGGATAAGTTCCATCTTCGGGCGAGTAGCCGTAAGCCTTGAGCAAAACTTTAACCATTTCAGCGCGGTTCAAATTTGATTCGGGCCGCACATACCCCTCGCTCCCCAAAAGTATTCCTTGCTCTTGCAGATATTGAAATACATCGACGTCCGGATCGCTGTTGGACAAGTCCGAATACAGTTGATTTTTGAGCACATCGTCCCACAGCGCGCCCGAGTCGGTCTCGTCGTAAAGCATTTTCAGGTTGTTCAAATAACCGCTCATGGATTCATAAATCGTATCGTCGGGAAAATCCCCGAAATACATGTTCCGGTTTGATCGGGGCTGGGAAACGTCGCAGGAAGCCAAGACCGTATTGTTTATCGAAATCCAAAATCCGCGTACGCCGTAATGCAATGAGACCGCGTTCCATTCATAAAAATTCAAGGGTTTGGAGCTCGTAATCTTGTACCAACCGGCCGAATTGCCGCAGTTCGAGTCAAAATCCGGCGCGTAAATTCCGGCCACCAAATTACCGGTTTCATTAACGTACAAATATAAATCGCCCGCCTCCGCCGCGGAAATTCCGGACGAATCCAGTACGGTTCCGACCGCCGATGCCGGATCGTTTATGTAGATGTCGAAGTTTATGGATCCGTGTTTGGGAATGGAAAATAAATCATTCAAATTCAAGGAACTTTTTTCACTGATCGCCGAGTACGCGCTTATGCTCGGCTGATACAAAACTCCCAAACTCAATTTCATAAAATCCATGCTCTTCGTGAAGATTTCCTTAATTTGCGCGCTGTCGTTCACCAAAGTCGTGAACGCCTCGATATTCGGGCGATAATATTCTCCGCTGTTTCTGTAGAGACTGGCGTGAAACAGCATATTCCCGTTAAGGTGCAACATGTGCAGAGAGTTATCTTCGGTCACTATGCCGCCAAAAATATCCACGCCGCTTCCGGGAACGCTCGCGTAGAAAATCGTCCTGTCATCTTGTGAAATTATATTTTTCCGTCCGCTGTAAAACGCGCCGTAGTTCGAAATGCTTTTAAACGCGCTTTCCGCCGCACTCTGGCTTGCATACACAAAAGCTGAAAGTTTCATCCTGGGCAGTTCATCCCGAATCGCCGCGTTGCCGGCAAGCTTTGCCTCATAAATCGCGTACACGCCGCCGTCCATGCCGGCCTTGGACTGAAGTTCGAATTTGTCGTAACCTGTTGGCTGGGGAATGGTGTTTTTATCTGGAAAAATGATTGAAACGGAGCTTTGCAGTTCTGTTAAATCGACGTCCACCACAGCGGCCGCGCCGCTCGCGAACAGAGTGAACACTAGAAAGACCGCTAATAATCCCATGGAAAATCTCATGGCCGCATTATACACTAGACGCATGATCGAGTTTAGAAACGCAAGCAAAAAATTCGGGAATCATGTTGTAATAAACGACATAAATCTGCAAATAAACGGCGGGGAATGGGTTTCTTTGATAGGACATTCCGGAGCCGGCAAAACCACAATCGTCCATGCGCTTATCGGAGCCGTCAGACTCACCGAGGGTGAAATTTTTGTGGACGGCTACAACATCACGAAATTCAACCGTTTGGCGCTTCAAGAGTACAGGCGGAAAATCGGCATAGTTTTTCAGGACTACAAACTTCTGCCGAACAAGACCGCTTATGAAAACATCGCCTTCGCGATGGAAGTTTGCGGGTACAGCGACGCTCAAATTGAAAAACGGGTTCCTGAAGTTCTGGACCAAGTCGGGCTGTCCACGGCGCGGCACCATTTCCCTTATATGCTCTCGGGCGGTGAAAAACAGCGCGTCGCCATCGCGCGCGCGCTTATTCACGAGCCGCGCCTGATAATCGCGGACGAACCCACCGGTAATCTTGACCCCGACACGGCGAACGAAATAGTTAATATTTTTGAAAAACTGAACATAGAGGGCGTCACGGTGGTTTTCGCCACGCACAACAAACATTTGGTGAACCGTCTGCGCAAACGGGTCGTGGAACTTCGCGACGGCCAGATTGTTCGCGACGAAAAAGAGTCGAGCTACTAATCCTCCTATTTACAAAAAGTTTAAAAACTCTATTATGCAGGTGAATTAGAAGTAATTTATGCAACAGTTAACGGAAACCGTCGCTTTGTCCCGAATGGATGACGGCCGCGTTTTGGAGTTTTTGAAAAAAAATAAAATCGGACTCACCGTTGAAGAAGCAAAAAAAGTCGAGGTGATTTTGGGCCGAGCACCCACGCTCACGGAATTGATTGTTTGGGGGATTCAAGGAAGCGAACATTGCTCTTACCGTTCCAGCCGGCCTTTTTTGAAAATGCTTCCCGTTTCAGCGCCAAATGTGATGCTGGGAGTGGGTGAAGACGCGGGAATCGCGGAATTCGCGACCGATAAACAAGGCAGGAAATACGGAGTGATTATGGCTCATGAGTCGCACAACCACCCTTCGCAAGTTGTGCCATATGAAGGCGCCGCGACCGGAGTGGGCGGAATTGTGCGTGACGTGGTTTGCATGGGCGGAAAGGTAATCGCGACCGCTGACCCCTTAAGATTTGGGACACCCGATAGGGTGCTATCCCGCCTGATCGCCAATGACGTAATTGCCGGAATTGCAGGGTACGGGAATCCTCTCGGGGTCCCGAATATCGCGGGCGATGTTTATTTTGACGAGTCTTTCAACGACAACTGTCTTGTGAATGTTTTGTGTTTGGGCGAAGTGCGCGAAGACGAAATTATCCATTCGAGAGTTCCGCCCTACGCGGAGGGCTACGACATAATTATAATCGGAAAACCGACGGACAATTCCGGAATGGGAGGGGCGGCCTTCGCTTCGCTCGGCCTCGACGAAAAAGATAAAGAAGCGAACAAAGGCGCCGTTCAGGAACCGAATCCTTTCCTTGAATGCCACATACTTGAAAGCACTTATAACCTTTTCGCGAAACTGCAAAAATCCGGAAACATGGACAAAGTCGCTTTTAAAGACATGGGCGCGGGCGGAAACGTTTGCGCGACCGTGGAATTGGTTGAAGCGGGCGGATTCGGCGCGGATGTGGATATTTCAAAAGTTCACAGCGCGATGAAAAATTTACATCCCTCCGTGTTGGCATGTGCCGAGACTCAAGAGCGTCTTTGTTGGATGTGCGACCCGTCGCTGACGCAAATGATTTTGGACCACTATAATAAAGAATGGGACTTGCCGAATGTTTCAGTGGGGGCGCGCGCTTCGCTCGTTGGAAAGGTTAAAAAAGGAAACTACACTCTTCGTTTCGGTGATCAAATTTTGGTGGACGCAAAACCTGCGGACGTGACGCGCGGACTGCAGTATCAGCGCGCGTATAGCGCGCCTAAAGTGGAATTCCATGAGCCCGATTTTGAACAACCAAACCTTCTTGATTCTCTAAAAAAACTTCTCGCGAGTGAAAATATTTCCAGCCGTTTGCCGGTTTTTGAAGGTTATGACAAAGTCGTTCAAGGCCAGGCGATACTGCAAAGCGGAATGGCCGACGCGGGCGTGATTGCGCCTTTTAAAAACCGTGACGCCGTTCCCGAGCTTCACAATATCGGCGCGGCGCTTTCGGTGGACGCGACTCCGCGCTACGGGAAAATCTCTCCTTATTGGTGCGCTGTGAACGCAGTCGTCGAGTCAATGCGAAACGTTGCGGCCGTGGGCGCGACTCCTTGGGCGGCAACCGATTGTTTGAACTACGGAAATCCGGAAAAACCCGAGCAAATGTGGGAATTGGTTGAAGGAATTCGCGGGATCAAAGACGCGCTCGAAGGCGCGGGCCACCTGGATTTTGAAGGGCCACTCGCGATTATTTCCGGAAACGTTTCACTTTATAACGAGTCGAAAAACGGGAGTGTGGCGCCTTCGCCCGTAATCGGAATGCTCGGCAGAATCGAAGATTCTCGCAAAGCAATAACCTTTCAAATAAAAAAACCCGGCACGAAGTTATTCCTTTTGGGGGAAAGAAAAGACGAACTCGGCGGAAGCGAATATTACGCAATAAACGGGCATCTCGGCGCGAATGTCCCAAAACCGGATTTCAAGGAACTCCGCAAAGAACTTAAACTTGTCACGGAGGAAATAAACAAGGGAACAATTCTTTCCGCGCATGACATTTCCGACGGCGGCCTCGCGGTTTGTCTCGCGGAAATGTGCTTCGGCGGTCGGGGCAAAGGTAAACTCGGAGTAAAAGTGGAAATCGGTAAAGTGGGACAGCACTCCGCTCCGCTCCGTGTAGACAAAAAACTCTTCGGCGAAACCGGAGGTTTCGTAATCGAAGTCGCCGACGAAACCGCGATAAAATCCGCGGCTCAAAAACTCGATTTGCGAATTTTCGAACTTGGCGCGACAACGGAAGAAGACACAATTGAAATTACCGAAAACGGCCAAACAATCATCAAAGCCGAAATGAGCGAACTGCGTTCGCTATGGCTGAACGGACTCCGTAACACCATGAACTCATGAAAAATCTTTCAAAACTAATGCCGCCCGCCGTGCTGTTATCGATACTCATTCTCACTTCCTGCGCGGGCAACCCTGTTAATGAAACTGAAAATTCACTTCCACCGGAATTCCCGACACTCACTTGGCAAAATTACACTTTCAAACGCCCCGCCGGAATGGACTGGTTTTTCTATGAAAACGCGGCCGGTAAACATCTTGAATTTCTTCCCGACGACGGCGATTCTTTGGACAATGAAACTTGGGCGCCGAACGATACTTCCGATCCGATGTCCGGCGGAATTTATCTCGAAGTTCTCTTCACGGATAACTTCGGCAAAATCGAACGCGAAGGCGCGAAGTATTATAAAGAAGCGAATTTCAACGGCATTATTTATGAAATTTCGCGTTACGTAGAAAACGACAAAGAATACGTTGAGTATAAAAGCAAAGTCGGCGGCGAATATCTGCACATCACCGCTCTGAAGGAATACGACTCTCCCGCGCAAAATATTCTAAATAAAATAATCGGAATATGAAAAAAATCGCCGTCATAGAATTTCCGGGAACAAACTCAGAATACGAAACGCGCCGTGCACTGCGCGAAGCGCAGCTTGACGGCCGTTTTTTCAGGTGGAATCAAGACCCGAAAGAACTTGACTCTTTTGACGGCTTCGTTCTGTGCGGCGGCTTCGCTTACGAAGACCGCGGCCGCGCCGGTTTGATCGCTTCAATGGATCCGATAATGGAAGAAATTCGAATCCAAGCCGCCAAAGGTAAACCCATCCTTGGAATTTGCAACGGTGCTCAAGTCCTTGTGGAAACGGGCCTCATACCGGGCGGCATCAAAGGTGACCTTTTAATGTGCCTCGCGCGCAACAAGCGCGTACGCGACGGAGAACTTCTCGGTACCGGCTTTTATAATGAAGACGTATATATAAAGTGCGAAGCGCCCGCCCGCACCGCCTTCACTTTGGACTACGGGCCCGATAGCGCGCCGGAGCGCGTGCCCGTCGCCCACGGCGAAGGCCGCTTTACCACAACAATCCCGACTTTATTCGAGAAACTGCGTGAAAATTCTCAAATCGTTTTCCGTTATTGCGACCAGATCGGCGTAGTCGATTCTAATTTCCCGACAAATCCGAACGGCGCCATGGATAACGCCGCCGCAATTTGCAATCCGGCCGGCACCGTCATGGCCATAATGCCTCATCCGGAGCGCGCATTTACAATTCCGATGCCGAAAGTATTCTCTTCAATGCGCAAATATCTCGAAGGAATGCAAATCCAAGGTTCAAGACATCCGCTTGAATTCACCGACAACAGACCCGCTCTACAAAATTACGCAAACACATCGCTCCAAATATTCGTCGAACTGATAATCACCGACAACGAAGCTCAAACAATTCAAAACGCGCTCAATCACAAAGGTTTCAACTTGCGATTAAAACGTTGGATTCATTATGAAATTGCACACAATTCCACCGATGAAGCCATCTTCACGGAACTCTCCAAATCCGGCGAACTCTGGAATTCGAATAAAGAAATCGCATCCGCCTCCATCTCAAAAATTCGGGACGCGAAATACTTTCTTGTCCGCGACATGGAAGACGGCTCCGGCGCCTCCAAAACCGCCAAACTCCAAAAACATTTGGGCAAGGAAAAAATACTCAATATTTCGCAAGGAACTTTTTGGCAGGTTGAGAACGCCGCGGAAATCGAACAAGTTCTTGCCACGAATATTTTCGCCAACCACCACGCGCAGCTTATTTTTAATGCTTAACAATAATAAATATGGTGAGAGAACACTACGAAAGAAAACAATTGTTGCAGTCTCCGCATCAAATCGGCCTTGAGCGCGATCTTGATACGGTGGAAAATCTGCGGCTAAGATTGGAGAATATTGATTTTCAACCACTCGCGGATCCTTTGAGAAATGGACTCTTCGCCTCGCACGCGCAGGTCATGGCAGCTTTGGACGGAACAGATATGGGCATTGAAGAAATTGACATGGCATATTGGCGCGCATTTGTGGAAAGTGAATTTGTGGATTAGCGAACGCGTAATATTTTTTCAAATCCGCAAGTCTTTTACCAAAAATTCAGGAAAAATTCAGGACTTCCGCACTAAAATCCTTTATATGTAAAGCGTGATTTAGCAAATACGTATTGACGGTGAGCGCGCGCTCACCTAACATAAGGTCACATCACATTTATTCTTATCCACATCACATGACAGACGCAAAAGAAACAAAAGCGAAAGCTTCTCCGCTTAACGAAGAGAAGAAAAAGGCCATCGAGCTTGCCATGGCGCAAGTTGAAAAAAACTTCGGCCTCGGTTCGATTATGCGGCTTGGCGAATCCAAGCACATGGACATAGAAACCGTATCAAGCGGTTCGCTTTCGCTCGATCTCGCGCTTGGCGGAGGAGTGCCAAAAGGCCGAATCGTTGAAATTTACGGTCCGGAAAGTTCCGGTAAAACGACTCTTACGCTTCATATAATTTCCGAGGTGCAAAGAGCGGGCGGACAAGCCGCTTTCATTGACGCGGAGCACGCGCTCGATCCCGCTTACGCGAAAAGAATAGGTGTCGACATAGACAATCTTCTGCTTTCGCAACCCGACACCGGCGAACAGGCTCTCGAAATTACCGAAACTCTGATTCGTTCAAACGCCGTTGATATTATTGTCATCGACTCCGTCGCGGCGCTCGTGCCGAGAGCGGAAATAGAAGGCGACATGGGTGACCCGCAAATGGGTCTTCAGGCGCGTTTGATGAGTCAAGCTCTTCGAAAACTTACCGCCGCGATCAGCAAATCGCACTGCACGGTGATTTTCTTGAATCAGCTCCGCATGAAAATCGGCGTGATGTTCGGCAATCCGGAAACAACAACCGGTGGACAGGCTCTCAAATTTTACTCCTCCGTTCGAATGGAAATCCGAAGAATCGGCGGCATTGAAGACAGCACGTCCGCGGAAAAGTCCTCTGTCGGTAACAGAGTTCGCGTTAAAGTTGTCAAAAACAAAGTCGCGCCTCCCTTCAAAACAGCCGAATTCGATATCCTCTTCAATGAAGGAATTTCCAAAGAGGGCGATATTCTTGATCTCGCGACAAAATACGAATTTATACGAAAGGCAGGCGCTTTCTACAGCTATGGTGAGGTAAAACTCGGCCAGGGCCGTGAAAACAGCAAGTTATTTCTGAAAGAAAATAAGAAAATGGCGAACGAACTTGATAAATTGGTCCGAGAAAAAGTGAAATCTTTACAGTAATATGAGCGATAGCATGTATCGAAATCTCATGGAGTATGCGCTACGCGTCCTGGCAATGCGGGCGCATACTTCCACGGAGCTTAGACAAAAATTACGTACACACGCGGAGCGTAAGCGGAGCGTGCTTACTAACGAGCTCGAAGAACAGGTTTTAAATCGCCTGATCGAATTAAAACTTATAGATGATGAGGCTTTTGTGCGCCGCCAAATCGAGACTGCTCAAACTTTTCGTCACGAGGGCCTTTTCAAAGTCGCGCATAAACTTCAAAACAAAGGTATTCCTTTGGAAGACACAAAAAAGCTTTGGTCGGCCACAGGCATTTCCGAACTGGACATCGCCGCCGCGTCCCTCGGCAAAATCGCCTCGAAAATCTCCAAAATTCCCAAAGAAAAACGCTTCGAAAAACAAGCGAGATACCTTGCCGGCCGAGGCTTTTCACCGGAAACAATCTATAAAGTCCTCAGGCGATCAGAATTGCCATAGTCTTATCATCCCCCGAAGGGAACTTCAGAAACGCATGGTACAAGGATTCATACAGTGTCTCACCCGTATCCATTATTTTGCCAACCATTTGAATAAACTCCTCCGCGTTCTCAACTTGCCCGCGACCCAAAAGGCCATCGCTTATCAAAACCAGCACGTCGTCCGGCATGACACTTTCATGAAATAATCTCATTTTTTCAAGTTCGAGACTCATGTTCGGTGTAACCTGCGCAGGACATTTTTCTTTGGACGCGTAGCTTTTCATCGCTCTGCCTTCCCTGAAAATTATATAGGCCCCTGATCCGAACATTCCTATATCGGCATTTCCGCCGTTTACGACCATAAAACTCAAGGTGCTCGATCCGTAAGCATGTTCGCGCGCCGCTTTAGCGGCGGGGTTGCCCCCAAAAAGTTGAATTTAAACATTTGTGAACAGCAGTTGCAAAATCCGTAAATCAAATTTAACCGCCACATCCAAATGTACTTCACTCAAAATACCGCGCATTGTTTGTTCATCGATACTTTTGCCTCCCAGTCTCTGCAAGGCGTCAATCGTTTTATGAGTGACAAGATTCGCCACGCTTTGTGATGCGACGGCGCAACTTACCCCGTCGGCCACGACCGCTTTTTTAATTCCTTCGCCTATACTGAGACATCCGTAATCCTGACACTTATCCAAACCCACACCATGCCCTGCCAGTCTGACCATTACACATCTCTCCGACTCGTCATACACACAATCCTCAGTCATGTCACGGCGGCTGACGATTTGAGCGCCTCGCACTTCACATTTGTCCCCATCAATACAGAAAATCGGATAATACTTCGGCAGGGCGGTCACCCTTTCCGCCTCAAAAAACGACGCCTCATTCTCATGCGATGATTCCATATTCGCACTATACGCTTGCGGATAAAGCTCTTTCAAGCTACAATCGGCACATAAATACAGCATTATTAAAATGCTGAGCTTCTTAAACACAATAAAATGTTCGACCATTTCTACTCCGCGGTAAAACAACTCTGCGACGAAAAAAAACTTCCCGAGGAAGTCATAATTGATATCGTAAAAGCGGCTTTGCGCACAGCTTACAGGAAGGATTACGGCAACAAAGAACAAAATATCGACGTTGTCATCGATCCGAAATCCGAAAGCGTATCTCTGTTTTTGGTCAGACAAGTGGTGGATAAAGTCGAAGATGCGGACGGGCAAATCTCTCTTGAAGACGCGAAAAAACTCAACAAAAGTATCAAAGTCGGTGAAGAAGTTCGAATGGATGTAACGCCCCTTTCTTACGGACGAATCGCGGCCCAGTCGGCGAAACAGGTGATTATTCAGAGAATTCAAGAAGCGGAACGCGACACAATGTACGAACTTTTCAAAGATCGTGAAAACGAACTCGTCAACGCGCTCGTTCACCGAGTCGAACAAAACAGTGTTTATCTTGAACTTGGAGGAGTGACGGCGCTTCTTCCCGCGAATGAACAAATCCCGACCGAACGTTATTACGGCGGACAAAGAATCAAATTGTATTTGGACAAAGTGATTAAAACCACGAAAGGCCCGCAACTTTTGATTTCGAGAACACACCCAAAGCTGGTTGGAAAACTTATGGAACTCGAAATTCCGGAAGTAAAGGCCGGAACGGTTGAAATCAAAGGCGTGGCTCGTGAACCCGGAGTTCGTTGCAAAGTCGCCGTTAGTTCGAAAGACGAACAAGTTGACCCGATTGGAGCTTGCGTGGGCCAAAACGGAGTGCGCGTTCAAAGCGTCACGCAAGAACTTTCCGGCGAAAGAATAGACATCATTCCTTGGAGCGCGAACCCGAAAGAATTCATCGTCGAATCTTTAAAACCCGCGAAGATTTCCGGTATCGAAGTTAATGACACCGAAAGACGCGCCAAAGTCTACGTGAATCAGGATCAGCGAGCTCTCGCCATCGGCAAGGGAGGACAAAACGTTCGCCTCGCTTCAATTTTGACGGGTTGGGAAATCGATATCATGGATTCTGTTGACGCGCCGGTCACGGTTGTCAAAACCGGTCCCGTGCAAAAACCGGCCGTGCCGGCGAAAGCTGAAATAATAATGGTTACCAACCTCGGACTTCCCGAAGAAATTGTCGCAAAACTTTCCGCGGTAAATCTTGAACAACTTGAACAGTTGAAGGGACTTAGCAAGAAGGACTTTATGTCCGTTGAAGGTATAACGGAGGAAGAAGCGGCTCAAATTGTGGACGCAGTCAAGAAGTCTAAATAAATTCAATTGTAAAATCCCGTGATTACCGTGTAAATTGTGGCTATGCGCAAATCAAGCTCATACATTATATACGCGATAATTTTGGTCCTCTTCATCGCGGGAGCCGCGACTTACTACAGCGGAAATCCGATTTTACAGGGCAACATTGATAAGATTTTCAAAAGCTCCGACATCACTTTTGAAATAAGCGAAGATTCCAACGCATCCACGCAACCCGGACCGGACGACTCCGTGCTTTTGGCGCGCTTCAAACTTAAATCCGACACCGACATCAAGCTGAACAATATACAAGTGAACTTGAAAAATAACGCCATAACCGCGCAATACGTGGACTATTTATATTTGAAATTTCCGTCGAATAAATATCAACCGAAAGACCTTACAGCCTACTCAAAGATAAAGTGGAGCGCGAACGCGCCGCGTTTTAACGGCTTGAACCTGCAAGTCTCGGCCGACAGCGAAGACGTGAGAATCGAACTTTACGCGAAACTTAAATCAAACGCCGTCCCGGGCATGATACAGCTCATTTTTGAAAGCTTCGGCTATCTGGACGCGATATCCAGCGTTGTCAAAACCGCGGAGGTCAATTACAGCTCCGAAAACATCCTGTAAAGGTCTGGCATTTAGGGTCTGAATCTGGTATAATTACTGGATAAATTTATCTTATGGCGGACAAAGACTTTGTAACCAGTCAAATCAAGACGGATTCACATGTGCAGATGGCCGCTTCAACCGGCGAATCTCCGCTGACTTCGATCAATCGTGATTTTGAAGAACGGGCCGCTCAAGAACGCGCCCAACAAATGGGGATGAATTACATCGATATCGAAAAAATTCATATCAACCCCGACCATCTGAAAGTATTGGATGCCGCGGAAGCCAGAAAAGGCTTTGTGATTCCATTCTTCAAAGTCGGCAAAAAAATTCGCCTCGCTTTGGTTCATCCCACAAGTCCGGAAGTTCTGGACATAATAAAAAAACTCAAGGCCGATGGTTACGCGATCAACGTGAATTTGGCGTCCCAAGTCGGTATGGAAAACGCGCTTAACGCTTACGACAATCAACAAATTATAGCTCCCATTACGACCGAGAACATAATCGAAGAATCGGCGATTGAAAGTTACCAAAAGGAAATAGAAAGTCTGAGCGCCCTCCATGACAAAATCCAAAACGTAACTTCAGAAGAAGCGCTCAACTTCATAAACGTCGGAGCAATAAAAACCGGCGCTTCCGACATCCACTATCAACCTGAAGAAAAGCGTGTAGTGGTTCGATTTCGAATAGACGGAGTTCTTCAGCAAGTTCTCGAACTCGACATGAACACATACGGCTATCTTTCCAACCAATTGAAATACAAATCCGGAATGCGCCTGAACGTTACAAATGTTCCGCAAGACGGACGTTACTTTTTCAAAATAAATCAGCGCAAAATCGATGTACGTGTTTCTTCCATTCCGACCGAATACGGCGAAAGTTTTGTTTGCCGACTTCTAGACTCCGCGAAGAAAAGTCTTCATTTTGAAGAGATGGGCTTTGAGGAACGCAATCTGAAAATTCTGAACGACTCGCTTGGAATTCCAAACGGAATGATTCTTGTCACGGGACCCACGGGTTCCGGTAAAACGACCACGCTTTATTCCTTGCTCGACAAATTCAATTCGCCCGAAAATAAAATAATTACCCTCGAAGACCCGATCGAATATCACCTCCCGAATATCACGCAAAGTCAGATAAATGAAAAACGTGGCTACACCTTCGGCGCGGGCCTCCGCGCGATTCTCCGCCAGGACCCCGACATCGTTATGATCGGTGAAATACGCGACCTTGAAACCGCGGAAACCGCCGCGCAAGCCTCGCTTACCGGTCACATAATGCTTTCAACGTTGCATACGAACAGCGCCGTCGAAACCGTTCCGCGTCTTTTGAACATCGGCCTGAAACCATTCATGATAGCGCCGGCTTTAAACAGGGTAATCGCGCAACGCCTTGTTCGAAAAGTCTGTTCTTTCTGCGTCGAACAAAAGCCCGTAACCGAAGCCGAAAGAAAAGTCCTTGAAGTCGCAATCGCCGAAATTATAAAAGTTTCCCCGGAATTGAAAGTTGCGATTCCCGCGACTTTACCGCACGCGCCGGGTTGCGACAAATGCAGCAACACGGGTTATTTGGGTCAAACCTGCATCGCCGAAATGTTCATAAACGACGACGAACTTAAAGAACTGATTCTTGCCGAAGCTTCCGCGTCCGAACTCTTCAAACACGTCCGTGCGAAAGGCATGCTCACAATGAACGAAGATGGAATTTTGAAAGTCCTGCGCGGCATAACAACCATTCAAGAAGTGGAACGAGTAACCGAAAACAAACCCGAACCCGACACTTTTATAAATCCACCCGATTCCAACTCGGTCAAGGCGGCGTAAAGTTTTGCAGGCTCGAACACTTCGCACAATTCGGAAGCCTTGCGCGGATTTTTTTGCAAATACGAAAAAACTTCTTGCAACAAACCTTTCAGCCGAATCTTTTTTTCACGATCCCAATCAACTTTCAAAACCGCCGCCACGTCCCGCGCGCCACAAATGACATGCGCGCCCTTTTTCAGCATTTCATTCACGCCTTTACTGCATTCGTCCGTGATCCTTCCGGGAATTCCCATCACATCGCGTCCTTGATCCAATGCGTGCCGCGCCGTGTTTAACGCGCCGGAACGCATGGCGGCTTCAACAACCAAAACCCCTTCCGAAATGCCGGAAATAATTCTGTTTCGATTCAAATACTCATACTTCAACACAGGCAAAGCCTGCCCGTGCTCCGAAATAACAAGCCCTCCCTTGCGTACGATTTCCATCGCCAGTCCGAAGTTTGACGCCGGCCGCAAATTAGGCAAATCCTGC
>CAYIRB010000022.1:0-14141 GCA_964365765.1 uncultured Candidatus Peribacteria bacterium
ACACTTTGTAGTTTTCTTGTCATTGCCACATATTTTACACTCTTTGTAGGACATTGTTTCAAATTTATATTTAATGTTCTGTTTTAGCAATTAGTTTAAAGCATCTTAAGAAAATCTTCTCTGTCTTTGAAGTCTTTGTAGCCTTGAATGACCGCGACCGGGTAGCCGCGTTTCATCAGGATGATTTTGTGATTTTTTTGCAGATGTTTCAAGATTTCCGGAATTTTTATGCGGAATTCCGTGACGCCGATTACGATACTGTTGTATTCAGGTTTGAACATGGGACTGGATTGTAACACGCGAACTGTACAGTTAACAATACGTTTCTGCACGTGCAGAGATTTTAACAGGTGGGGGTAATGGTGAAATGTACAGTTGAGTGTTCACTCCCCACGTGTTTTGCGTAACAATGCTTGATGAATCACTTTGTCCGGGTCGGGAATGGCGTCCAGTTTTGTCGCAAGTGCGATTGCTCTTTTCTTTTGTTCTTTATCAGGAAAGTCTAAATTATTTTTCACCCACATTTTTAAGCCACTCGAATATGGATTTCCAAGGTGAGCATATGAGCCCGTCCCCAACAATTCAGCCGTGACTTGGGTTTTTATTAATGCAACCAAGTTCGTAATTTCCTGTGGTGAAAAATGTTCAGCCAGAATATCTTTTTCCATATATTTTAATTTATGAGGGGTTACGTTAGCACAACTAGTCGGCCGTGAACAGTGAGCAATCAGTAAACTTCGCTCAGATAACACTCTTTGCAGTAAATGTTTTCGCTTTGCTCTTTTGGAATTCCCGTCATGATTGATTTGCCGCATTTTGTACAAGCTACTTCACGCAAGTTTACAGAGCTTCGTTTTCTTTGGCGGGCTTTGTGTCGGCAAAGAGGGCAATTTGTTGGAATTTGGATTCCATTTTCTTTATAGAATGCCAGTTCCTGAGGCATCAGTTTAAAATTCAGTTTACAGCTTTCGCAAAGAGGAACTTCGGGAGTGGGGGCTATGCTTTCGCGCGTCTCCGGATCATGCCATTTATAACCTTTTGAGATGGCATTTTCTTTGTCTATCGGAAACTCGTCCATCGCAATGGTGTCATTGTAGGCGTGTGGTGAGAAACTAATTGGGAAGAATTCCCCATACTCACCGGTTTTTTTCATGTGCTCAATGATTTTCTCTTTCAGGGCTCGGTAGTCCGATTCGGAATATTGTTTATTAAAAATGCAGAATTTTTTTCGTTTTAAACCTGTACAAGCGAATAATTCATCGCAACCGGTGCATTGATAACAATATTCCATATTCGAATTGTTGGTGGTGCAGTTGCTGCAAAATTTCAAATTGTAGGCGTTGTCTCCGCATGATGCGCATTGATAAACCAATTCGGCCTTGCTTCCCCATGAGGTGTAATCCATGCAATCTTTTACCGGGCCGACTAAGCGAGTGCAGTAGCTGGAGTCTTCCAGTCCGTCACAGTCAAAACAATATCGGGCATTTTTTGAGTTGTAGAGATGATCTCCAAAAGAATTTTGATTTTGTTCTTCATGCAGGTTGAGATGCGGTTGTGTTTTGAAAAAGTCCATTATTTTTTCCACATCGAAAGAATTCTTAATTTTTTCGTATTCTTCTTTTGAATATTGTTTATTGAAAATCATGTATTTTTTTTGTCTTTGATTAATGCATGCGATGCAATCACTGCATGAGTTGCAATTGTTTAGGAACCAACTGTCGTGACAATTGTTACATTCTTGGGAAAATTTAAGTCTTTGGCAGGTCGAACAATCGATACATTCGTAGCAAAGTTCGGAATCGTGCACCGTTGAACAGTCGATTAGGTTTTTATTGTGGAAAAGTCTATTTGAGAAATAACTATCTTCGTTGTAGTCGGCTTCTCCCACCAGATAACAATTTTTCAAGTATCCGGTGCAATTTGTGTAATCGCTGTTTTCCAGCGTGCCGCTGATTACAAAAAGGGACATCTGGGGGACGCGGTTCCGGAGTTTTTCGAATTGTTCAAAGAAAGGGCGACTGAAGTCAAAATCCACACCGTAAGTCAGGGCATCCCAGTCGTCGCTCCACCAAACTTTTTGGTCGTATACGGGAAAAGGGACGGAAGCCGAATATTGGGAAATCATTGGTTTCCCGGAGAAATCGCATTTACGCAGGTAAAGATTTTTCGCATTTCTTTCGTTTAGTCTTCTGATCAGGCGGCATTTCGGGCAGTTTCGCGGTTCAGGGACTTTTATTCTTTCATAAAATTCTCGGTCTTCCGGTGCAATTGTGAATTCGTTTGAGCAGGAATTGCAATTCATGTTTCATGTATATCATAATTAGTGGGATAAGGGCAATTTAGCAAAAGTTGAAGACAAGTTAAAAGCTGTGGGTATCAAAAACGATAAAACGTGCGGTTGCAATAATTGCAGATAATGTAAATTGTAAAGACATTTTGAAATCTTGGTATGATCTGGCCAGCTTGACATAAAAAATTCAGGAATAATTCAGGATTTTCTAAAAATTATTTGATAGTCTTCTTAAATGGAATTATATCAAACAAAATTATCGAAGCTTCCCGGAACAGATTATCACGAAATCTATAAAACGGCCGAAAATTTTTATGAAGGAATTAGATCAAATAAGAAGAGAAGACCTTATATAAGGTCAAAATACTTTGGGAATGAAAAGATTTTTCTAGAACTATTTTGGCGACATTTACATGAAAAGAACGTATGGGAAAGGGAACGTCGTTTGAAGTTTTTAAATGTTGCGATTGAGTTACTTAAAAAAAGTAAATGTCGTCCAGAAATCGTAATAAATCTAAATAATCACTCGGAAATTTTGTATAGATTTGGAGGAATCACTTCCATTGGTGAGGTATTTGTTGTTCAGGTCAAAGAATCAAAGAAATCAGGACAAAAATGGTTTATGTCTGTGTTTCCTATTAATAAACGAAAAAGCTCCCGCTAGTGTAGTTCATAGACTACGGGCCGTAAGCTTTTTCTATCACTATTTTCTCAAACTATTTTCCTAGTGTCAATTAAATAGTTTTGACTGCACTATTTCACTTCCCACACAACCTTCTCTTGCAGGCGTCCCGGGAAGCTGAAGCCGGAGGCTTTTTTGTGGCCGCCGCCGCCGAATAGACCAGCTACGCGGGTGAGGTCGACGTCGTCGCGCAGGGTGCGAAGAGAACCTTTAATGTTGCCCTTCATGTCTTCGTTCAGGAGGACGGTGAATTTGGAATCGGGGACGCAATTTATGAAGTTGATTAGGCCGGAAAGGTCTTCGGGTTCGGTGTTTTCGGCGCGGAAGTCGCTTTCTGTTACTGCGGAGACGATTGCGTTTTTGCCGTTGCGGGTAAGGCGTTCCAGCGCGCGACCCCAGAGTCGTAATTTTTCAACGCTGGAAGTGTGGAATTGTTCGCGGACGCAACGCTCGTGGTCGGCGCCGTTGGCTTTCAGGCGGGCGGCGATTCGGTATGTGTCGGCGGTTGTGTTGGAGTGCATGAAAGAGCCGGTGTCGTAGTAGAGTCCGTGGAGCAGGGCAGTAGCCGAATCGGGCGAAAGTCCCCAGCCGCAGTAAGTGAAAAACAGATATAAAATAAAGCAGGTCGCAGGCGTGTCCGGCATTACAATGTTTACGTTTCCAAAAAAGTCGTTGCTGGGGTGGTGGTCGATGTTTATCAATTGGAGGACTTTTCTGTTCAGCAATTCGGGTTTTTGAATGTGGAATTTCATCAGTTCGTAGCCGCCGCAGTCGACGGTTATGAAAAGATCAAAGTCATTGCTGTTGAAGTCCGACAAAAATTTGTCGGAGTCTTTTAGAAAGCGGCAGTTTGAGGGGACGGGATCCGCGGCGGCGCTTTGAACGTTTTTTCCCAAACTTGCGAGCGTGTATTTTAAGGCTAAATTCGCGCCGATTGAGTCGGCGTCGGGGTTTTTATGTGAAATTATCAGAATGTTGCGCGCGGCGAAAATTAAATCTTTCGCCTTGTCGAACTCGGCTTGGGGGATGTTTGAATTCATAGGGACCATTGTCCCATTTCAGCGCTTAATTTCCAAGGGTTTTTTGGCCGGGTTTCCAGTCCGCGGGACATTTTTCACCGGTTTGGCAGGCTTGCAAGGTGCGCAAAATTTCGTCGATGTTTCGGCCGATCGCGGTTTCGTTCACAAGCATGGAGCGAATTACTCCCTGCGAATCGAGAATGAATGTGGCGCGGAGCGCGATGCCTTTTTCCTCAAGCAGAATGCCGTAGATGCGGCTGATTTCTTTTGTGATATCGGAAATCATTCCGAATTTGATGTTGCCGATTTCCTTTTTCCACGCGCGGTGCGAATAAATGCTATCCACGGAAATCGAAAGAACTTCTGTGTTCATTTCGCGGAATTTGTCGTAGGACATATCCAGAGAAGTGATTTCGGTGGGGCAGAGTGAACTGAAGTCGAGAGGATAAAAAAACAGAACCAGCCATTTGCCGAGATAGTCGGAGAGCTTGATTTTTTTCACCTCGTCTCCAAATAATGCTTCGGCGCCGAATTCCGGCGCCTTGCTTGAAACTTTCGCTGACATTTTCTATTTGGTTATGTACTCGAAAGCCATATACGCCGCTTTTACACCTTCCGCAACTCCAACAATGGCTTGTTTCCATTCGGTATCGGTAACGTCGCCGGCCGCGTAAAAGCCGGGAACATTCGTTTCACTCATTAAATTTATCTTGATTTCGCCCTTTTCATTTTTCTCGACGCCCAGATTGTCAACCATGGCCGTGAGCGGAATTCGTCCGATTTCCACGAAGACTCCTTGAGTCGGCATTTCGCCGCCCGTGTCCAGCTTCACCGCCGTGACGCCGGCTTCGCCGATGATTTCCGTCAGATTGGTTTTGTAGATTACTTTAATGTTCGGCGTTGCTTCCATTCGCTTCAAATTGATGGGTTCGGGGCGAAGTTTTTCACCGCGGTAAATTATGGTTACTTCCTTCGCGTGGCTCGCCAGAACAAGAGATTCCTTAACCGCGCTGTCTCCGCCGCCGACCATGATGACGTTTTTGCCTTTGAAAAACGGGGCGTCGCAAGTCGCGCAGTATGAAACTCCTCGTCCGGAAAATTCTTTTTCTCCGGGAATACCGATTTTTCTGTAAGTTGTGCCGGTTGCCAGAAGCGCGGTACGCGCTTCATAAGTTTCTTTTCCGTAAGCAATTTTAAAAACATTTCCCTCTTTGGTGATGGAACTTACGCGGTCGCCCAGTTTCATTTCGACATTGTTCGCTTTTGCGTGGTTTGTGATGTTGTCCGCCAATTCCTGGCCGGAAAGGGAAGTAAATCCGGGATAATTTTCAACAAGATGTGTTGTGGTTATTGTTCCGCCCAAATTCTCCGAGAGAAGGAGGACGTTCATGTTGTAGCGGCGAGCGTAAATTGATGCCGCGAGTCCGGCGCATCCGCCGCCTACGATAATCATGTCATACAGCATTTTTCAATTCGGTTAGGATTTGTGCGAATCTGTTCGTGATTAGATTTTGTTCGATTTTTCCGTCCAGCATGATGCTTGAGAGCGGTCCGTCCGGCTTGCAAAACATCACGTTCGGCGCATTCTCACAATTACTCATGCAGCCCGCTTTTTCAAGCCGGAATTTTCCGTCGGAGCTTGTTTCACCCGCCTTTATCTCCAAAATTTCTTCAGCCTTTTTTAGGTTCTCCAGTCCGAAATTCGCGGCGCAACTGCAGCCACAGCAAACTTTAATTATGTGCATGTTCTTTGCGTTTACGGAGGCTTGAGAAATGCTCGTTTTTAATCAGTCTGTCGGAAATCACGTCTTTGATTTTTCCCGAATTTTTGATGGTCGCGGCTTTGCCTGCGGAAACTTTCATTTGTCCCAGCAACATTGTGACAACGCGTTCAACCAGTTCCCGCATTTGCTCTTCGGAAAGCTCATCGAGCATTTTGCCGGTTTCACGTTCCTGCGCGGTCCCGTCTTCTTTTTGTACCTGAATTTCAAAGCCGTAACGCGCGCGTTTTACCCTTTCCAGCGCTTTTTCGTCGCCGTGGCGCAGTTCGCGAGCGGTCACGTCCTGTCTTTCACGAACTATGCCGGCGGAATTCAAAACGAAGCCTTTGTCATAGGCATTGTCTGCTTCGTCCATGAACATTACTTTGGTTTTTTCTCTTCCCGTATGGACATCCTCTTTCTTTTTGGCTCCCTCATCTAATCTTATCCACTTTCTTGTGTCACGCAGGTAGGCCTCTTTTGGATCTTCTTTGTATTTTCCCATTTGTTGGTCGCTCAAGCCGATTCTGTTTCTGGTTATGTTTATCAGTTCCGCCGATTTCAATTCGCCTTGAGAGTCCAGATCATTCATGAAGTTATCAATATTATTCGATCCCTCATCGTCTTCAAGCGCATCGGCAAGTTCATCCACGTAGCCGCTGTCTTCGTCCGCCGCGAGATCGAAAGGATTGTCGTTACCGGTTAAGCGTTTCCCCCCTGCTTCTTGAAGCATTCGCGTGCGGTCTTCATTATTGCTTTCAAGGAAAGTTTCATCGTCGCGCATATTATCCGGAAGTTTCAAATAGTCGCGCACGACCTTTTCTCTTTCTTCGGCTTCAAGTTTGAGAGCTTCAGCCTGACCACTTTGTGATTTCAGGCTTAGTTTTTGCATTTTTCTGCCTTCGTTCGCGATTTCGAATTGAGTGAAGAGCGGCACTCCGTCGACTTCCTTCAGCAATTCGCTTCCCGATTCCGCAATCGTCATATTGTCTTTTTCAACGGAATTCTCGAGACTTTGCATGAAATTTTCTAGCTGGTGGCGGCGCAATTCGCCCACCATTTCTTTTAGTTTGGCTTGATTTTCCGGTTTCGCCTTGGCGATAATAGCTTGCGCTTGGTCGTACAGTTTTTTTCTTTTAGCGATGGGGCCCGTCGGCGCTGTCAGTTCCTGCGCGGCCGCGTCCATTTCCGCGAAATTGTCCAATTTTACAAACCAGTCCTGAAATTCTTTTAAAGTGTTGCCGCCGAAATATTGTTTATTCGCGACAAGCGCTTTGTTGTATGAGTCAACTTTTTTTTGGAACTCACCTTTGACTTCGGCGACCAAAGTCGCGGTGTCCTTGTTTTTTCCGAGTGATTTTCTTCTTTCTTTAAAGGCGTGCTGAACCGCGAGCGGCATATCCATTACAGGCTTGATTCTTTCAGTCACAGTGTTTAAAAGCGCTTCTTTGGAACCAACGAGTCCCAAAGTCGGGAGCAGAGCTATGTATTCCTCAAAGGCAAGAGGAGTCTTTTCCTTCAAAAGTCTTAGTTTGCTCCTGAATTCTCTTCGCGGCTGTAAATCCTTGTCTATGGTTGACAGCACGGAAGTCATGTTCACGTCACCTTCGGCCAGTTGAAGACCGTTGAATTTTTTGATTAACTGATCGCGCTCGAATTTCGCATACTCTTCTTCGTCCGGATGCATCGCGTCAAAAAGTCCGCTCCCGTCAATTTTTTCCCTGTACCATTTTTTTGAAGCCGCTTTCATTTTTTCTTCTTTTTCCTGCAATTCATGACCGTTGCGCATACTTTTTACATCCCGAATGTGTTTGCTCTCATCGATTCCCGTGGCTTCCTGGAATTTTTTAAGACTCGCGGCGATTTTTGCGCGTTTTTGTTTGCCCGCATAGTCGAGCTTGGCCCATGTGCTGGTGTTGCTTTCCCGCATTTCCGTTAATTCCTGTGTGCCGAGAAGACTGGCGTCTTCTTCCATTTCGTCTTCGTCGTAGTCGTTTTTTAGGGCTTCCGATGCCATTATATAAGGGGTTAGGGCGACCTTATAGTAGTGGCTTAAAGTTAAAATGCAAGTTCTTTTGTTTTGAACTTGTATGCTAGGTAAATCGCGCCCAAAAGGAGACCTGAAACAGGTAACCACGGAAGAGTTTTTTCGCTTTCCGAAACCGCGCTTTCAATCAGCTCGCTGTAGGTGACTTCGTAGATTTCGCCGTTCTTGACCGCGCGTAGCAAAATTTTGTTTCCGACTCCAAACACCAAATTGTCCAACTGTTGATTTCTGGTCTTAAAACTCCATTTGCTTATTCCGTCGAAAATTGTAAGAAGTCCGTCGCTGAAATCGGTAACTTCACCTTTGAATTGCATCCAAACCGGATTTTTTTCACCCGGGCTGGGCTCCGTCCATGTCCAGATGTCCGAGATTTTATTTGCCAAGCCTGACAGGCTTGCCTGATCGCTTTGCATTTCTTCCACCTCGATTTTGGAATAAGATTCGCCTTCCACAGAGTTTTCATAGTCGATGCCCGCCATGACTTCTCCCGTGTAGTCCTTTAATTCCAGCGATTCGTTGCTGTTGTTAAGCGCGATTCCGCTTTCTCCGCGCTCGATTATTATTGTTTCGCCGGCTTTTATTACCGTGCCATCCGGAAAAATGTAGGGTTTTGATCCGTCAGGTCCGTCGTCCAAAATCCAGTTCCCCAAATTTACGTCCGTGCCGCCACCGTTCGTGAGCTCTATCCATTCTTTGTCTTGGTCGCTACCTTCGGGGTTCGGGAAAATTTCGCTTATGTCCACGGATTCCGAAAGGTCGCCGTTCACGAAGCTTGCTTCGCTTGTTGCAGTTTCCGAGATTATATTGTCCGATGCGGGAGTCGGGCTTTTTGTCCAAAGATATTCACCGTTTATCAAGGCGTAACTTTCGCCTTCCGCGCCACCGGTGTAATCGACTTGGATCAAAACTTCCTTGTTCGCGCCAAGAAGTCTTACGCTGTCGCTTGAGTTATTGAGAGATATTTTGCTGTCTTCTATCGATACCAGAAGATAACTTTCGGTATCGAGTGTCGTGGAAAGTTTATAGGGTGTACTGCCGCCTTCCGCGTCGTCCAGATACAATCCGGTCAGGTCGATTGTTTCGGCGTGTGGATTATAAAGTTCAATCCATTCGCTCGTTGAGTCGGAGCCTTCCGGGTTTGGAATGAATTCCAAAATCAGGGGCAATTTTGAAGGAGTTATCGGGTCGCTTTCCGCGGCCAAAACAAGGCCCGCGTTTTTGTAGATAATTTCAGATTCCTTTGAACTTGCGTAGGCCAGTGTGTCAACGGCGGTGCCCGTGACCGTTTTAAGAACCACCGTATCGCCGCCGTTGTTCAGTTGAAAAGGAAAGGAGTCGATTTTAAGGCTTTCCCCTGCGGATATTTCGCCGCTCATGGCCCAAGGCTTGGCTGTTGAGTCTTCCAGCGTGTAATTGGAAAGGTCGATTGCCAGGCCGTCATTGTTTTTGATTTCCACCCACTCCGATTCCTCCGTTTTTGGGTATGGATAGAGCGCGGTGATTTCAAGTTTAAGGGAAAGATCGGCACAGGAAACCGCGGCGGCGGTCAGCGGCTGAAAAGTCAGCAAAAAGATTAAAATTTTGCGCATAATTTTTTGTTAAATTACAGCGCAATCATTTCACGGAAAGCTTAAAAAATCCTGAAAAATTCCTAAATTTTTTCTGAATTTGCGTACTCCGGATGCTTCGAGATAAATTCTTCCGGACTCGGAATGTACAAAAGATGGTAACCGCGCACGTCGTCGAAAATAATTACGTCGAAGTAGTTGTTCAGGAAGTCCACCATCGTGTCGACTTTATTGTGAAGCGTGCCGTTCGGATCGTCGCCGATTGTGGAAGTGTAGGAGTCAAAAAGCAAATACTTTATATTGTTGTCTCTCAGGACGGTGATGATTTTCAGAGGGTCGGCATCGTAGGTTTCGTAGGTGCAGTAAAAGTCGTCCAGCAATTGGTCGTCGTAAACTCTCTTGAAAAAATCCGGCACGTAAAAGCCGAGTGGAGTGCCCACTCTGTAGACCAAACCCTCATTTTCATTCAAGAAGCTTTGCATATCGTCCGCGTAAGGGAAAATATTTTCTTGCACGTTCTTGTCCGTAATGGCGCCGGCGTTATTCAGCAGAAGAACCGCGTTGCCGAAGTTGTTAAGTTTCGTGTTGAATGCCAAGAAAGCCCAGATGCCAAAAACAATCAAAACGATTACTCTGCCGGTTTTTGTCTTGTTCAGTTCGTCGAGAGCGAATAAAACGCCGAGGGCCGCAAAGGTTAAGAGAGGGAAGCCGTACCAGATGACGCCGTTCGCCGTCAGAAGCCAGATAAGGCCGTAGATGAAGGCGCAATAGAGAAGTAGTTTTTTTCTCTTGTCCGACTTGTACCAAGTCCCGGCGAAGAGCGCCGTGAACGCGAGGAATCCCAAGAACGCGAAGCCGATGTCGACGTAAGCTCCTTCTGCGCCGGTGTCGTTCATGGTGATGTGCCATGGGATCTCGATAATTCGCCCGAAAATATTTTTATTGTATCCCAGATACCTGTCGAATTCTTCGAAAAATCCCGTGAAGGAGCAGTTCTCGCTGACGGTATGAAAGTCGACTTTCGGTTTTTCATTCAGCCCGGAAATCAATCTTTCCGTGACGGACATCGTTTCAAATCGGGTTTGATAGTAATTGTTCGCCATCCACGGTACTATCGGCAGACCTATCAGAACGCATAGGAAAATGAATTTTTTAATGCCGCCCGTCGTGAGTTTTTTCCGCGCGAAGGCGTAAATGCTTAAAAGAGCGGCGAGCGCCAGGCTTGCGAAGATATATATTTGATTAAATTGTTCCGTGCTTCTGTATTCCGATCCTAAATTAAATCCCGTTTGATTGGCGAGCGCCGCCAAAGAAACCAGCACTACGGCGATGGAGACGACAATACCCGATTCCAGCAGTGTGAAAACCGAGAGAAGAGATATTAATATAATTATTCCCGTAAATTTGACCGTGAAGGCGAATCCGCTAAGCAACGCGGCTATCCAAAAATAAGAGTAATCTTTGATTGCCGGTTTTTCTCCGGAAAAGTCGACGCCTTGCAGTATTGCAAGAATTATCGTGTTCGCGACCAGCCAGTGGGCGAGGTCGATTTTGTTCTCGTCGGCCATGTAAAAAGACATCATCGGCATCGCCACCAAAAACGCCAATACGAAGGCCGTGTTTTTGTTGTTTGAGAATTTTTTGAACAAAATCGCCATGACGATGAAGTTCAAAATGCCCGGAAGCGAAGTCCAGAAAAGCGCGATTTTACTGTTAATCGCGTAGAAAAAAGCCATAATCATTTCCCAGGCGTACATACTGCCCATGTTTTCGCCGCGGCCTTGTTGCGCGATGTCGCGTGCAAGTAAAATGTATCTGTTAAGTCCGTCCCATCCACGCGGCATCGGGCTCAGATTGTCCAAAAGATACATGAACAGGAATATCAGAATAAATATCGCCGTCGGTATTAAGATATTTCCATAGCCGAACTCCAATTCGATATTCCAGTCGAACATTTTTTTGAATGCTGTCCGGATTTCCTTCAACAAAATCATCGCGAGAATTCCAATCACGGTCAAATTTACGGCGTTGTTGAAGTTGCCTGTTAGGGAAATCAAAAAGAAGATCCCCGTCATTACGCAAAGTCCGAACACCAATTCTATCATTTTTCTTTCAAAAGAATCTTCGTGCTCCCGTTTTTTTCTTATCAATTTATGCAGGAAGGAGCCAAGCGCGTAAGAAAAAATAATGAATAAAAAGGAAGAGCCGAAGACTTTTATGAAAGTCCAAATCAGGCCGGATTCGATCTGCCAAAGGTTTGCTTTTACCAGATAACTTTTGATATTTTCGGGAGCTTTTTGGTAAAAATCGCCGTTTGTCGTCAGGCTGATTCCGTTCTTAAGGACGTGACTGCTGTTTTGAATGTCTTCATCCGTCGGGTTTGTATTTACCGTGCCGTCTTCGTTGTAAACCGCCGTCGGGCCGAAGTACATTATCGGGCGCAGAACCATAAATGCGATGTTGCCCAAGAGCAACATTCCCAAAATGAAGGCGATTATGATTTTCTTGGCGTTGAAACGGAGTCGCATGGTCGCGGCGCCTTTGCTCCAATTGTAAAATAGGAATATGCCATAAGCCAGCATCGGCGCAAGCCAAATTGGCCACCACTTTAACAAGCCGGAGAACGAACTTGTGTAGTAAGTGTGGTTTTTGAAATAAAAAAACACCACTGCTCCAAGCCAAATTGTTCCCAGCAAATATTTGATTTTTTCCTTCATTTCAGCGTTTGTGTGGAAACTTTAGCGTCAAAGATAATTCTTGCCAAGGCGGTTTGGCTTTGTTAAATTGCTGTCAGTCCTTTTATAAACAGCGACCGGGAAGCAAAAATAGAAATATTTATGAAGAATTCAATTTTTTTCAATTTCAAACCTGAAAAAACCGAATAAAACGGTTTCTTTTTTGCGTCCGCGGTCATAACCAAATATAAATCATGAGCACTATCACATTGGTGCTTCTCCTTCTGTGTTTTGCCGTCGGAGGCGGGATCGGTTACGTTTACAGAACCGGTCAGCTCAAAGACGAAGAAGTCAAAAAACGAAAAGAACAGGAGAAAGCACTTCAGGAAGCAAACGCTCGAGCGAGCGAGATGATGATCAAGGCAAAGAGCGAGGCGATGAAGTATCAGGAAGAAGCAAAGCACGAAGAGAGGAACAGGAGAAAGAAAATCGAAGAAACGGAAGAAAGGTTGATGCGCAAAGAGCAGTCTCTCGATTCAAAGATGGATAACTCCGAGAAGCTCAAGGAAACACTGGAGAAGGATATAGAGGACGCAAAAAAGAAAAAAGAAGAAGCTGAAAAGCTTTTGTTGAAGCAGGAAGATAAACTTAAGGAAATCGCGGCTCTCAATAAGGAGGACGCGGTGAAAATCCTTATGCAACAGGTGGAAGCGGAGTCCAAGGACGAGCTTGTCGCTTACGCCAAAAAACTGGAAAAAGACGTGAAGGACGAAGCGGAGTCCAAGTCCAAAGAAATTCTCGCCGAGGCGATTCAGCGCTACGCGTCGGAGACAACGGTGGAGTCAACCACTACCATAGTGAACCTTCCTTCGGATGACTTGAAGGGAAGGATCATCGGGCGCGAGGGGCGCAATATCAATGCATTCGAAACCGTTACCGGCGTCGATGTGATTGTGGATGATACTCCCGGTTCGATTGTGATTTCCTGTTTCGACCCGATTCGCCGATACATGGCCAAGATTATTCTTGAACGCTTGATTGAGGACGGACGAATTCATCCGGCTCGGATTGAGGAAATGGCCATAAAAGTTAAAGAGGAAGTCAATGTTCTTATTAAGGAGTTGGGTGAAAAAGCGGCCTATGAGGTTGGAGTTGCCGGTCTGCCGGTTAATTTGGTCAAGATTTTGGGACGGCTTAAGTTCAGAATCGCCTACGGTCAGAATGTTTTGAAGCATTCGATGGAAGTCGCTTTTTTGGCGGCGGAAATCGCCGGCATGATGGGAGCGAATATCGAGGTTTGTAAAAAGGCGGGACTCCTCCATGACATAGGAAAGGCCGTCGACCATGAAGTTCAAGGCAAGCACGCCGCGATCGGCCGTGATATTTTGAAGAAATTCGGAGTTTCTGAGGAAATTTTACATTGCGTTGAGTCCAACGAGGGTGATGTGGAAGCAAAATCCATCGAGGCTAAAATCGTTCAGGTCGCGAACTTGATTTCCGTTTCCAGACCCGGAGTCGATAAGGAAAATTTGGAAAGTTTCATCAAACGACTTGGTGAAATCGAGAAATTGGCGACGAGTTTTGAGGGGGTCGAAAAAGCCTTTGCCGTTCAGGCCGGCAGGGAACTTCGCGTGTTCGTGAACCCTCTGAAAATGGATGACTTGAAGTCAATTAAGTTGGCGCATGAAATCGCCCGTAAAATCGAAAAAGACCTGCAATATCCAGGCAAGATTAAAGTGGATGTTGTGAGGGAACTGAGAGTTGAAGCTTTCGCGGAGTAAGAGAATGTAAATCAGACATATTTTCTTCACGTTTTCATAATTTACAGGTCTGCCCGGGCAGATTTTGTTAATGTATCGTGTTACGTAGTTTGACAAATTTAATATGTTACTTATAATGTCGACCTAAATAACAAATTAGTATGAAAGAAACACGAATGGAAAAAGATTCCCAGAGAGAACTGCTTGGAGCCGCAGATAGAGTAACAGGTGTTGATGGGCTAAGATCAACAGATAACCAAAGATTTAGAAATAGAGTCCAAGCTCTTTTGGATTTAAGTGGAAAATCACTTAAAACTCCCGAAGGTTTCGACACGCTTGA
>CAYIRB010000023.1:0-7379 GCA_964365765.1 uncultured Candidatus Peribacteria bacterium
GTTGATAATAAGAGCCGATTATTTTTTTGGCGAATTTGCTTAAATGATTATTGAAGAAAAGCCAAACCAGACCTTTCAAGAATACGAGCAGTCCTAAAATCGAGAGCGTGTTTTCCCACTTAAATTGAAAGTTCAGACCCGTAAAGCTCAAGATCAGAATCGAGAACGCAAAGAGACATCCGCTTCTGAAAAAAACATTTTCTTCACTCATCATTTTCCCGATGGTTTTTTGCCCGTTTTCCGGGTTCAGCATGAGCCAAAGATGCAAGGGGAGTATCGCCAGTACAAGGAGGGTTATGGTCATGGTTGGTGGTTAGGTGTTGTCATTGTACTATAGGGTCTGCTAGGATTAAAGGCGTATTCTTAATCGTTACTATATGATGTACGGTTCATCCGCTTTGATTGGATTTCACTTGGGAGGTTTGGCTGTGTTTTTCGGGGCGGTGCTTTTGACGGCTTGGATGATTAAGTATATGAAAAAGGAAAGTTTGTTGACGGCCGTGAAATGGATTTTGGCAATAGGCGTGATTTTATGGTTGTTCTCCGGATTTGCGGGATACAGATATATTGGGGTATCCGACGGTAACGGTTGGGAGTTTATGAAAAACATGATGAATTGGTAATGAACGCAAAAAAAATTATTACGGGGTTTGTCGTTTTATCTTTCGTGGCGGCGGCCGTTTTGGCGCTCGGCATGAATATGCATGAAAGCGAAAGTATGCCCGGTTGTCCTTTGATGTCGGTCGGGTCTTCGGTTTGTACAATGAACGGAGTCGATAAGTCTGTTTTTGTCGCTGACCGCGGCGGTTTTGTCAAATTGATCTTCATCGGATTTGTCGCACTGTTAAACGGTGTCTTTGTGTATTCCGAAGTGCTGAACAATGTCAGACTGAAATTGCAGAAAAAGAAAACCGATTTGGCAAAACTGTTCGATCATATTCGGCAATCGCTTTCGGCCGGCACGCTTAATCCGAAAGTTTATTTTGCGTAGTTGTTTGTGTTGTCTAATCACGTTTTTGTGATTACTCTTTATTTGTTTTGAAAAATAATATGAAATTGAAATTTAAAATACATGGAATGCATTGTGGCAGTTGCGAAGTTTTGGTGGAGCGCAATTTCAAGAAAATCGACGGTGTTGAGAAAGTTCGAGTTAATCACGCGACAGGCGAAGCCGAGGTGTATTGTACTCGCGAGGCGGCTGTTCAAGAATTTCAGGAGGCGATTAAGGAGAGCGGATATACCGTGTCTTGCTGGGGGAGCGAATGTGTTGTCACGCATAGAAATACCAAGGATGACTACTTTCAAATCGGAGCGATTTTTTTTGTCGTGGTCGCGGTGTATTTATTTTTGAGGCAGGCCGACCTGATACCTTCCGGTTTGGGTGTTTCGGAAAACATGAGTTACGGACTAATATTTATGATAGGGCTGGTGGCCGCGGTATCGTCTTGCATCGCCGTCGTGGGAGGTTTGCTTTTGGCGATTGCCGGAAAATATAATGAGTTGCATCCCGAAATGAGCGGGTTTCAGAGATTCAAGCCGCATATTTATTTTAATTTGGGGCGAATTGTTTCGTACACGATATTGGGGGGCTTGGTGGGTTGGCTGGGTTCGGCGCTCACGATTTCTCCAAAAGTGAACGGATATTTGATAATACTGGTCAGCGTCGTAATGCTGATGCTGGGATTTCAGCTTTTGAAGCTTTTCCCGCATCTCAGGCGCTTTCAGCCGAAAATGCCGAAGTTCATAGCGCATAAAATTCATGATTATAGCGCCAGCGACAGCAAGTTCGCGCCATTCTCGCTCGGTGCTTTCACGTTTTTTTTACCTTGCGGATTTACACAGGCGCTTCAGTTGTATGTATTGAGCACGGGCGATTTTAAAACCGGCGCTTTGACCATGCTCGTTTTTTCGCTCGGCACAATGCCGGCCTTGCTTTCATTGAGCGTCGTTTCAAGTTTCGCCAAGGGCGAGGCGCAAAAATATTTTCTTAAATTCGCCGGAGTCATAGTGATTCTTTTGGCTTTTTCCAACATAAGTAACGGCTTGAATTTGACGGGGTTGGCTTCCGCTTTTCAATCGGCTCCCGCACAGGAAGAGCGTGTTGAAATTGTAGATGGTAAACAGATTATCAAGATGGAAGTTGCGGGGCTGAATTATGTCCCTGCCAACTTCACAGTTGTCGAAGGTTTGCCGGTTGAGTTGCAAATAGACGGAAGCAATGCGTCCGGTTGCGCGCGAGTTGTGCTGATGCCGACTTTGGGCATCAGCAAGTACTTGTCCACGGACGGTGTGACGACGATTGCTTTTACTCCGACGGAAACGGGAACGATCCCGTTCAGTTGTCCGATGGGTATGACGACCGGCGGCGCCGCCATAAGAGTCGTTCCGAATACGACCGGAATTGTTGCCGATCCGGCCGCGTCGTCGGTTGAAGCTCCGGCCGCGTATTCCGGCGAAGTGCAAAAGCTGTCCATGGTAATAAACAACGAGCAGGGTTTTTACCCGAATGAATTTACAATAAAGAAGGGCATTCCTGTCGAGCTGACAATCGATGATCAAGTGGATTTGGGAGGTTGCATGGGAACCATGACAATTCCCGAGTACGACTTCGCGCAACTTATCTATATCGGCATCAATATAATCAGATTCACGCCCACGGAATCCGGTGTCGTGCAGGCCGTTTGCAGTATGGGCATTCCTCAGGCTACGTTTTATGTAGTCGATTAACCATTATTGTATGAAAACAACAGTTACAATTCCCGGTATGACCTGCGGTTCTTGCGCCGCTTTGGTGAAAGAAGTCAGCGGTGATATGCCGTCCGTTCAAGCGACGGAAGTCGATATGAAATCGAAAAAAGTCAGCATAGAACATGGCGAGGATTTTAATCTTGACGCTTGGATCAAGGAAATCGAGGCTTTGGGAGTGGAGTATAAAGTAACCAAATAAACCATGTACAAAGAAAAAAAAGAAGAGCTGGCTCAACTGGCCATTTCCGGTATGAATTGCGCGTCTTGCGCCGGTTTGATAGAAAGAGGTTTGCGAAAAGTGGCCGGCGTGAAAACCGCCAACGTGAACTTCGCGGCGGAAAAGGCGAGAGTCGTTTTTGATACTTCGCTTACGAATGTGAAAGAACTCATCGCCGCGGTTGAAAAGGCCGGGTACAAGGCGAAACTCGCGGGGGAAAGCGATCCGGAACAAGACAGATTGCAACGCGAACGTGTGATGAAAAGCCATCGGAATAATTTTTTCACAAGCTTGGTTTTGAGCGCGCCAATGCTTTACTTCATGTTTTTGGATTTCTTTTTATTTTTGCCGTGGAGGGAGTTTTTGATGCCTTATATCGGCATAGTTTCGCTTGTTCTTACAATTCCGGTGCAGTTCGTTATCGGAGCGGTGTTCTATAAAGGTTTGTGGAGCAGTCTGCGGATGGGGACTTTTAATATGGACAGCCTTATAGCCATCGGTACTTCGACGGCGTTCTTTTACAGTTTGTGGCAGTTCGCGAGCTATGTTCTCGGGACGGGCAGTATTGTGGGTTTGAATGGAGAAAAAATTCCGGAACTGTATTTTGAGACGGCGGCTTTCCTTATCACTTTCGTGATTTTGGGGAAGTGGCTGGAAGCAAAAACCAAGGGGCGCGCATCCGACGCCATTAAAAAACTGATGGGCATGCAAGCTAAAACCGCGCGCGTCGTCAAAGACGGCGTGGTCGCGGATGTGCCGATTGAGAGTGTTGTGGCAGGTGATGTTATTCTGGTTCGTCCGGGCGAAAAAATTCCCGTCGACGGGGTTGTCAGCAAAGGGCAATCGTCTGTGGACGAGTCCATGATTACCGGCGAGAGTATTCCCGTGGAGAAAAATGTCGGGGATACCGTCATCGGAGCCACAATCAACAAAACCGGCAGTTTTGAATTCAAGGCCACCAAAGTCGGGAGCGAAAGCACCTTGGCGCAAATTATCCGCGTGGTGGAAGAGGCGCAAGGTTCAAAAGCGCCCATTCAAGCTTTGGCCGATAAAATTTCAGCTTACTTTGTGCCGATTGTCATTTGTCTCGCCATTTTGACATTTTTAGTTTGGTATTTTGCACTCGGGGCGACGCTCTCATTCGCGCTTATGGCTTTTACTTCCGTGATAGTAATCGCCTGTCCTTGCGCGCTCGGTCTTGCCACTCCGACCGCGATTATGGTCGGTACCGGTAAAGGTGCGGAGCACGGTATTTTGATAAAAGGGGGCGAGCCGCTGGAGGCCGCTTGCAAGGTGAAGGCCGTGATTTTTGATAAAACCGGAACTTTGACCAAGGGAAAGCCCGAGGTTACGGACGTGGCGGCTTTCGGGTCTTTCGATAATGAAAAAGTGCTGAAATTAGCCGCCAGTCTGGAAAGGCTCTCGGAACATCCTCTCGCGGAAGCCATTGTTAAATACTCGGAAGATAAAAAGATTGCATCGGAAGATGCGGAAAATTTTCGCGCGGTGCCCGGCCACGGCGTTGAAGGCGTGATCAAGAAGATAAAATACCACTTCGGTAATCGAAAGCTGGTTGCCGGCATGCTTGGTTTGGAAGTACCAGAACAAAAAATTCAATCTTTGGAAGATGAAGGGAAAACAGTGATGATTTTGGCTTCGGCGAAAGAAATTCTGGGTCTTGTCGCCGTGGCGGACACGATCAAAGAAACGACATTGGAAGCGGTACGCGCCTTGCAGGCACGCCATATCGAGGTGTTTATGATAACGGGTGATAACCGCCGCACGGCTGAAGCCATCGCCAAACAGGCCGGAATTAAAAACGTATTGGCGGAAGTTTTGCCCGAGGATAAGGCGAATGAAGTTTTGAAGTTGCAGGGAACCGGTATTAAAGTCGCCATGGTGGGCGACGGCATAAATGACGCGCCGGCGCTCGCGCAAGCCGATTTGGGAATCGCGATGGGTTCGGGAACGGACGTGGCGATGGAAACGGGAGGAATCGTTATTATCAGAAACGACTTGCGCGATGTGATCACGGCCATACAGCTTAGCCGCGAGACCATGGGAAAGATCAAGCAGAATATGTTTTTCGCCCTGTTCTACAATGTGGCGGGAATTCCAATCGCGGCGCGAGTGTTCATGTCATTCGGACTTGTGCTCAGGCCGGAGCTGGCCGGTTTGGCCATGGCTTTCAGTTCGGTTTCTGTGGTTACGAATTCACTTCTTTTGAAGGGCTTTCGTCCGGGTCGGCGCAACTGGCTTTCGACCTTCGCGCCTTACGTGATGACGGGAGGATTCACGGCGGTATTTTTATTCTTCGCCAAGCTGAGTTCTTAATAACATATATTGGTTCGCGTGGGTTAAAGTCTTATCCGTCGTGGCCGCGATTATTTGGCTTTCATTATTGAGAATCACAAAATTGAGCAGAACCAAACTATTCAAATTATCCGTCTATATCTTTCTTGTTGTTAATATTTTTGAGGCGGTTATCAAAGATATGGAAACCGGTAATGCGGCAAATTACTTTAATGCGGCGGCCGGTCTTTTGTTGATTGTGACTTTGGCCAAAATACATACGATACATATTCACACCGGAGATCGATTTAGAGATTTGGAATGGAAGGGCATGACCTTGTCATGGATAATCGGCTACACTCTATGGAATTGGGTTTTTGTTTATTTGAATCTTGGTGAAAGCTCAATTCTGCATATTGCCGTGCTCGGATCCGCTTTGATTGTCGGAATTATGCACAAGGAGAGGTGGCTTGAAGCGAGGGCGATTACTCTCGGAACTTATTTTATTATATTTCACTCATTCCCGCATTTAAACCCTCTTCCGGATGTCACGGGATATAACAATCCGGCCGGACTGTTAATGTCTCTGATTGCGCTTGGATTTATGGTCGTTTATACGATTTTTTTCGTTCGACGCAAATTAAAAACTCGCGGGAGCTTCGATTTCCACCATCTTGTTTAAAAACGGGTGGTGGAAACGGAAGCGCCAAGCGTGGAGAAAGTAGCGGCCTTTGTCCTTTGTGAGGCGGCGGTATTTTTCGTTGAATTTTTTGTCGCCGTATTCTCGGTCGAGCACGAGGGGATTTCCTATCGCCGCGAGGTGCTTGCGGATTTGATGTTTGCGGCCCGTTTCAATTTTGACTTCCAGCATTGAGAGGATTCCGAGCTGTTTCAAGATGCGGTAATGAGTGACGGCTGGAATTTTTTCTTTTTTTCCGCGCGACTCAAGGAAAAAATTAATCGTGCTTTGCGGGAATCGTGGAGTTCCTTTTACGAGCGCGAGGTAGGTTTTTTCCGCACCGGCCGAAGGCTCGCTTACTTGATGTTTAAAAATGCCTTCAAGAGCTTCGCGGTCGCGCGGATATTTCCCGAAAAGCATAATGCCGGAAGTTTCGCGGTCGAGGCGATTCAACAGGTAGGATTTGTAGTCTTTGCCTGCTTCAGCAAGCTGGCGGCGCACAATTCCCTGAACCGTTTTGTGTTCCGGAATGTTCGGGCCGGGCACGGAAATAAGACCCGCGGGTTTGTCCACCGCGAACATGTGGTCGTCTTCGTAAATTATTTTAATCATAGAGTTTTTGACCGAGCCGCATCCCTTTAAAAATTTCTTCCGGTGTCGCGAGTAAATTCGGGTCGCGGTCCTGGATAGCGTACAGCACCGTGTACATTTCGGGAAGCATCGGACTCATCATGTCGGAGATGGTGACTTTTTTGGAAAGCGCGATGTACTTCTCGAATGAAGTGTCGTTTTCTTTGTCGATTGCCATATCGACGCCGGTCGCCGGCATAAAGTCGCCGGTTTTGGTTTTGAAGTATGGCAAAACCATTCCGTCGCCGCCGAGTTCTTTTGTTTGAACGGGCGTGAGAGCCGCGACTTCTTCCGTCATGCCCAGTTCTTTCAGCATGTTGCTCCATGCTTCTTTTGTGCGCGTGAGATCGTTGACTTGGCAAAAACCGCCCAAGCATTTCATGCCGTAGTAGAGTGCCACTATCAGGTAGCATAGTAACATTCCGGGAAAAATTTGCTTCTGCGCGAGCGCGTTGGCGATTGTTTCGGGATTCATGTCGTAAGTAAAAGAACCGCGGCCGGAAGTAAGTTTTCCATTTTTGTAAAAAAGCCGGACACGGTGGAGTTTATCGTCCAAAGCCCAAAACATGTATGAGCCCCATTCTTTTTCAAGCGAAAAGCCGCCCGGAATATTGTCGAAATACTTATTGTTCAATTCGCGGAAGCGCGGATCGAATAATACTTTGTAAATCAGCGAATCGGGTTTTTTCAGGTGAATATTCAGCAGGAGTTCGGTTACCAAAGTTTCAATTTCAAGGTAAATCAAGTCCGGAATTCTTTTCGATTTTAGCGGATGAAAAAGTCGCGGCCAAAGAGCGTAGTTGATTTTTGTGT
>CAYIRB010000023.1:7389-14061 GCA_964365765.1 uncultured Candidatus Peribacteria bacterium
TGTGATTTGTTCGTTAAGATCGCGGCTCGCGAGAATGTCGGGATTCGCAAAAAATTCACGCAGGAAATCTTTCACTTTCGCGCCTCTGTCAGCGGCGACTTCGCCGGAAGCTACTTTTTCGGTGAGGTCGGCTTCCGCTCTTTCAATGTCTTCAATATTGTAGCCGCGGGTTTTATAAACCGCGCCCATTTTAAATTTGTCCGGCAGAATCGGAAGTCGCACAAGATTGCCCTCCGCCTTGCTTCCGTGAAAAAGAATTCCGCGAGTGAAAGTCGAAGCGTTGTTGACCGACACGCTCGCGAAGGAAAACACGACTAGGTATTTGAGGTTCGGGTTTTGGCTTTCGGCATAAGGAATCGCCGAAATCAAATTTGAATTCAAAAAGAAGGGATGTTGAATTGGTCCGTGATGGTCCGCCGTGGATACGAGCGGCAGGTCGCTTAACTGTTTCGCGACTTCGTCGGCCACCGTTTTGCCCAACCTTTTTTCCAGCAGATTTTTCGCGGTTTCAATCAGTTCCGTTTTGCGGTCGTCCAACAGCGTACTTTTGTTGACGTCTAAAAAGTCCTTAGCGTAGTTGAATAAGAACTTATCGCCGTGTTTTTGCATTATTTCTCCCAAAATCGGCCGTTTCCGCCATATAGCGGTTTTCAGCTCTGTAAGTTTTGTGTCCAAGTCAGGAGGCATATTTTTCTACTTCTTGACGTGGGAGTTTAAGTCCGGCTTTGGAAAAAAGCAAGCCTGATTACTTTCCGAGTTTGAAGCCGTTGTAGGCCAAGAAACTTAAAAATAAAAAACCAATCACGCTTACGCCTACCGGGATGCTCCAAGTGTTTATAACCACGTCCCAACCGGAAATCGAGCGAATGAGGTGGGCGATTGCGACCACGGTGAAAATGATTCCCGCGATCCAGTTAAAAGTTTTTTGAGACATAAATTGAGTTATGACCGCATAAGCGTATCATCAATATTGCGTATTTTCAAATGAACTCAATTTATGAAGCTTAAACTCATCTTTCTTTTAACTTTCATAGTTTTTGCCGCAATCATTGCCTCACTCCTTTTTAGGAATCAAAATGGAAGGCTTGTAGCCAACGAAAAAACGCTTGTGGGAACTTCTCTCCTTAATACTCCCATTTACCAACTCACTTCAGATGAATGGTTCGCATCGATTTTTTATCAAACGCCGAATTTTTTTAGTTCGGACGGGAGCGAATTTCTTTTTCGAGCACGTGGCCTTGGACCATTTTATCTTTATCTTGTGAATCCCGATTCGGGCGCAATGCGGAAAGTCAGTTCCGATGTACACTTTGGCTGGATGCCTGCTTGGCTCGACGATGCTCAAAAAATCTACATTGGAAAAGGAGGCGCCATTAAAAGCGTGGATGTTTCAAATTGGGAAGAGGAGGAGTTTTCCCTGCCCACTGAAAATTGGATTTCTTTTTTAGATGTACAAGGTAACCGGATCCTTTTTGTCGAGGAAGAAAGTCGACTCGGGGATGACATAAAACACATCGGTCTCAGCGTGGTGAACACGGACGGTAGTAATTACCGGCAGCTCTATTTGGCCGATTGGGAGACGGTTTTTTACCTGGATCATCCAATGTTTTTGGCCGACGGAGAAATTTTATTTTTGACGCGGGGGGTGGATCGTGACTTTACGGGTGATTTTAACAAACCGTGGATCGTCTCCGCAGATGGCGGTTTACGCCAAATTCCGGTCCAGTGTTCGCACTACGATGTGCATCCCGACGGCGATAAAATTCTCTGCGGCAGTGAAGGCTACGTGATCGATTTATTTGGAAATATCTTGATGAGTTTTACAGAGCTGAGCGGCCACGGCGCATGGTCACCCGATGGAGATATCTTCCTGATGACCACTTACCCCGAAATGATGAATGAAGAAAATGCGAAGGGTGTCATTACGCTCGTGACTTTTCCCGGCGGCGAAAAAACAGCTCTTGTCGAGCATCAAAGCACTTACGACAGTAGCTTGGGCGTACACATCCAACCCAATGCCCAGTTTTCGCCGGACGGTCGTTATGTGATTTATGAGTCCGATTTGGGAACTCGGGAAATCAGTCGTCTGTATTTGGTGGAGTTGCCTTGATTTTGGTGCCCTCGAGAGGATTTGAACCTCCGCCCGCATAAGCGGACACGGTCCTGAACCGTGCGCGTCTACCAATTTCGCCACGAGGGCATGTTATGAGGGTAGCACACTCGCTACGCTCGCGTAGCGTCCAAACAGGCGACTAAAGTCGCTGTGGTCGGAGTGGCGGGACTCGAACCCACGACCTCGGCGTCCCGAACGCCGCGCGCTAGCCAACTGCGCTACACCCCGATTGGCGCCAATTGTAGCTTTTTTTAAAAAAGAGTACAATGCGGTCGATGAATTTTGGATTTCTAAAGTTTAAAGATGTCGCTCTGCTTGTTTTGTTGAGTCTGGGCTTGCTGTTGTTTAATTTGAACGTGCATGACTACGGAGACACAACGTGCATGGTCGGCATCAGCGGGAAAACAAGCGAGTGCGTTCTTTTTCATGAAGGGGAAAGCGGGCTGGCGATTGGAACGAATCAGGTCCGGTTTTTGATTGGGACTTTCTCGTCTTCGATTTTTGTTTTGGTTTCCGTTTTGATTTTTTGTTTGAACGTACGGCCGTATTCGGCGGTCTTTTCAAAATTTCAGGAGCGATTTTTACATTGGCTGTCCGTGGTTTACAGAACGGGTGTCGCCTAAAAACGGGGAAATAGATTTAATTTCTTAACCTGTTTTTATGAAGAATATTTATTTGGTAATTATAGCGGTCATTGTCGTCGCGGGCGCTTACTTTGGGATCAAACAACTTCAGAGCGGGAATCTTTTGGCGATTCCCGAGGGAATGGAAAAAGTCATTGTTTACAAAAGTCCGCAGTGCGGTTGTTGTCAAAATTACACGGCGTATTTGAGCGGGCTCGGCTTTGATGTCGAGATTGTAAATACGAACGATATGGATGCCATTAAGGCGCAATACGGTGTACCTGCGGACATGGAAAGCTGTCACACAACAGTGATTGGCGACTATTTCGTGGAAGGTCATATCCCCGGTGAAGCCATTCAAAAATTGATGTCGGAATTACCGAGCATTAAAGGTATAGCGATGCCCGGCATGCCCTCGGGTTCACCCGGAATGCCCGGAGCTAAGACGGGTGCTTTCAAGATTTCCGCGATAAGCGATGAAGGAAGCGCATTCTTTACTTCGATTTGATATGAAGAAAATCTACTTTCTGGTTTTGATGTTCTGGCCTTTGAAGGCTTACGCGCATTGTCCTTTGTGCACGGCGGGCGCCGCGGGAGCGGCGCTTGCCGCCAAGTGGCTGGGCATGAGCGTCTTGAGCGTTGGAGTTTTTATCGGCGCCTTTGCCGCGGCGCTTGGAGCTTGGGTTTCAAGGTATGTGCCCCGCAAGTTTAAGTGGCCGGTGATTATTCTTTCTTTCCTGCTGACAATTGTGCCGCTCGTGCCGCTGATGACCGACTACTCTTCAATTTACATTAATTGGGGCGGAGTTTACGGCGGCATTTTTAATCGCACTTATGTCGTGAATTTATTTGTTGCCGGCAGCATTGTCGGAGGCTTGGTGATTATCTTTAGTCCGTATTTGAGTAAAACTTTGGGTAAGTTGAGAAAAGGAAAAATGTTCCCGTATCAGGGGCTCTTGATGACTTTTTTCCTTTTGATTTTATTGGCCTTAATTTTTCAGATTTTATGAGCGATTTATTTTTTGTACTGTCTTTGATTAGCGGACTTTTTGTCGGACTTTTGATTTTGAAGTCATTAATCAAGAGAGAGTTTTGCGTGATTTGCGCGAGCGTGAGCCTGTCATGGCTCACGCTCTTTTGGAGCGTCGATCCGCTTTTAATCGGCATCATGATGGGACAGAGCGCGATCGGTTTGTATTATTTGCTGAATGCGAAATTGAGCGAGACTTTTAAAATTTTCAGATTTCCATACATCATTAGCGCGATTTTCGTCATTTACGTTTTGCTTTCTCCTGAGAAAGCGGATTTAAAATCCATTTATTTCGTAGCGTCGATTTGGCTTTTGTTTTTGCTGATCGCCTTTACAAAAAGGCATGGCAAACTGGTCAAAAGTTTAATCGAATGCTGTAAAAACTGGTAAAATTAACCCCCAGTCACGCCGCAGGCGTGAGCATTAACTTACTCAATCTCAATATGAAAAAAAAGTCAAAAAAATTCTCGGTTTTAGTGGTATCTCTACTTGTCTTCAGGGTTTTCACTTCCATCATCTTTTTTCAAAATACGCCTGTAGCGATGGCGAGCATGAGCATGGATTTGGGCGATTTGGGAATGCAAATGGCGGAGGCCGGAGTGGTGGATATCGACAAAATCGGTCCTTACGCGGACATCAACTTATTTAATTCCCCGCAGAAATCCCATATGCTTGTGAACGAGTCCAACGCCGGTTCCATGTTGAACTTTTTTTGGGCGCTCGGTCTTTCCAATAAAAATATAATTTTGGAAGAGGGGCAAATGATGACCGTGTCCGAGGGCGAGCCGGAACGTTTTGCTTCCACCGGCGGCTGGTCGCTTTCAAAATCCGGAGAGGTCATGGATTACTACAGCGCCTTCAATTTTATTACATTGGACTCAGAACAGCAGAAACTGCTCGAGAAAACCGCGGCCGGTATTTACAGGCCATGCTGTGGGAATTCCACTTTGTTTCCGGATTGCAACCATGGAATGGCCATGCTGGGTATGTTGGAGCTTATGATTTCGCAAGGCGCGAACGAAGCGGAATTGAACGCGGCCGCCGTAATAATGAACGATTTGTGGTTTCCGAAAGTTGCCCGGAGTAAGTGCTCGGTTTAGTTATCACGTTTGCCGTCGGTTTCCGTCCCATCATATTTCAGAATGTTTGGTTCCGAATTATATTCATCGGTCCAAATATCCATAACCTCTCCAAGACCGACCCATTCGAGCCGGTCGTCAAGTTTGTGTTTTTCAAGTTCGATACGGAATTCGTTAAGCTGGGCCGTACTCATTTGTCCTTGAGGAACAAAGATTGAAATGGTGTAAATTTTGTCCGCGTCCAAATCTTTCGTTAATAAATAATCCAATCCCTCCCATGTACTGTCGTACCTTCCTATGTTGGGAAGAGTTCCGCCCTCGACATCAAATTTCCCCGCGCTTTTCGGATGCCAAATTCCCGAAGTCCACAAATCGTTTTCATTAATGTGATCTCTCACTCCGCCTCCCCACATCACTTCCGCTTTCCAAGAATAATCATAGATATTTCCTTTTATTTCATTTTGCAAATAATCGAATTTTGAATCTTTGACGGGGTAGGCAATGAATCCTCCGACGATGCCGGAAGGTTCCACCCCGAGTTGTTTGATGAGATACGCAATATCCGCGTAATTATATTTTGTTTCGTGGGCGTGCGGGTCGATTTCGAATCCCAAATCTTCCTTAAAGTATCTAAGGAAATTTTTTCCGTTCGTGGATTCGTCGCCTTTGTCGAATTTTGTCGCCGCGAGCAGAAAAGTCCAATCCGATTGGTAGTTGTAGGCGACTCCTTCGTCGTACAACATCTGCGCGAAAGCCACCAATCTTTCTCTGGACATATTGAATTGCGTTTCATTTTCTTCGTAGTGAGTTTTTTCTTCCGAGTGGGTTACTATTGAAACGTAGACTTTAGGGGATGTATGAGTGCTTGTGTTTACGGTTTTCGGGGTTTTCGCAGTTTTCGCGGTTTCGTTTAGGGGAGATGTCGAATTTGACGCGGTGCAGGAAGTAAGCAGTGTAAGGAAGGCGATGGCGATAAATTTTTTCATCTTTGAAATTATATTGCGTATGAATTCTTTCACACGGATATGGTTCGGTCAATAATTAACAGGGTTGCGCGCGCAGATGCGCGCCTAACGGCGCTAATGCTCACCTTCGGTGACTGTGGTCGGAGTGGCGGGACTTGAACCCGCGGCCTCTTGCACCCCATGCAAGCGCGCTAGCCAACTGCGCTACACCCCGACGTGTAATGGTTATAGCGGAATCACCCTAAAAAATCTACTTTTGGCTCATGTAGTCTTCGATATTCTCGTCGTTGATCAGGACGGTGATTTCACCGTTCGGATTTGAGTTTGCTCTAATTGTCGAGTAGATTTGTTCTTTCATTCGCGGGTCGTCACAGGTGCCGGCGGAAATTAATTGGCCGGTGAGGCGGACTTCGGTGATGCTTTCGTTGACGCTGTATACGGCAAGGTCTTTTGAATGTTGCAGGCCGTTGTAGTAGTCGTCGGTCACGGCGGTTTTGCCGTAGGCAAAAAGTTCAGTCAGGGCCAATTGCACTTTTCGAGTATTTTCAAGTTTTATTCCGTCCGCGGTTTTATCTATATACACAATCGAGTCGCCGCAACCGATCGCTTCGCCGGAAGCGCCGTTATCGTTCAGTTTCACCAGGGCGACTTTCAGTGTTGTTTCGCCTTCGAAAGATGCTTGAGGTTTTGCGCCGCAAGAAACGAGTAGAATCGAGAGTAAAATCAATGCTTTAATTTTCATATCCGAGCTTAGTTTAGCAGTAGATTGAAAAATAAGCTTGCTATTTTTGCGGTTTAACCTGATAATCTCACGGCTTTTTATGGAAATTCGAAACATCGCCATTATCGCTCACGTGGATCA
>CAYIRB010000024.1:0-13385 GCA_964365765.1 uncultured Candidatus Peribacteria bacterium
ATATTCAGGTTGAGAGAGCTGGAAGAATTCAGCTATCTGGAATTGGGAGAAGAACTCGGCATTCCGCAGGGTACGGTCATGTCGCGAATGCACAGAGCGAGAAGGGAGTTTGCGGAAACATTGGCTAAAAACAAATGAAAAAAGAAAATTTAATCTTCATGTACGGCGAAGACAGCTTTTCACTCCTGAACGAATTGGCGAGATGGAAAAGCGCCTTTCTTGAAAAACACGGCGACCTCAATCTTCAAGAAATTTCGGGCGAAGATATAGAACCGGACGAGCTTCGTTCAAGCCTGACATCCATTCCGATGCTGGGGGAAAAACGCCTGATCATCTTGAAGGACGCGCTGAGTAAAGCCGAACTGAAAGACGCGATTGAAGAGATTCCCGATTTCACGGTTTTGGTGGTAGCCGAAACAAGCCCGCCGGACAAAAGAACATCATTTTTCAAGCACCTTTCGACACACGCAACCGTGCGACTTTTCCTGCAACCCAAGGGCTCGCAACTGAAGGCTTGGATACTGCGCCGCGTCTCAATGCACGGAGGGCAAATGGACGACTCCGCGGCCGCTTACTTGCCAAATCTCCTGGGGGAAAATCTCTGGTCATTGGAAAACGAAATCCAAAAACTCATTCTCTATGCCCGCGGCAAAAGTATAAACGTTGAAATCATAGACGAACTCGTCAGCGGAAACACTCAGGAATCCATATTCAAAATGACCGACGAGCTCGCGCAAAAAAACACTCCGGCCGTTTTGAAACTCATCCGCCAACTTGAACAACAGGGGGAAGATCCGGGTTATATTTTCGCAATGATAGCGAGACAATTCCGTCTGATGCTTGAAATAAAATCTCTTCTCGACGACCGCTATACCCCGCAAATGATAGCGACTCGGATGGGAATCCACCCTTTTGTAGCGAACACCGCGGCACGGCAGTGCCGCAACTTTACCCACGGCGAACTTAAAAAAACTCTCGCCTCTCTTCTGGAAATCGACCGCAAACTCAAAACCGGCAACTTGAGCCACTACATGCTCGCGATTGAGGAAACTTTGCTTCAGTTCTAGACTGCAAAGGGCCCCTTGCGGGGCCCTTTCGTCAATTACATATCCAAATACCTGTCCAACTCCCACTTGCTCACATAGGTTCTGTAAGAATCCCATTCGGCCATCTTCGCGTCATAGAAGTGAGTGAAAAAATGTTCGCCCATCGCCGCTCTCAGGACTTCATCATCACGGAATGCGTCAATCGCTTCTTTCAAATTGGAAGCCACCGAAGTCACCTTCTTCTTCTTCATTTCCTTTGGCGTCAATTCCCAGATATTGTCTTCAATCGGAGCCGGAGCAACCATACCTTTCTTGATGCCGTCCAAGCCTGCCGCGAGCATAATCGCGAAAGTCAGATATGGGTTTGCGGCCGGATCCGGACATCGCAACTCGCATCTGGTGGCTTTTGGAGCCGTGTGCGGAGTCACTCTGGGAATACGAATCAAAGCCGATCTGTTTCTTTGTCCCCAAGCAACGTTCACTGGAGCTTCGTAGCCAACTACAAGTCGTTTGTAGGAATTGATTGTCGGATTCATAATCGCGTTCATCGCCTTGATGTGCTTCATTTGCCCGGCAATGAAACTTAAGGCGATCGAAGAAAGTCCGTACATCCCGTTCGCATCGTAAAACTTGTTTGCCCCGTCTTCAAGCCCCGCAAAGGACTGATGCACATGCATGCCGCTTCCGTTAATTCCAAAAATCGGCTTCGGCATAAAAGTCGCGCTTAAGCCCATTCTTTGAGCGATGGCCTTCAAAGTAAGTTTAAAGGAAACCGCGTTGTCGGCCGTGGCAAGCGCGTCGCCGTATCTGAAATCGATTTCATGCTGTCCCGCCGCGACCTCATGATGAAGGGCCTCAACGTCGATTCCCATTTGATCAAAAGCGAAACTCATCAAACGGCGAATTTCCAGCGCGATGTCTGTGGTCTGATCAAAATATCCGGCACCGTCGTGTGGATTCGCCCCGAAAGTCCCGTCTTCATTCTTCTTAAATAAAAAGAATTCCAATTCCGGCCCTGTATTGAATTGATAACCCAACTTTTTTACCTCCGCCAACTGCCTTTTGAGAATCTGGCGCGGATCACCCTCAAAAGGCTGGCCGTCGGGCAAATAAACGTCGCAAATCAAACGAGCGGTCACGTCCTCTCCTCCCTTTGTCCAAGGAAGCACCGCGAAAGTATTAAGATCGGGCTTCAAATACATATCCGACTCGGTGATTCTTGTGAAACCTTCAACGGAAGACCCATCGAACCAAACGTTGTTATCGATTCCCTCCTCAAGTTTGTGAACCGGAATCGTAACCGCCTTCAAAACTCCCAGTATGTCCGTAAATTGCATGTCCACAAACTGAACTCCGTGCTCTTTTGCCATGTCGAGCACCATTTGTTTGGTAACTCCGGATCGTGGAAATTTAACGTGCTCTCTACGTATCGCGCGAACGCCGCCGGAGGCGGCGCTTTGAACTGTCTGTGTCGCTACTGACATATGTTGGGGTTAGGAAATACAGTCCGGTTTTAAACCTCATTATTAAAAGCCGCAAGCGCTGATTTTCGAGCAAAAATGAGCTGTAAAAAGCTTCCTACAAGCCTTCCTTGCCTAATAAATTCCGTGCCGCTATACTGATGCCGATTTCGACCTGTCGGAATTTTCTACAACACAAATCGAATTGACACATGGAATTGATAGATGTTCTTATCGACTTGGGCCTTACGGACAAAGAATCCAAAGTCTATTTGGCCGCCCTTGAACTGGGACACTCACCCGCCTCCGAAATAGCTCTGCGCGCCAAGATCAACCGTGTTTCCGGCTATGACATTCTGGAAAAACTCATTAAGCGCGGTTACGTTTCGACCTACATCCAAAACAAAATCAAATATTTCAACGCCATTGATCCGGACGAAATTCGAAACAGCTATCGCCAAAAATACATGAATCTCAAGGCCGCCCTACCCGACCTCCGTCGACTTCATGGTAAAACTCCGCATCCGCGCGTGCGCTACTACGAAGGACTTGAAGCCATCAAGAAAATCTACGCCGACACGCTAACATCAAAGTCGGAAATTCTGAACTACGCGGACTCAAAGTCAATCCGCCAGTTCTGGCCGAGTTATGACGAAGAATACGTCGCAGGAAGAGTCAAAAAGAAAATCTACCTGCGCGGAATAGCTCCCCATGACACGCACGGCGAAATAGTCGTTTCGGAAAATCCGATACGCCACCGCGAAATTAGACTGGTGCCGCCGGGCGAATTTTCATTCGCGAATGAAATCAATATCTACGACGACAAAGTTTCCATCATCTCATTCGGCAAAGACGCTCTTTTGGGAATGATCATCGAAAGCCCGGAGATCGCCAACACTCAAAGAGCCATTTTCATGATGGCATGGGAATTCGCCGGCTTTAGCCTTACTCAAACACAGGGGTATTCCATCCCGAAAGTAAAGCGATTATGACTGCCCGAATGCACGACTTCCGAGCCGGTGGCAACCTTATAATCCACCGCGAAATGTTCCCTTAAAAGTTCGCCGACTCTAAAATTAACCAAAGCTCCGATCGCACTTGCGTCGTCTTCAAAATCACCGCTGTCGATAATAAGTGGCTCACCCTTCTCACCGTAGGGACTGTCCGTAATTTCCACCTGAAGTAAATAATTCGGCATAAATGTAATTTAGTACGCGATTCTAGTGCAAACAACAGCATTTTACAACAGCATTGTTGACTATCGAGTAGAAAAACGTAGAATGGAGCCGAAATAAGCAATTTATGGCACAATCAATTACAGACTTGAAAGTGGGCCTGGTGATAAACCACTCGAACTCACCTTACGTTATAATTTCAAACTCGTTCATGAGAACCGCGCAGAGAAAGCCGGTCATGCGCACAAAACTCAAGAACATTATCAACGGAAGCGTGATGGAAAAAACCTTCATCGCGGGCGAAGCTTTTGAAGTCGCCGATGTGGGACGTAAAAACGTCCAATTCCTATATAAAGACAATGAAAACGCGTACTTCATGGACAGCGAAAACTTCGAACAGTTCAGCTTCAAATTGGACACTTTGGGCGACGCCGCCAATTACCTTCAGGACGGGAAAGAAATGACCGCCGTAATTTATGAAGAAAAACCAATCTCCATCATGCTTCCTCCAAAAGTCGAACTGAAAGTTGTGGAAACCACTCCGGGTGTCCGCGGCGACCGCGCGCAAAGCGGCACCAAGCCCGCAACGGTTGAATCAGGAGCTGTGGTCAACGTGCCACTGTTCATCAACGAAGGCGACATCATCCGCGTAAACACCGAAAGCGGAGAGTACGTGGAAAGGGCCTAATGCAGTCGACCTTTATCGCATCAAGAATTTAAACGATGCCAATATATCCTTGAGCACCGCATCGGAGCCTTTCTCTGTAGGGTAGTTGGTTTCGACCACCACGTAACTGTAATTTCCAATCGGCTGAGGCAAAGACAAATAATATCTGTTGCCGCCCTGCAGGTAAGTCTGAAAAGATGCGGAGACATCACCAATCATCGTTTGATCGAAAGAGCCATCCGGAAGCACGTCTGTCATATAAATCCAAACTGTTCCCGGAGCCTCGTCCGAAGAAGCATGCTCTTCCGACGTATCAACTTCTACCGGATCGAATGCCACCTCAATTATTTCGCTGTTAGGAATCGGCTGCGTGTAATAATTCATTTGCCAATCCACGGGATAATCAATTTGGAAGCCGAAATCGGAATTTTTATAGGTAAACCAACCCTCTAAGTATTTTTGAACAACCGCCTGCGCCGTATCCTCCAATTCCCCGACGACAATGTTATGTTTTTCCCCGTCGGTCAAAATTTCACGAATGGTTCCGGGCAACTGATTGAACTGCTCTTTATACCTTGCATCCTCAAAGACCTCCCACTCAACACCGTCCACGAATTTCTTAAGGACTACCGGAACGACCGAAGCGGTTTTAACTTCAAGTTCGTCCGCCATAGCGGTATAATCCACCTGGTAACGAAGTGTATAAATGGCCACACCGCCGGGCACATCTCGATAACCCAAAATTCCATATTCCGTGATGGAAATCACTCCTTCTTTCGCGTTTGAGATTTCAGTCTGCTCGTTCAAAATTCGAGTCAAATACATCAAATCATCGGATCCACCGATAGGTGCTCCTGTGTTAACCTGCACAAAATACAAATAAAAGGCCGCGAGTACGAGAAGGGTAAAAATTATGATGCGAAAAATATTTTTCATAATACAGGTCGTTTCTTCCCCCAATCCGTAACCTGTTCGTAAGCGGCAGCGGTCTGGAGCAAAAGCGATTCGCTCCACATGGGGCCGATTATCTGGAGGCCGATTGGAAGACCTTTTGAAGAGAATCCGCAAGGAATGGAAATTCCGGGAACTCCGGCCGCGCTGGGCGGAATTGTGAGGGCGTCCGCGAGATACATCGCAAGCGGGTTTGCCGCTTTCTCTCCAACCTTAAATGCGGGCGTGGGAGAGGTCGGAGCCATTAAAACGTCAACTTCCTTAAATGCGTTTTCAAAGTCGCGAATAATCAAAGTGCGAGCGCGCTGGGCCTGTTTGTAGTAAGCATCCGCGTAACCGGCTGAAAGTACGAAAGTCCCCACCATGATTCGACGTTTGATTTCACTTCCGAATCCTTCCCCGCGGCTTTTTTTGTAGTAGTCGATGAGGTCGGCGGCTTCTTCATCGGGCTTGTGACCGAATCGAATGCCATCATAACGCGCAAGATTGGTGGAAAGTTCTCCCGGCATTGTGACGTAGTAAACGGCGACGCCGTACTTGGTCATCGGCAAACTGATTTCCTTAACTTTCGCGCCCATTTTTTCATATTCTTTCACGGCCGCCATGACGGCGTCGCGAACTTCCTGTTCGACTCCTTCCGCAAAGTATTCTTTCGGGACACCGATTCGAAGACCCTTCACACCCTTCGAAAGATTCGCCGTGTAATCCGGAACGTCAACCTGAGGAGTCGTGGAATCGTATTTATCCGGACCCGCTATCGCATTCATAATAAGCGCGACATCTTGCGCCGTTCTTGCAAAAGGCCCGATTGTATCCCAGCTTGAAGCCATCGCCGTCACACCGAATCTGCTGACTCGCCCGTAAGTGACTTTCAATCCGACACAACCGGACAAAGCCGCCGGCTGGCGAATTGAACCGCCGGTATCCGTGCCCAAGGCGAAAAAACATTGTCCCGCCGCAACCGCGGAAGAACTTCCGCCGGAAGAACCGCCGGGCACATAGTCCGTATTCCACGGATTCAAACTCGGCCCGAATGCCGAAGTTTCGGTTGAAGCGCCGCATGCGAATTGATCAAGATTATTTTTCCCGAGTAAAACATATCCCTCGTCCAAAAGTCGCTGAGTCGCGGTTGACTCGTAAGGAGGCACAAAATCCTCAAGCATTTTTGATGCACAAGTCGAACGAATTCCGCGGGTGTTAAATAAATCTTTCATACCGGCCGGCACTCCCGTAAGGGCGCTGATTTTTTCACCTTTGGCAATCTTTTCATCGGCCAATGCCGCGCGCTCATAGGCGTGCGCTTCGGTCAAAGTCAAAAAATTATGGAGTTTTCCGTCGGTCGCTTTGATCCGCGCGTAACAAGCGTCCGTCAAATCCTTCGAACTGAATTTTTTCGATTTCAAACCCTCATGCGCCTCCGCGACAGTCAGCCAGTGCAAATCTTTCATAATACTTTTTTGCTTTTAATTTGGTGCTTGTCTTTAGGAAGCGGACTGCAGGCCAAAAGTTCGTCCGGCCGGCACAAACTTGAATCAACCACGTCTTCACGCAACACATTTGTCAAACCTGTAACCTGATTTGTCTCGGGCACTCCCGCAGTATCCAATTCCTTCAACACATCCACATAATTCAAAATATCGGTAAGTTGACCCGCAAAAAGCTCCACCTCGTCCTCACTCAAGTTCAACCTTGCCAAATGCGCGATTTTTTTAACCTGTTCCTTGCTAAGTTTCATGCGAACACTTTAACCGCAGGAAGCGCGCAGGGCAAGATTTTTATGCCACCGGCGGCATATTAAAAAATAGATCGGCAATACGGCAATTTACTCTTTTCTCCTTCGGGACTAAAATACACGCGTGCAAAAAACGCTGCAAAACATATCGAGAGTTTCCTTCTTTTTTCTGCTGGCTTTCGGGTTCATGCACGTCGCCGCGAGTTTTTTGGTGGCTCAAAACCTTATAAACGACTGGGACAAATTGATTTTTAATGTTTTCGACCTTCCCTTTTTGCTATCGGCCTTGATCTTCGCTTCATCAAGATTGTCCATAAGAATGGGAAACATTTTCGGAAGCGAAAAAGCGGCCTTTATTGTTCTTTCAATTTTATCTATAATTCTATTCCTCTTCGCCCTTTACTTGAATTTCTTAATTCCCGATGCAAAGCTCGGATAAAAAAACCGTAATGGCCTTCGGAACTTTTGATTTTTTCCACGCGGGGCACGAAAATTATCTGAAACAGGCAAAGGTGCTCGGTGACACTCTGATTGTCGTTGTGGCGCGCGACGACACGGTGCGAAAAGTTAAGGGTGGAAATCCGACTCACAACGAAAAATTACGGCTGCGCAACGTTACGAACTGCAAACACGCGGATAAGGCGGTGCTCGGAAATCCGGATGACAAATACAAAGTAATAAAAAAATACAGACCGAATATTCTCGCGCTCGGCTACGACCAATTCGTATTCACATACGACCTAAAAAAATTTTTCATCAAAGAAAAACTCGACATAGAAATAGTGCGGCTCAAACCTTTTAAACCCGAAGCCTTCAAAAGCTCCATACTACGAAACGCTAACACCGCCGAATGAGAATCAGACACAACTTCAAAAGACTGGCTCAAATTTCCATTCAAAATATCGGTAGAAATTTACTGCTGAGCGTGGCTACCGCTGTCATGATGGGACTGATTTTATTTATTTTTAACGTGATAATGGTTTTGAACGTGCTTACGCAGGCGACAATCGAGAAAATCAGTGAAAAAGTGGATCTGATTTTATATTTGTCCGACTCCGCCCTACCCTATGAAATCGACCAAATGCTGAAAGACATTGAAAGCCTGCCGGTTGTGAAAAGCGTGGAATACAAGAGCAAAACGCAGGCCTTGAACGAATTTCTCGCGGAATATCCGGAAAAAGCGGACCCTTTTACAAATTACGGAATCGCGAATCCATTGCCGGGAAATATTAAAATTATGACCGATAATCCGGAAGAACATGCGCTTGTCACGGACTACATAAAAGGTACGGCATACGCGCAATATTTGGTTGATAGTGAAAGCGCCGGCGAAAACCGGGAAATCGTCACGCGGCTGGTGAGCGTTACGAATTTCACGCAAAAATTGATTGTCGGAGTCATTATCACTTTTATCTTCGGATCGCTTTTGATAATCATTAACGCGATTCATCTGAGCATTTTCACACGCAAACTTGAAATTCAAATTATGCAACTTGTGGGCGCGAATCCGAACATTATTAGATTTCCCTTCATTTTTGAAGGGATAGTCTACAGTTTGATTGCGGTATTTTTCAGTTTTTCGCTTTTAATCGTTTTTTTGGAGGGCTCGCAACTGACGGCGCTCGCCAATTTCCGCGACAATTTCAATCCGCTTTTACTCTTCGGTTCGGAACTCATCGGCTCGATAATTATCGGCGTACTTTCGAGCTACATAGCTCTGAATTATTATTTGAAGCGCACTTTAATTCTTGAAAACTCATGAGAGAAAGAATCCGCAACATCAAAGGCATTGTGATAAGAACGCGCGCCTTCATGGAAAATGACATGTGCGTGAATGTGCTGACGGAAACCGGCGAAAAATTGGACTTGATTGTCAAAGGCGCGCGCAACGGAACTTCAAAACGCAAGCCGCACCTTGAATTAATGAATCTGGTGAGCGGCACAATTTACGAGAGCCGAAACAACAGCTACCTTCAAAGCGTGGTCTGCGAAAAAAGTTTTCACCGTCTGAAAAATTCCTGTCAAAGCGTGTTCTCTTGTTACGAACTGCTCGACTTGGTGAATCACAGTGTTTTGCCGGACGACCCGCAACCCGAAATTTATGAAATTCTCAAAAATACTTTTGATTTTTTGGATTCGGACAAGCCGCATTTTTTCGCGGTGGATTTCGCTTTGATAAAATTGGCGGACCGTTTGGGCTTTTTACCCAGCTTCAAAAACTGCGGCCTCTGCCACCGAATTATGAACGAAGAAATTTTCTTGAATTGGGAAAACTGCGCCGTGCACTGCGTCAATTGCAAAAGCGAACACGAAAGCTCTCTCGAAATGAAGTACCGCAAGGCGATTGAATTCTTCCGCGTGGCGAGCCATGAAATTCTACACAAAATTTCCTTAAGCGAAGAAGAATGTGAAACTCTGCGGAGCATTATTGAAACGGCACTTTTAAAATCACTCCCAAACCGCCGATACAAACCTGTCCCCGTCCAACCCTTTTAGTTCACGGCAGTTCCCCTTGTGAACGCGAATGCTTTGCCCACGGGTAACATAAGCGATAATCGGCGCCGGAGGTTTTGGTTTGCAACACGCACTCAAGACAAGCGGGAGATTTTGCTCGCCGCTTATTAAAACTTTTCCGGTCAGCTCCGGCGCGAAATAAAATCCTTTTTCATCCTCATGCGGCTCTTCAACCGCGAAAATCGTTCTTGAAACATGCCCGGCCGTCACCATTCCCAAACCGATGGCTTCCACAATTTCCAATCTACCGTCAATATCGCGCGCCTTTCCCGCGTAATTCTTCAATAAAGTATACTTTTCATCCAATTTCGGCTTTTTCATCAAAGCCAACTCCTTGTTAAGCATGTCGCGGCCGAGTTTAACGTTGCTATCAAACTCTTGTTTATGAAACCATGCTCTAATCTTCGACTTCGCGTTGGAAGTTTTTGCCATGGAAAGCCAATACTTTCCGGGTTTCGCGTTGATACGGGTTACAATGTCCACCATTTCACCGTTCTTCAACTCGTAATCCAAAGGCGCGACTTTTGCGTTCACCTTGGCGGCGGCGCAACGGTTGCCAATGTCCGTATGAATGCGATAGGCAAAGTCGAGGGGCGTCGATCCTCTTGGCAATTCCATCACATCGCCCTTGGGACTCAGAACAAAAATTTTATCGGGGAAAATATCGATTTCGGCATGGTTTTTTTTATCACCCAAATCATCAGCGAGACCGCGGAACCAAAGCAAATGCTTCCTGAACACCCTTTTATTTTCTTTGTAAGCCCAGTGCGAAGCCACTCCCAACTCCGCCTCCGCGTGCATTCCAAACGTCCTGATTTGAATCTCGGTGGGCATTGAATAAAGGTCGGCGCCCACGCCCAAAACGGTCGTATGCAGACTTCTGTAGCCGTTGGGTTTCGGAACGGCGATATAATCCTTAAATCTGTCCTGAAGAGGCACAAAATTATTGTGAATTACGCCCAAGGCCGTATATAAATGCGAAACCTGTTCCTTCCCGTCCTTATATGAATCGGGAAGAATCACGCGCACGGCGAAAAGGTCGTAAATATCTTCAACTTTCAAAGCGTTCTTTTTGCTCATTTTTTGGTAAATGCTCCAAAGATGCTTGCGTCTGCCGGAAACTTCCCGCACATTCACTCCTTCTCTCACCAAGAGCTGTTCGATTTGTGAAGTCGCGAATGCCATATCTTCTTCACTTTCCTTTGAAAATTTTGAAACAGCCGCCGAAAGTTCCGCGAAAGGTTCGGGACACAAATACTTAAAACATAAGTCCTCCATTTCACTTTTAATTTTGTAAATACCCAACCGCGAGGCTATCGCCGCGTGCACAAAGAGCGTTTCACGCGCGATTCTTTCCCGTTTATGTTGTGGCACGAACTCCAAAGTCCTCATATTGTGCAAACGGTCGGACAGCTTGATGAACACGACGCGAATATCCTTTGCCATTGCCAAAAACATTTTTTTCCAATTTTCCACCTGTTGATCTTCCTTTTTCACTTTAATCACGGCCATTTTTTCCATCGCGTTCACCAAAGCGGCCACGTCCTTCCCGAATGTTTTTTCAATCGTCCCGATTTTTACATCCGTGTCTTCGGTCACGTCATGAAGCAAACACGCTTGTATCGAAGAGAGATCGGGATCCAAATCCATCAAGATTCGCGCGGCTTCCACGGGATGCGCGATATAGTCCTCACCGGAATACCGCTTCTGATCCCCATGGGCTTTTTTGGAAAATTCATAGGCTCTGTCAACTTCCGAAATATCGATGTCCGGCCTCGCCGAAACAATCTCCGATCTCAAAGCTGAATAATTCATGCCACGATTATAGCTCGGAACCGTCTACAATTAAATTCAAATCCGAACCGGCGATTTCCACGACACGCACGCCCTTCACAAGCGCCTCTTTATTAAACGCAATATCCTTCATTCTCAAATCCAGCTTCTCAAGCGCGGCGGTATAGTACAGCGCCATCCTCGCCCGAGCCCTGTAATTCGCCCTGATTTCCGCGGCCGATTGCGCCGCGTCGATAAATTCCTGAAGACTTTCCGCTCCGGCATTGCCGTTCAACTCATTGATATGATTGAAAAAATCCTGTTCAAAAGAGTTTTTTTCGACATCCGTCAACTCAAATTGCGCGACCAAAGCTTCGTTCTCACGCTCCAATTGTCGCAAATTCAACAGAGCAGTATTATTGTAACTTTCCAGTTCCGCGACGTATCTGTCCAAACTTAGAGCCCTGTCGTTCGACTGATCCAGCATGGCCTGCACGTCAACCTGAAGAACATTGTAAATCTCCTGAAAGTCTTCAACCATGCGCGCGAAGCGCGTCTCGGCATCTCCACCGCTTCCCAGATATTCGGTCACTCCCGTCGCCGAATCTATTTCAGCTTGTTCAAAACCGATTTTAATTCCAACTTCGATTTGCGAGTCAAACAGCGTCGACGGCGTTTCCACCGGAGTTTCGACGGGAATCGATTCGGGCTCGCGATTTTGATAGTAGCCCCAACCTTTTAAGGCGCCGAAAGCCAAACCCACGATAAGCGCGACCACCGCGACTCCGCCGCAACAAAACTTAAAATGGCGTCCGGAAAGCCCGGATTCCTTGATGATGTTCCAAAATCCTCCGGTATCGGTATCTTGAAAAGCGTCTCCGCCGTCCTTATTATCAACTTCATCCGCAAACTCACGGAGTTTCTCTTTCATCTGTTGCCTGCGTTTATGCAATTCGCCCGATTCCGGCATCTCTTCAACTTCAAGCGGATTTTTCAAAATGTCGGGTTTCGGTATATCCAAATCCAAAGCTATCTCCTCGGCTTCCGGTTTAGCCGCCTTCCCCATTGTTTCTTTTGGTTTTTCTTCAGCCATATTAAATAATTCACTCCTGTAATTATACCATAAGACCGGCTAAACTTCCAGTGTGTTTAACTCAACAAGAACCTTATTCCCACAACCACCAAAAGCAAGACCGCCGTCTCCGGCCAATCCAGTTTGGCGATTTTTCTAAGCGCCATGACCAGTATTACCAAAGCCCAAAGCGCGCTGATAAAATACAGACGCGGAAGAATGTTAATCACCATGATAAGTGACCCGAAAGACATGATCTTAACAAAGCCTTCCATCGTCAATTTCGCCTTAAAAAATTCCTGCAAAGCGTAGCCGACCACATAAAGCCCCACCAAGCTTACAATAAAACCGCGCGCCGCCACCCAAAGAGTGGTCCAAATGTCGGGACGATAAATAACGATTCCACCGTAGGGGAAAAAATAAAGTCCGAAAGCCCCGGCCAAAGTCGAAAGAGCCAAAATCATAAGTCCGGGCTTTAACGAATCCTTTTCAATAGCCACTTCATGCATGGTGACTTCGTTTAACATGACGACCTCGCTCGCCTGTTTGAGGTAACTTTTATAATCCATAAAGGTTTTGGTGGGGAGTAAACACCATCATTAAAACAATATTCTTTCGACTAGTCAAAGGAACTCTCTAAACTGGGTTTGATGAAAGTACATTTTTTGCCTAGAATAGGCCGGTCTTAAGCAATTTAACCTAACTGAAATGAACATTCCGATTCTAGCCGTATCGGCGAGCGTTTTATCACTTGCCTGGGCATTTGCTCTGATTCTGGGGGTACTCAATAAAAAGACGGGTGATCAAACCATGCAAAACATCGCCAACGCGATTCAAGAAGGCGCCATGGCCTACCTCAATCGACAGTTTAAAACAATCGCGGTATTCGCCATCGTCATTTTCTTGATTTTGGGCTTCGCCCTTCCCGCGAACGGATTCATGATCGCTATGGGATTCCTGCTCGGAGCAGTTTTTTCCGCTTTGGCCGGATATAT
>CAYIRB010000025.1:0-13239 GCA_964365765.1 uncultured Candidatus Peribacteria bacterium
CCAAACGCGGTGTCTTCAGGTCTGCTATACGGAGGAGTTCTATCCTTGATTATCGGCACAATACGCTTCTGGTCGCAAATGGAGGACTATCTTCGATTCGTTGTGACGGGCACGGTATTGATTGTTCTGATTGCGATCGGAGTTAAGAAGATGAAGGATTAGGTCATCGCAATCTGCGTTTTGATGCGATGTATTTCCACTTCATTGTCGCAGGTTCGTTGACCGAGTATTATGAACATTTCTTCGATGTCCATATAGTTTCCGGCAAGTCTGTCGATATGAGTCATCAATCTGTTTTCAAGCGCTAACAGGTCATCTTTCGTGGCAAAGCCTTTCAAGTCGTCTTTGGTCGCGAAACCACTCATATCCATTCTGATTGAAGCAATGTCCTCCTTGGTCGCGAAACCACTCATATCCATTCTGATTGAAGCAATGTCCTCTTTGGTCGCGAACCCTTTCAGGTCATCTTTGGTAGCCATGCGCGCTTCAAGCCGCGCGAGTATTTCGAGAATTTTTTGTTCTTGAGATGTTTTCATCGTGAAAATTTATCTTGGATTCTCTTTATATCATTTTTATATGGCGACTCAAGAAAATTCAGGTTTTATTCAGGTTTTACGCTAGCCAAAAGGGCAAATTATTTCCTTCCCAGAATTCGATAGGCCGTGTCCAGCATCTTTTTTTCATCTTCCGGTTTTTCGTGGTCGTAACCGAGAATGTGCAAGAGCCCGTGGGTGAATAAAAAACGCAGTTCTTCTTCAAGCGATTGATTCAGTTCGGCGGCTTGTTCGCGGGCGCGGTCTATCGATATGATGACTTGACCGAGCAGAGTCGGGTCGGGCGAAGGGCTTTCGCGTTCGGCAAAGGAAAGAACGTCGGTCGGGGAGTCTTTTTTTCTGTAGTTCAAATTCAACAGGCGGATTGTGTTGTTGTCGGTTATCAAAAGTTCAACCTGTGTTTCCGAGATTCCCGGAACGACGGACGGAAGTTTCGCGAGAATTTTTTCGAAGATTTTTTTATCGATTCCGTATTTGGCGGTTTCGGAGTAAATCAGTTCCATAATTGTTTGATTGTTTCAAATTCGGCGGAATCGGTTTCCCAGTAAGAATATATGGCGATGCCGGAAAGTCGAGCGTAGTCCGCGCGCAAGTTTTGGTAGCCGCGCGAATAGCCGCTTAGGCCGCCTTGCACGCTTTCCGCGCCGTCGCCGTAAGCGGGAATGCCGATGAAAAGTTCGACGGCGGCGGGCACAAGGTTTGAAACCGCGAGTGTTTGCTGTTCAACCAACCAAGCGTAGAGCGCGGGGTCTTTCAGGCCGCTGTCGTAGGTCATGACGACGATTTGGTCGACGTATTTCGATACCTCTTTAAATTGCGAGCCGCTCCAATAACTTTTGATGTCGCGGTTAAAGTACCAACCTGTAAGCCGGCTTATCAGATCGGGTTGCCATTCGTCGGTGGCCACGGAAATTTTCGTGTCGGGAATTTTTTCACGCATTTCTTTAAGTAGGGATATAAACCCTTTATCATCCGGAGTGACGGGTTCTATGTCCAAGTGGATTCCGTCGAAGCCGCGTTTCAGCAACCACTTCGCGGAAAGAATAATGCGGGCTCGCACGTTTGGATTGTCCAAGTCGATGTTGGAACGTATCTGTCCGACCCAAGCGTAGTTTGTAGTGCCGAGCGCCTCAAGGCCGGGTGTAAAAATATTCAAGTCGGAGGCGACCGAGCCGTTGGGATTCAAGGGGCCGACGTGAAAAAATAAATCGCTGATATGAAATTCTTTCACTTTATCATTCAGCTCGTAAAAATCGTTTTGAATTCCGGTCGACCAATTATGTTCCATCCAAAAGGCGACGCGCGGATTTACCGTCCGGTCGAAGTGGAATCCGAACAAAAAATACGAGAGCGACAAAAATAAAACCGTGAAAAAAATCGTGGAAAGCATGACGATTTTTCGGATAATTTTTTGAGTTCGAATAAACATGGTTTTCGGGTTTGCTTAGCGATTATATAGAAGTCTTTTCCTTGACGCCATATTCAGTTACTCATCAAAAACGGCAAAGGCGCAAGAGGAAGAGTTTCGCCAAAATGGACAGCGGTGATAAGATTCGAGTAGACAAATTTATCCCCGCCACATATGCAATTCCAAACCAACAAGTTTACCATAACCCGCGCGGACGCCGCGACTTTACTTGAAGTGTCCACTCGCACCCTCGACCGATACATTCGCGGCAAAAAACTTTCCGCTCGGAAAAAAGCCGGCAATATTCTTTTGAGCGAAGACGAGTTGAGCAATTTCAAAGTGTCAAGATTCCAAAATGCGAACGGTGTTTCTCCGGACGCGCCCGGAAGAGTACACAAGCACATCAACAATGTTGATAAAAATATTATTCTGGACGGCGAAACCGGAGAAATCGAGGAAAAGGCGGAAGCACCGGCGGCTCGCGCCGTTGCGACAAAGGTGGAAGTCGGCGGCCGTGAAAAGGTTTTTGAGGAATTGTACGATCTTTCAAGAAGGGAAATCCGCGAATACCACAACAAGCTTGAGGCCGCGAATTACAGGCTCGGACAAATGGAAACACAATTGAAACACTCCGTTCCGCTTTTGGAGTTTCATGAACAGAGCGAGGTATTGAGGGAAAAAGAGGAAATGGTCGGAGGAAAATTGAAACACCAACAAGAGGCCATCGAAATGCTGGAAGTGGAGCTTAAAGCGGAGAGATTGAATAAAAATGTTTACATCGGTTTATTGTTCGGACTGCTCGCGCTTCAGCCGCTCCTTTGGCTGTTAATCCAAGCATAAATAGCTTATGGTGGACTTTCTTTGGAAAATTTTCCGGGAGGAAACCGAGTTAAAAAGACAAATCGCCCATTTGTCTTTCGGTCTGTTGTACGCTTTGTTTTATTCCTTTGGTTACATTGACGTTTGGGTATCATGCGGCTTACTTTTGGCTTCAATTCTTTTAGCCGTATTCTTGAAAAGACGAAGGAGCTTCATTGACCGCATTGTTATGATTGTGGAGCGCGAAGAACATTTTTGGAACTTGCCACTGCGCGGATTGATTTTTTTTCTGCTCGGGACGACTTTGACCATCGGATTTTTCAGCTTTGTGCCCGCGTTGGCTGGTATTTTGATTTTGAGCATTGCCGACTCGATCGGCACTTTGTACGGAAAATATTTGGGCGTGATGAAAATTCGTTGGAACAGGAACAAGCACATGGAGGGGCCGGTTATCGGCGGGTTTTTGGCGACTTTGATGTTGCTTTCTTTCTTGCCGCTTATGCCTGCGTTGATCGCCAGTTACGCCGGCGCGTTTATCGATACACTCAACATTAAAATTCTCGGGATTGAGATAGACGACAATCTGTTAATTCCTATCATTACCGCTGAAATCGTGAAGTTGTTGGTTTAGCTACATGTTGACATTGAGGTTCCGGCGTGGTTTTATGCTGTCTATTTTAATTTTTTTTATGGGGATTAGAGGACCTTTTGCCAGATTGGTTTCCGATCGACCGGACGATAATGGAGAATTGCATATCAAAGTGGTGCAAAATGATGAGCGAGTCGCGATGTTAACTGCCGCCTTGCGAGATCGAGTAATGGATATGGTTGGCGCTCATATCTTGCGCGGCGAACACATGCATGTCAGAAGTTCAGACGCACGTAACCCCGAGGCTGTGGCAACAATACGATTCGCGGTGAATGATGCGCTCACTAGAGCTCAATTGGCGACTGAGGATACGGAAGAATTATGGAGGAAAATTATAGAGGACGGCCACTCTAAAGTTTTGGTGAGAGAAGCTCTTTGGGGTAGATACATGTTGGATGTTGGGAATGTTGAGATCGATACTACTCCCACTCGATCGTAGCCGGGGGTTTGTTTGTTACGTCGTAAAACACCGCCGAAAGGCGGCTATCTTCGAGCATTTTGAGTGCCAAGAGTTGAATTTCCGCCAGCGGGAGTTCCGCGAAGTTGGCGGTCATGGCTTCGTCGGAGACAATCGGGCGCAGTACGATTGCATTCTTGTTTACTATGTTGATTGAAACGGGGATCAAAACGGTGGGCATTTGCCAGACGTTTTTGTATTCGTTGATTTCCAGCAGGAAGTCCATCGCGAGTTTGTCGGCCAGTTGAAGAGTTTGCACTCTATCGGGTGTCAGTGATCCCGCTGTAAAGTTGACGCCGGTCGGAGTCGCGGGGGCGATTGTGTATAACACGCGATTTATTTCATGGAATTTATTGGTGATTTGCGGAGCAAGTTTTCCAATCTCTTCCCAAGTGGTATTGCCATACAAAGCGACCGGGTGGCGGTAAGTTCGAAAATCGCCCTGAACGCCGACGGATTTGACTGGTAATACGCGGGCTCGAAGTCGGCTGTTTTTGGTCATCAGGAAAGTGTTGATATCGCGGTTGAGTTTTTCGAGGTCTCTCGGCAGGTGGGGCTTCTCGGCGCATAGGATGCGCACGGCGAGGCCCGGGCCGGGGAACGGGTGACGCCAAACCATGCTCGGGTGCAGATGGAGTTTTTGTCCGACTTCGCGCACTTCGTCTTTGTATAGGTCTTTCAGCGGTTCGATTATTTTTCCTTCCGCGATCAGTTTTTCGACTTCGGGAACGCGATTGTGGTGGGTTTTGATTTTGGACGAATTCTTTGTGCCGCCGGATTCGATTGTATCCGGATAAATCGTGCCCTGGGCGAGTATCCAACGTTCGGGGTCGAGTCTGAGGTCGGCGGAAACTTTTTTTTGAACTTCAAGAAAAACGCGGCCGATTATTTCGCGCTTTTTTTCAGGTTCGCAGACGTTTTTAAGCGCGGTAAAAAATTCTTTGGAAGCATCGTAGACGTGGAGGTTGGTGATGCCGAGTTCTTTGAGAGCGGTTTTTACATTTTTGCTTTCGCCGAGGCGCATGAAGCCGGTGTCCACGTAAAGCGCGTAAATGCGCTGTTGGCCGAGCGCTTTGTTTAAAAGCGCGAAGGCCACGGTGGAGTCCACTCCGCCGCTTACAAGAAGGAAAACCTTGCGGTCGCCGACCTGTTCTTTTATTTTCTTCACTTCCGAGTCGATAAAATTTGTGAGATCCCAGTCACGCTTCGCCTTACATATTTTCAAAAAATTCAAAAGGATTTGTTCGCCCTTCATCGTGTGTTTGACTTCGGCGTGGAATTGTATGCCGAAAAAGTTGCGCTTTAAGTCGCCCACAGCCGAATAGTCGTCGTCGTCCGAATACGCTAGAATTTCAAAGCCCTCGGGGAGTTTCGTCACTTTGTCGCCGTGGCTCATCCAAACCTGTGTTTTCATGTCTTTCAGGAAGCCTTCAAAAATGCCGCACGGTTCTTTTATGAGGATTTCGGCTCTACCGAATTCTGCGCCGACGCCTTTCCCCTGCTCTACGCGTCCGCCCAAAATATGGGTCATCAGCTGGTGACCGTAGCAAATGCCCAAAATCGGAATGCCGAGTTTGAAAATTTTCGGGTCGATCGTCGGAGAGTTTTCTTCATAAACCGAAGAAGGACCTCCGGAAAGAATAATTCCTTTGTAGGAGGATAGCTGCTCCTTCGTCGCAGTTGTATCCAGAATTTCACTGTAGACTCCGAGTCTGCGGATTCGCGTAGCGATCAAATGCGTGTATTGGCTGCCGTAATCCAGTATTGCTATCTTATCCATCTTTTTAAGTATTATCGGCTGAAGCCGTGAGGTTAGCCGCGCCCTGCACCACCGTAACGGTTCTTGGGTTTGGAGTGATTACATTGCCGGCGGAGTCGCGCAAATTGCGAATGGCGACTTCATAGCGCTCGTCTTCCTGAATTGTCATGCCGGCAGTAGTCAGAATAATCGCCGACCCTTCAACGCGCACCTTCGCGATTCCAATCACGTCCTTGGTTTCGGAGTCCGCGTAATCCATGTCCGTAACCTGGTAATTCAAGGCGTCGCCGCCAAAGTCGGTCGGGATCGGCTCGTTAAAAACAATGGTGATTTCATTCAAGCCGGTAATTTCATGAGAGACTATGCGGGGAGGATTTGTATCAGGCGTTACCATGAAAAAAAGGTTTTGATCGCTTATGAGATTCGTCTCAAAAAATCCGACGTTTTCCCTGATGTCGAAGAAATTAGAATCGAGTGATTCCCCCTGCGGAACGTGAACAATCACGCGATAGCGGTCCGCCAAAGTGCCGGGTTGTTTGCGAAGCTGAAGGTTGTAAACCCCGTTGTTCCAAACATATTCCGGCAATGTGTATTCGTAAGTGTAGGATGCGTTCCCGCCGACCGGAATGTTAAGCAGTTCGCCCAAAACATAAGCGTCGGCGCGGTCTTCCTTGACCGTCGCGCCCGCTGTGACGGTTGAGTTCAGCGGAATGAGCGTGCGCAAGTAACCCGTGTAAGGTCCGCTTAATGGAATATTCCAAATTCCGTTGTGCCGGATATCGATTGTAACTTTCGCGTTTACGACCGGATTGCCGAGAATGTCTTTTTCGCTTGTGACGTTCAAGTCGTAAGTGACGTCGCGCGTGATGTAACGATCGCTTTTCATCCCGCCGTAGTTCGCGGTAACGACGGCGACGAAGTCGCCGGAGTTTGATCCCGGGAGCCCGCCGTCCCAACCGCGCTTGGCAAAGGCATTCGCCAAGCCGCTTCCGTTAAACGACGCTATCATGTGTTTTTCGTCAAAAGCTTGCGCGAGTTCGTCCAAAGCTCCGGTAATTCTCCACGGGAAAATCAAGGTTTTTTTGATTATGCTTTTAACAATTTCGCCACTGATGTTTTTTCTTTTCGCGAGAGCTTCTTCATTGTGGCGGTCGATGTCCGAAACAACCGTGCTTAAAGTTTCAAACAAGTTCCCTTCAGTCAGCTTGTAGTTTTCGACCGTCAAAGGTTCGTAAAGAGCGACCATTCTCTCCAAAAAAGTAAAATCCGCCGCAATAACGCCGTCAATGCGCGTTTTGGGATACACCATGTTATAAAACTTGATGAGTTCGTCCTTGGTCTTGGAAAAATCGGGATCGTAGTTCGCGTCGCGGAAGTTATGCCCCTCATAGCCCGGCCCCTTCAGAAGTGTCGCGAGCACGAGTGGCGGCTCAACATAGTCATGTTTATCGATGTCGCCGTAAACGTCGTGGAATTCGATTCCTTTATAAATTCCATGGCTGAATTTCAAAACGCCGTAACTCGAAATAAATCCGCCTGTCGGCCGCAGTTCGTAATTATTCTGGAAAAGCACGAGGTAATTGCGCGTACCGAAAGGAAAGCCGGTCAGTGAAAAAAACTTCGGCATCATGAATCTGAATGAACCGAGCAGAAACCAAATCGCAAGTAAGACGAAAGCAACGGTGATCAAAATCCATTTACCGATTTTATTTTTCAAGACGCCGCCTTTTTTTGGCGCTTCCCGTGTCATTTTATGCAAGGGTTGATAGCCGCTTGCGCCGTACTGGTTGTACATGTTCATTCCATTCGGGTTAGTTTAAAGCTATCAATCCTTGAACCTGCGCACAACAAATTCGCGGTCGAGGGCTTCCAAAAACCATCCCGCTTGCGGACCGGAATCTTTTCCGATCAAAGACAAATAAATCGCGCTGAAAGCTTCACGCGCCTGTAGAGGCGAGGCTTTTCTAATGGCATGAATCCGCGCGTGCAACTCTTCACCGCTTTGTTTTTTTTGCAGTTCGTCCGCGATTTCCGACAAGAAATTTTTTTGATCCTTTGTAAGCGACTTTGCCGATGCCGGTAAAGTTTTTTGAATGGTGAATTTAACGGATTCAGGCGCGTATTCCTTAAGCCACAGTTGCACGAAATGCAATCTTTTCTCCAGTTCTTTTTTATCGTCTTTGCTGAGTTTGGATTTTTTTAATTTCGAGACTTCGGCCTCGATATCAAGATGCGGCATTTGCGCCATGAATACAAGTCTGGAAAAGCGTGGCCTATAAACATCTTTGATTTTTTTCGGCTCGATTTGGGCGAAATAAAACGCCCGCGCGAAGTCTTTGTTTACTTCTTCCACTTTTGCGAAGTAATGGTCGGCGCATTCATCGTATCGGTCGAAAAGCCGTGGGATTGTTTCGTCGTTCGGATCGAATTCGATTGGCTGATTCGGACGTGAACGAATCATTAAAAAACGAATTAATTCCGGAGGCAGAATACGATAAATTTCATAAGCCATTGCTCCTTCTCCTTTCGAGGAGCTCATTTTAGCGCCGCCGAAGAGAAAAAATTCGTAAGGAATATCGAATGGAACGTGCGTTTTGAAAACTTCTTTCGCGATTCTGACTCCCATATCATGGGAACCGCCGGCCGCGCCGTGGTCTTTGCCGGAACCTTCAACGTCCACATTGTAGACTTTCCATTTTACCGGCCACTCGACTTTCCAAGGAAGCTTCCCCTTGCCTTTAAAGGGCGCGATTTTTCCTTTGTGGCCGCAACCTTCCGCCCATTTTACCATGTCCGGTTCGCAGACGTAGGTTGCCATTTTGCCGTCCCAACCGGTGACTTTTGTGCTTCCGATTTTGCCGCAGTTTTCGCAAACCACCTGAAGCGGGCGCCAATCGTCCGGCTTAACCGACCCGGAGCCCTCTTTATATATTTTTCGAATTTGAGCTTCACTCCGCATCGCTTTTATTATCCACGGATCGTATTCGCCCGCGTCGTATTTTTCGCTCGCCAAAGTGTATTCCGTTTCCAAGCCCAAAGAGTCGATTACTTCACGGAATTCGTTCCCGAAATATTCCGGTAGATTCTTGGCGGAAGCGTCCGGGGACGGCACGTCGCGGAGCGGTTTACCCATGTGTTGCTTGAATTTTTTCGCGTCCAGATAAACCGGAAGGCCGTCCATGGGATCGATATCGTTGAATTCGTAAATGAAACGCGCGGTGAAACCGCGTTCGCGAAGAGCTTGCGCCACCACGCCGTGCAAAACCAAGCCTCTGAGCGACCCCACGTGCACCCGTCCGGAGAGAGTTTTTTCATCTCTAACCGTGAACTCCTTCTTATCAGGATTGGCTTTAATGATTTCTTCCGCGACTTCATCCAGCCAAAACATTGTAAGAATTGTTAAATGTAGTTGCATTATAGAGGAATGAATCCGAACTTGCATTAAAAAAACTTATGAACGCGGACGTCCTTTCGCCCACGGGAATTTGCCGAAAGTCCTTATTGCACGCAGTTTGCATTAAGCAGGTTGGAACGGTACCTCGTGACAAAAAATGATCAGGTAATTGATGCAAATGACTTGCAATAAGCAATATGACCGAATTTGCGTATGCGAAGGTGTCCCGCTCATCGAGAACGCCGTTTTGTCAAGCGGCTATGTACTCCGGAACTTCACCGTAGTTGTGCTTTCGGTCGATGTCGAAGAATTTCATTTGCTCTTTCTTGAACAGCAGTTCAATGCGGCCGGTCATGCCATGACGGTGCTTGCGTACAAAAATGTCCGTTATACCGGCACGGTCGGTGTCTTCTTCATAATAATCTTCGCGGTACATCATAAGCACGACATCCGCGTCCTGCTCGATGGCTCCGGATTCACGCAAATCCGAGAGTTGAGGGATTTTTACAGGACGGCTTTCAACCGCGCGGGAGAGCTGTGAAAGGGCGAGAATCGGAATATGAAGTTCGCGCGCGAGGCCTTTGAGCGAACGAGAGATTTCGGAGATTTCCTGCACGCGGTTCGTAATCGAATTGCCGGTTTTGCCGGCGGACATCAACTGGAGGTAGTCGACGATAAGCATGTCCAGTCCATGTTCCATCTGGAGGCGTCGCGCCTTCGCTTTCAGCTCGGCGATGGATGCGCCCACGGAGTCGTCGATGAAAATTTTGCATTTGTTCAACTGGTCCATAACTTGTCCCATCCGCATAAAGTCGTCCTGACTGAGTTTTCCCGATTTCATTTTCCATGAATCGACTCCCAATAGTGAAATAAAGAGACGTTCCACAAGCTGTTCCTTCGACATTTCGAGCGAAATTATTCCGATGGTTTTGCCTTTGATAGCAATATTTTGCGCGATATTCAGCGCGAGCGCCGTCTTGCCCATAGATGGTCGCGCGGCGAGAATAATAAGATCGGAAGGCTGAAGACCGGTGAGGATATTGTCCATTGAGCCGTAGCCCGTGGAAAGTCCCTTGTATTTTTCCGACGCCTCCGGATCGTGCAGGTCGGAGATTTTTTCGTAAGTCTGCCCGAGAATTTCTTTGATATGCACAAATCTGTTCTTCATGAAAGTCTGGGATACTTTGAAGAGTTCCTGTTCCGCTTTGTCCACCAACTCGTCGACTTCCTGATCTTCTTTGTAGCCGAGGGATGTGATGACGGCTCCCGTCGAGATTAACTTTCTAAGCGTTGATTTTTGTTTGACTATCATCGCGTACTGAAAAATGTGTGATGAGGTAAGCACCTCATCGCAAGCCTCCGTAAGATAAGACTGGCCGCCAACCAAGTCCAATTTGTCGTTATCGCGCAACCAAGTTGTAACCGTCAAGATATCAATCGGCGAACGTTTGTTAAAAAGTTCCATCATCGCCATGTAGATGATTCCGTGCGTGTCATAATAAAAATCATCCGGTTGAAGCATGTCCGCGATTTTGACGATCGCGTTTTTTTCTATCATCACGGAACCCAAAACCGATTTCTCGGCCTCGAGACTGTGTGGAGGGACTTTGACTTGTTCAACCATGAATGAATTAGGGCTGTAGATTTTGACACAGTTCGCAAAAAATTCAAGAAAGCGGGCTTGCCATGCCGGTCTTTAGGTTTTACCGATTGATACCGACCTTCTGTTTTATTTGATGAATTTCTGAATCATGGTCGTTAACGCGCCTGCCCAGAATTATCAACATTTCATCCCTATCTTGAAAAGTCGAGGCAATGGTAATTTTCTTTATACACCGCCAAAGAATACGGTCAAGAAACCGAGCGATTATTACAGGAAAAATTCAGGACTTTCACAAGACTCTCAGCTAAAAATATGTTCCAACAAATTTGGGAAATACATTCCGCGCTTGCCATCCTGACGAAATCGTGTATAGTGGAGTTTATGATTCAAACGGATCAAAAATCTCATCATCAAAAACCTCGCGGCTAGCGGGTAGTTTGATGTGAGTCCAACCCCTATGCCGTGCTCCGTGTGTACGGTTATTTTTTTATATGTATTTATATTTTACTTTCCATATCGGTCATCGACAGCATAAAAAGCTCGCCTTCGGCGTTGTTATGCGAATTTTTATTAATTTTAATTTTATTATATGGAAAAACTTAAACTATCAATTACAAAACAACTAAAACAAAATCCTTCCGCGGAAGCTCAGGTTAGGGATTGTCTTGGAAATAAAACTTATGCCGATGCTATGCGCGTAAGTGACTCCGCGACATTGGAGCTTTTGGAAGCCGGCTATACCGACATCGCGGTAATAAGAAACGCCGTCGCGTTCGAAGCGCTGAAGCTGGCGCTTGAAACAGGTCAAACCGATGACGAAAACGTACCAAAGGTTTTGCAAATATCCACCGGAATCGATAGTGGAATGAGGCTCTTATGGTTGCCGGCGTACGGCAATTCAATCTGGCAAAACGGTTTGAGAGAACCTCGCCTTTGCACGCCGTTCCCAAATGCAATGCGCGCCGATGCTGAAATCGCGAATGTCGGTAAGGAAAATCCGACGCCCGTTCCGCTGATGTATAAAGTCGCGGAGAATTTGAGTCGCGCGGAAATCGACAAAATTCGCGGTGATTGTTCATGCGGTGACACAAGTTGGGCGGGCTGTCCGGCATTTTACGGCTACTACACTCCCGAAGAAGTGTCCGGCAATGGGCGCAAGTGGAATACCGGCGAATGGGAAATCGGCACCGGCACCCAACTTGGCGTGACCGAATACGGACTTTGGGTATCCGCCAAAATCAAGGAGGTTTTTGATAGCCCGGAAGCCTCCGAGTTAAAGCGGGTACTGGCAAATTTTATTCGTAATTTTAACTTTTAATTTTATGAAAAAATTTGACGAAAAAATGACCGATCTTTTTGAGGGATCGGGTGCTCCCGAGGCAAAATTGAATCCGCGATCTGTAGAAAGCACGGGAATATATCAACGGATTGCGGATGTGTTTGAATCCGACGGTCAAACCGAACTCCGTAGCAAGTCGGGCCGTTTTAGAGGCGCGGAGTATATTCGATTTCTGAATGAAAAAGGCAACAAACCAATCGGCCTGAATGAAGAAGATCTTGCGTCAAAACAACAGATTCTCGAGGCTTTTCTTCAGAGGAACAGAGAATTTAAAACTTTTGTTCCCGGCCTTTGTCTTAAAGACTTTGTTGAATCCCTGTTGCGCGGCCAAATTCCGGATAATGCTTACAAAGGAGTCAGTTATAACAAAAATCTCCTGATCGACGGAGAAAAATTTGATAATCTGGACTTTTTGGCTTGGGCTGCCCGCCTGCAAAAAACTATGCCGGACTTTGAACTGACGATTTTAGACGCAAGTCCTTATCAGGTTTTAAATGAACTGGGAGACTTGGACTGGCCCGACGATTTGGATGAAAGGGAGTTCCCCGCATGGTTTTACGAACAAATGGCAAACGGTGTGGCAAGTTCAAAAGAACTTGGGGAAAATTGCAGACTGCGCGGTGAGTATTTGCGCGCAATGTTGTCCGCGACCGGCGTGAAAGGGCAATTGGTTTCGGCTTTGGATTTAATCAAAGCGAAAGACCCGACTCTTCTGGAATCAATGAGAGAAGCCAGAAAAACCTGCGGTGTAAAAATTGTGGGCAATAAATTAGCCGTGGACAGACCCGTCTTTTACAAACGCAACGGCACCGAATTCGCAAAAACTTATACGCCGGCCGTAATTGCGGAAGCCATATACTTTTTGCGCATCGCCGGCATAAAGGCAAAGCTCGGACCGACTTCCGAAGCGGAATTCGATAATTTGATCGCACAATCGATCCGTCCCGAATGTCCCGATTATAATTTTTTCTGGTATTCAAGACCATTTGAAAAAAGCGCGACCAGGGAAAATCGCATTTATTTCAAAGACGATCCGGATTCCGTCAGGCTAAAACTGACCGATCCTGACTATTCGCGCTGGATCGGCGACATAAGTTCCGATTTCAGCGATGAATCATCCGTTCAGGACAGGGTCATGGATATTTCCGAAAGAGTGCGAGCTTTGCTCATTAAACCTTGCATTTAAGCCCTCCAACTCATAGTATTGGCGGGCACGGAGAGGTGGCCGAGTGGCTGAAGGCACCACACTGCTAACGT
>CAYIRB010000026.1:0-13157 GCA_964365765.1 uncultured Candidatus Peribacteria bacterium
ATGTGATGGATTTTCTTGCATCCATCGGTGCGTATAAAACTGTTGAAACACTGGGTGCCGAGGCTTTGAAGGAAGAATTTGAGAAAGCGAAAAAAGGTATTTCCGACGCAAAAAAATCCGAGATTAAACAAGAAGCCGAAGGTAAAATTTCAAAAGATGCGGCGGAATATAAAGCACAATGGAAAGAGCGGGGAATGAACGATGCCCAAATCGAACAATTTATTGATTTACTTAAACAGGAACAAGTGGACAAAGAGTTGACGGCGTATGCGCTTCTTAATAATTTTAACGCGGATAAGTTGAGCGCGGATAAAAAAGCCGTTTGGGATGTTTATAATGAAACTTTCGATCCACAAAATGAGTGGTTCAATATAACTGAAAATCATTTTGATTTTATCATTGAAGAATTGCTTATTAACGCGCCTCTGATTGTTATCTCCGGGGGAGTTGCGAGTGTGGCGAAGGGTGCTTTGTCCGTGAGCGCGAGAACATTTTTGGCCGGATCAAGATTGGCCCGATATACGAAGTTGGGTAGAATCGCGGTTGTCGCGGGTGGTACTTTGGCGGAAGGAACCGCTTTTGAACTTGCGCATAATGCAATCGCCGTTTCGATCGGACTCGAAGAAAAATGGCTTTATGAAATGCCGAATGCAATGCAAAAAATTCTTTGGAGTTCCGTAACTTTGGGCGCGTTTCACGTGGCGGGTAAGATCGGTGAGGGTGTCGGGAAGGGAATTGACCGAACTTTGGCGAAGCAAGTCCTGAAATTTAAGGGCATTGCCAATCCCGAGCAATTTAAAGCAACGATTGAAATTGTCGCAAAAGAAATCAGTAATGACGCCACGAGAAAAGTTATTCAACAACTTCTGATTAGCGGGAATATTGAGGCGGCGACAATGCTTACAATCGGAGCCCTTCAAAATGGATTTTATAAGGGAAATTTAAACGATTTCTTCGATAACTTCGAGGAAGAACTTTTCCACGCTTATGTGGCTGTCGGCGCGTTGAAAACTTCCGGTCATTTGACGGGAAAATTGATGAATCGCGGGTCTGAGAAAAAGCCCGGTACCACTCTTACAAGAGAACAGGTTTTGGGCAACGCCTCACTTGTTCCCGAACAGCGTTTAAGCAAAGCTTCCGAATTGTTGGGGAGGGAATTGAGTGCGGTTCAAAGAGAAGCTGTAATTAATGCTCACGAAGTTGGTGAAGGAGGAGAAGGAAAATATACGACAGCCGAGCTTTTACAAAAGGCAAAAATTCTTGATGGGGCCGGCTTTTCCAAAGAAGAAAGACGAACACTCATTGAGGAAGGAGTGACCGGTGACGAAGTTAGAATTGGCGCAGGTTACTCCGAGGCAAGAAAATCTTTACCGTACGGTATTGATGAAACTGTTATCGTCCCGAGAAGTGACGGCCGGTTATCGGTGGGAAAAATAATTAAAACCTCGTATGACGGGAAAGATGTCGTTTATGAAATTAGAGTACCCATGGGGGAAGGACGGACGGGTATTAAGACTTTAACTCAAGCCGATCTTAATCAATATAATCGAAAATATTCCCAAGGAATGGAAGTGAATACCGAAAAAGTTGAGGCTGCGCTTTCTTCCGAGCAATTGAGAACAAGATATGAGCAAAGGCAAGAAATGATGAAAGGTGATTTTGAAAAAGTTACCCGAGGAAATCAGCAGCCGCCGGTTACCGCAGAAATTTTAAATGAAGGTTGGTTTAAAGTTCGGAGAGTAGTGGAAATAGATGGGCAAACTTTTTACTTTGGACCCGTAACCAAAGGGCAGCATCCGGATGCTTACTTGGAAGCAGTTGCATTCGTGAGAGTTGGGAATCAAATGTTTCCGAGACTTTTTTATAGATCCAATTCCGATGGTGTTTGGCGCAGTTGTGTTGAAAAAGTAGTGAATAAAGAGCAGACCGGTTTTAATTATAAAAAGGGAACTCTTTATACTCAAGAAACCAAACTGCACCCGACCGTAAACTCCTATTTGGAGAGAACTCAGGGTAATCCCACGCGTGTGTCTAAAGAAGCGGGAGAATTCTTTCAAGTAGGGAGAGATAGGAGATTTGATCAGTTGGGTAATAAAGATTGGTATGATTCCGAGGTAAGTATCTATAGATCAAGAGATCTTGCGGATTTAACCAGAGTTCAGCCAGGTCACCCCCACGACTCAGGAATTCCTCCAGAACAAATGCGGTCATATTTAAGGTCGGTAAGGTATCTCGCAGATTTTATCCCCGACTTTCGGCACAACATGCTTGGTGTGCCATATGATGTAACTCACTCACTTTTGGGCGACGCAAAAGGATACGATTTTAGTTCCACACTCGACGGACGCCCCATTGAATGGAAATTTGTTGTGGATAAATCAGGGCGAGTTTGGATAGAATCGATTAAATTTATGGACGCAAAAACCAGTAGTTTTGGAAATTATTCTACGATTATTGATGCGGGGTTTCTTACCTCAAAACCGGTCGAATACGCTCATCAGGCCGCCGGCATTCTCGGAAGAGATTATGTTGAGTTAACACCTGATGTGGCCGCTAAGGCGCCAAACTTTGATGATCCGGGATACAGATATGTTGATCAGACACCAATACTCGCCGAACTTGCTCCAATTATGGCTTTTAAGGCGGCGTTACCGTATTTACAGAGATAGTTTGTCCACTATTCGAAGAGAGGGCGGCTTCCCATGTAATGGAGATTGTGATATAATATTTTCGATATGAAAACCTTAAAACAGGTTCGGGAAGCTGGAAAAGATACCAAAAAAGGCAAGCTTTTGAATACCCAAGTGGAAAAGGCTCAACGCATGGACGGCCTGCTGAGTTTCGACGACGTGGAAGTCGCGGAAGTGGAAGAAATGGGTCACGATGTCGCGGGTGATTGCGATATGTGCACGAAACACATGCGCATTCGACGGGATTTGACCGACACCGAAAGCGGTATTCGCAAAAGCGTGTTAGGCGTTCTTGTGCATGAAGGCGAGCATTCCAGAGGCAATGCAATGGAAGGGGTGACAGAACTCGTAACCACGCTTAAAACAGGTCTGCCGCCGGTCGCCGCTTATGTCGAGAAACATCGCGCCGCGAAACATCTTGCGTCGGTGGTGGGCACTCAAGAATTGGTTGATGCCGCGCGCGGCCGTAACGCCGAGGTGCTTATTATGAACGCTTTTATCAAAAAACAGGTCGAAAAAGACATTCATCCGAAAACGGCAAGAGCGAAGGCGGAAGACTTGGTAAAGAAAGCGGCTTAAATTCTATTCCGCCACGCGAAGCTCTATTTTGCTTTCACCCGAGTAGCCGTATTTGTCGTAGATTTTGGCGGTGACCGTGAAAGTCGTGCCGGCGGTCATGCTTGTCGGGATGCGGATTTTGCCGGTGTACGGAGCCAGGTTTTCCGTATATTGCATTTGCTCGTTCATGTAGAAAACCACTTTGTCGAAGCCGTTGCCTTCGCTTTGGATTTCGACCAGAATTTCTTGAGTTTTGCCGCTAACTTCCGAAAGGGAAGCCGGACTTGTTATTGTGATTTGCGGCGACTTGGAAGCGGTGTCAGGGTTGTGAATATCGCCGGCGGTTTCGACGGGGGGTTTTTGTTCTTCACCTTGCGCGGCCGCCCAAGCGTCAATGCCAATCTGCCAAGTCGGCCAGACGTCGGCCAAAATGGATTTGTGAATTCGGAATAACTTTTCGATCACGAATTCTTCCGGCGAATAAGGAGTCGCCAGACGACTGCTTACGGTTTCGATTTTGACTTTTTGATAACTGTCGTCGATTTCCGTGGGGACGGAGAAACTGGCGAAAACTTCGGTTCCAATCATGTCGGACGGAGTGTCCGGGCCCGGAAGTTTGCCGCTGGATTTACTCACGGCGACTTCACGGATTCCTTCCGGACGGGGCCAAACGGTGGCTTCGAGGCGGTCGGCGATTTTTGTGATATAACTTTTCCAAATCGTAGCGGCGGGCGTATAGCCGTCGGCGTTTGTTTTCATGGGGTCGCCGTTCGCGTTTCCCGTCCAAGTGATTGTCACAAGGGTCGGTGTGTACGCGGCCGTCCAGTTGTTATTCGGCAGAATGATGCCGCCGGGAGTTTTTGCCGGTTTGTTTGAAGTCCCCGTTTTCGCGGCGTTGTCCAGTTCGTCGATTCGAATGTTTTGGCCGAGTCCGACGCCGGGGTCGGAAAGAATGTCGTTGATCAGAAAGGCGACTTGCGAGTCCAAAACCTCTTGTTTGTTGATTTTACTTTCGTCCCACTGTTCCATCACTTCGCCATTCGCATTTTCGATTTTCAGGATTGGCGTAAGCGCGATTCGTACTCCGCCGTTCGCAAACACACTGTAACCTTCCGCCATTTCCATGGGTGTGATTTCCACCGCGCCCAATGCCAATGGATAGCCGTAATTGCTATCGTCGATGAGGGAGTCGAAACCAAAAGTCGATTTAATGAAAGGAACCAATTCCGTTTCTTGGCCTGCCAGGAAATAGGTCTTTATGGCGGGAATGTTCAAGGATTGGCCGAGCGCGCGACGAATGCTGACGGGGCCGTTGAAAGTTCCGTGGTAGTTTTGAGGAGTATCGTTTCCGATTTTCGTTTCCACGTCGTAGAGCACCGTAGCGGGGCCGTATTGTTTTAAAAAGGCGAGTGAGTAAATAAATGGTTTGAAGGAAGATCCCGGATGCCTTTTACTCGTTATCATGTTCACTTGTCCGTCTATCGAGTCGTCAAAATAGTCGGCGGAGCCCACCATTGCCAGAATTTGTCCCGTTTGCGGATGAACGGAAATTAGCGCCGCGTCGCTCGCGCCGTAGTTTGTTAAATTCGTTTCCTTTCTCTCGGCGACGGCTTCCTCCGCGGCCTTTTGGAAGTCGGGATCCAAAGTCGTGTAGACTTTCAGGCCGCCTTGTTCAACAACTTCGGAGCCGTATTTTTCTTCAAGCAAAGACTTTATCCACAGAACGAAATGCGGAGCTTTGATGGTTTCTTGATAAGGTTTGAACTCCAGTTTTTGAATGTCCGCGAGGGCGGAGTCCATTTTGCTTTGAGTGATTAAATTCAGCTCCACCATTCGTTCAAGCACAAGGTCGCTGCGGCCCTTCAAATAAAGTTTGTTGCCGTTCGCGAGGTCGTATGTTTTGCCGATCAGTCCGCGCACCCATTCATCGGTTTGCAATTCGGATTCCGATTCCGGTTCGGACAAAAGCGTGCTGTAGCGATTGTTGCCGTAAGGCGAGTAGCGGGTGGGCGCGTTGGGTATGGCCGCCAAAACGGCCGATTCGGCCAAAGTCAGGGTCGCGGCGGTTTTGTCAAAATATTTTTCCGCGGCAAGTTCGATTCCGTAAGCGTTCGAGCCGTATGGAATCGCGTTCAAATACATGAGCAGAATTTCGTCTTTTGAGAACTTCGCCTCAATCAAAAGCGAGAGTAAAATTTCCTGAGTTTTTCTTTTGTAGGATCTCTCGGTCGATAAAAAAGTATTGCGCGCGAATTGTTGCGTGATTGTGGATCCCCCGCGCGGTTTGCCGATGCCGATTTCCGAAAGCGCGGCGCGGACAATGGCCGGAATATCCACGCCGAAATGGCTGTAAAATTGGTCGTCTTCAATCGCTATAGTCGCGTTGATAAGGTCGGGAGACACTTCGTCCAACGAGTCGAGCGATTTTCGGTTTTCGTCTCCGTGAATCGCGTACAGAAGTCCACCGTTTCTATCTTTTATTTCCGTCGATTGCGTCAGATTCATGTCTTTCAAGTCGCCCGGGTTGGGGAGTCCGATGCTCAAGTAAATCAGAAACACTCCGATTAGCGCGACGAAGCCCAATATTCCGTAAATAACGTATGGTTTGATTCGCGCGATTATGTCGTCTTTGCGCGCGAAATTTATTTTTCTGTGTCGGAAATTCATATTATTCGGTTATTTTTTGCCGCGGATTTTCCCGCCGAGTTTTTCGAGCGCGGCCCAAACCGCTTTTTGCGAAATTTCAAGATCGGCGCCGGATAAAGTGCGTTCCTCCGATTGGAGAGTGATTCTGAAAGCCAAGCTTTTCTCATAAGTGTCGAACAAGTCGATTTTCTTTAAATTCTTGCTTTGCGATTTTACAATCGCGTCCGTGATTTCCGCGACGCTGACGCGTTTTTCAAAATGTACCGACACGTCGAAATCTATGGACGGGAATTTTGATTCCGCTTTGTATTTGCGATTTGTTTTTCTTCCCGTGCTCAAGGCCGAAAAATCAAGTTCGAAACAGACGACTCGTCCTTTGAAATCGAAGGCGGGATGCAAAGTGAAAATGTGGCCGAGCGTTTTGCCGCGGTATTTGATAAGCGCCGACTGGCGCGGGTGCTCGTAATTCGCGGGGTTGCCGTTTTGTGCAAAGATCGCGTTTTCAATTCCGTAGAGTTCAAAAAATTCTTCCAGTTTTCCTTTCATCGCGCCGAAGGCATTTTCGGTTTTGTCGAATATGGCGGCGGCCGCAAGCATTTGCTTTTCGTCGGGCATGAATTTTCCGGCAGCGGCGGAGTAGACGCGCCCGAGCTCGAAGAGCGAGGGCTTGTCTTCATATTTGGCGGCTTCGGAAAGACTTTCCAGGAGATTCGGCATCAGCGTCATTCGTAAGCGGCTTTGTTCTTCCGACAGCGTGTTCTTGAGCTTCAAATGTTTATCTTCCGGCAAGCCGAAAGTTTGAACGGTCTTTTCCGAATAGAAGGAATAATTGTAAACTTCGTTAAAACTCAGAGCGTGCGCGAATATCTCTTTTAATTCATGTTCGTTTTTCCGCTCGACGTTTTCGTCCGGCACGCGCGCGGGGAGGTCGGGGAGTAGGGCGGGAATTTTTTCATAGCCGTGCATTCGCGCGATTTCTTCCACGATGTCGTCTTCAATGTCCACGTCTATCGTGGCGCGGTAAGATGGCACTTTGACCGTTTTATTTTTGACTTCGAAGCCGAGCGATTCGAGAATTTCTTTCATTTCCGCCGTCGGAATTTTCACGCCGATTTTTTGGTTTATGATGTCCGCGTCAATGTCGATTTCGGGTTCGTAAGTTTCAAAATTGGCGACGTCGGCATATGGGCCGGCCATGTACGAGTCGGGGCAGAGTTGCAAAATCAGTTCCGCCGCGCGGAGCAAGGCGCGCTTGCACAACTTGGGGTCGAGACTTTTTTCAAAACGTTGCACCGAATCCGTTCGCAGCCCCGTTTTGAGGCTTGTTTGGCGCACCGATGAAGGCTCGAAATTCGCGGATTCGATTAAAATATCCACGGTGTATTCTGCAATTCCGCTGTGTTGTCCGCCCATGACGCCGGCTATCGCGAGAGGTTTTTTTCCGTCCGCTATAACAAGAGCGCTTGCGTCGAGTTGTTTTTCTTCCCCGTCGAGCGTCACTATTTTCTCACCTTTTTTCGCGGCGCGCACGACAATTCCGCCCTCAATATTTTTTAGGTCGAAAGCGTGGAGTGGTTGGCCGACTTCTTCCATCACGTAATTTGTAACATCGACGATGTTGTTGATTATGCTGTGGCCGACCGCTGACAATCTTTTTTTAAGCCAATCGGGAGATTCGCCGACTTTCACATCTTTGATTATCATCGCCATGTAGCGGGGGCAAAGTTCCGGATTTTTGACCGTGACCATTGGTACTTTGCCGGAAGTCGGGATTTTGATTTTTGCTTTGTTTTCTTTGAATGCGTTACCGGTGATCGCCGCGATTTCACGCGCGATTCCCAGATGTCCCCAAAGGTCGGGGCGGTGCGTGAGCGACTTGTTGTCGAATTCGAAAACCACGTCGTCCAGCCCGAGCGCTTTCGCGAGCGGAGTGCCCGGCTTCGCTTTCAAATTTGAAATGTCCATGATTTCTTTTCCCGCGCATTCGCCGAGCCCGATTTCCTCGCTCGCGCAAATCATGCCGCGGCTTTCAACCCCACGGACGCTTGCAACTTTTATTTCAGCGGCTTCTTGTCCGTGCCACAACACGCGCGAGCCCGGCAGGGCGAGCGCGACTAACATTCCTTTTTTTAAATTTACGCCGCCGCAAACGACTTGCGTGGTTACGGTAGTACCCGTGGCCGCTTGTACCACCCATAGTTTGTCCGCGTCCGGATGCTTGCTTACTTCCAAAACTTTTCCGACAACAATGCCGTCAAGGTCTTTGCTTTTGTCGATTACACGATCGACTTCGGCGGTGCGAATCGTAAGTAGCTCGGCTATTGCCGAGTGATCCACGTTTTTCGGAAGGTCGACGAATTCCCGGAGCCAGTTTAAAGAAACGTACATTAGAATTGATTTAAAAATCTTGTATCTCCGCCGAACAGCAGTCGAATATCGCTGATTTCGTATCTCATCATGACAAGGCGCGTGAGGCCGACGCCAAATGCCCAACCGCAGTATTTTTTCGGATCGATTTTACCGGCTCTCAAGACGTTCGGATGCACCATTCCCGCGCCCATGAATTCAACCCAGCCGCCATATTTGCACACGCGGCAACCTTTTTGATTGCAAATCAGACAAGCGAAATCCATTTCCAGACCGGGTTCCACGAATGGGAAGTAGCCGGGTCGGAATCTCACTTTCACTTCTTTGCGGAAAAGTCGGCTTAAAAATTCCTGCATAACGCCTTTCAAATGAGCGAGTGAAATTTTTTCACCGATTAAGAGGCCTTCAATTTGGTAAAAAGTCGAATCGTGACTCGCGTCGGTCGCTTCGTACCGAAACACGCGTCCCGGAACGATAATGCGCAAGGGCGCGCCCAGTTCTTGCATGGTTCGAATTTGCACCGGAGAAGTTTGCGTACGCATCACCAATTTTCCGAGTTCGGGATCCGCGTCTTTGTCCAAAAAAAATGTATCCTGCATGTCGCGAGCGGGGTGCGTTGACGGGATATTCAGGCTTTCAAAATTATAATACTCGCTTTCGACTTCCGGCCCGTCTTTTATCGAGAAGCCCATGCTTGAGAAAATTTCCTCCACTTCGCGCTGCACTTGCGAAAGAGGATGGATATGCCCCGCTCGGTAGCTCGCGCCCGGCGCCGTGACATCCACCCATTCTTTTTCCAATTCCGCCGACATGTTTTCCATACTGATTTTTTTGGATTTTTCTTCAAAGCGCGATTCCAAATGTTTTTTTACATCGTTTAACAGCTTGCCCGTCGCCGGTTTTTGTTCCGGCGGCAATTTTCCGAATGCTTGCATGAGGAGCGCCAATTCGCCCTTTCTGCCGAAGTATTTATTTTGACAATCCAAAAGTTCCTTTTCATTTTTTACATCTTTTATCGCGGCCTCAACCTCGCGCTCAAGGCGATTGATCTTTTCTTTCATGGGCGAATTCTAGCAGTAGTCCGGCTTTCTTTCAAACCTTGACTTTCGGGGGCGGGCGGGAGCACAATTGTTAACCTGTTTAATCATGCGATATGCCCGGTAACGATACTATCGGAGAGAGAAGAAGTGAGCATAGCCCGGAAGATGATGTTTCAGGCACCGTGGGAAGATTGATTCGAGAAAACCGTCCTTTGAGCAAAGTTATGTTTAGACAGGCGGCAATGCGGGAGCTTGTAAGAGCGAGGGCATCGGCCGTTTTGGCCGGCACTTCGATTGATATGTGTGTGAGTGTTACGCCGAGCGACCCCGCCGTGTTTTTGGAGAAAGTCAATAAGGCTCGAAGTATGATGCGAATCGCCATGGAAAGCGGTTCGGAATTCCGATGGGAAGATTTGGATCCGGATGTCGCAGTATTGCTTTGGGTGGAATTGCAAAGGTTGGCGGGCTAATTAAAAACCGCCCTCGGATCTAGGACGGTTTTTTGATTCTTTCGGTTCTTATTTTCGAACCGCGTCCTTCAATGATTTTCCAGCTTTGAAAGCCGGAAGTGTCATAGCGGGAATTTTGATCTTCAAGCTTGGGTTTCTCGGATTAACGCCCGTTCGAGCGGCTCTCTTGGAAACTCTGAAAGTTCCGAAACCGGTGATGGTGACGTTGTTGCCCTTTTTCAGGGAAGTTGTGATAGCGTCAAGCATTGCCTGGAGAGCTTCTCCAGCCGCTTTCTTGGTAATATTCGCGCTTTGCGCCGCGATGTTGATTAGGTCTCCCTTTGTCATAACGTGGGTGGTTATTAATAAATCACAGACCATTATATTCACGCCCCTCGCGTCGACAAGGAAATTGTGCATTTACAGCGACAAAACAGCTTGCCATGTTTGCTTAAAGCTGTTTTGTTTGGCATTGACAAAGGTACCGCGATGTAAATATGTTAGGTAGCGTGCAGCGAAGCGGAACGCCTATACTTAAAAAGTATTTTCGCAGAAAATTCCTTTCATTCAAATTAAATGCCCGCAAAAAATTTAGTAATCGTGGAATCACCGGGAAAGATTAAAACCATCTCGAAGTATTTGGGAGATGATTATAAAGTAATGGCGTCCATGGGCCATGTGCGGGATTTGCCGAAGTCGAAAATGGGAATCGATATCAAACATAATTTTAAGCCGACCTATTTGATTTCAAAGGACAAGTCCAAGATATTGAAAGACATCAAATCGACAATCGGAAAAAATACGACTGTCTGGGTTGCGACCGATGAGGACCGCGAGGGGGAGGCCATCGGTTGGCATCTGCTTGAAGCCTTGGAGTTGGACGAAAAGGAAGAGCGCATTAAAAGGATTGTTTTTCACGAAATAACGAAGCCCGCGATTTTAGAGGCGATTGCGCGGCCGCGCCGAGTGAACATGAAATTGGTTGAGGCCCAGCAGGCCCGCAGAATCTTGGATCGACTTGTCGGTTATGAACTGTCGCCGCTTCTTTGGAAGAAAGTGAAATACGGACTTTCCGCGGGGCGAGTGCAGAGCGTGGCGGTTCGATTGGTGGTTGAACGCGAAAGGGAAATAACGGCATTTCGGCCGGTGGAGTATTGGTCTCTCACCGCAAACTTTTTAAGTGAAAAAAACGACGAATTTTTGGCAAAACTCACAAAATTTCGCGGTGAAAATTTTGTTCCGAAAAATCAAGAAGAGTCCGATAAAGTTTTAAAGGATTTGGAAAATGCGGGTTATAAAGTCAGCGCGGTGGATCGCAAAGAAACCAGACGGAATCCCGCGCCGCCTTTCACGACATCGACGCTTCAGCAGGAGGCGGCGCGCAAGCTCGGTTTTTCCGTTAAAAAAACCATGATGGTCGCGCAAAAACTTTACGAGGGTGTTGAAATCGACGGCGGCCATGAAGGTTTGATAACTTACATGAGAACCGACTCCGTGAATGTTTCGCAACAGGCTCTCGCGCAAGCCAAGGCATTCATTAGCGCAGAGTTTGGAAAAGAATACGCGCTTGAAACGCCTCGCTACTACAAAGGCCGCAAGGGCGCGCAAGACGCGCATGAAGCCATCCATCCGACCGACCTTTCGCGCACGCCGATTTCGATTAAAAAATATCTTGAAAAAGACGCATTCAGACTTTACGAACTTATTTGGAAGCGAATGATTGCTTGTCAAATGGAAGCCGCGATTTTGGACAAAGTCGGAGTGGATATTTCGGCCAATGACTACATTTTCCGCGCTACCGGACAGACCGTAAAATTTGCCGGTTTCATGAAGGTTTACATGGAGAGTTATGACAGTGAAGAAGAGGGGAGTGAGGACAAGGAAAATATACTGCCGGAATTGAACGAGGGAGAGGAAGTTCGTTTACACGAACTTCTACCGGAACAGCATTTCACGAAACCGCCCGCGCGATACACGGAGGCGAGTTTGGTAAAAAAACTTGAAGCGGAAGGCATCGGGCGGCCTTCGACTTACGCGCCCACAATCTCCACAATTATCACGCGCGGCTATGTCGTCAAAGACGCGCAAGCGCTCTCGCCCACCGAGATTGGAATGATAGTCAACGATCTTTTGGTCGAACATTTCCCGAAAATCGTGGACTACCAATTCACGGCCAAAATGGAGGACATGCTGGACGAAATCGAAGACGGAAATGAAAAATGGCAGGAGGAAATCCGTGAATTTTACACTCCTTTCCACGAGTTGGTGGAGGCGAAAATGAAAGACCTGACAAAGGAAGACGTGGTGAACGAGACGACGACCGAAGTTTGCGAACTCTGCGGCAAGCCGATGACGGTCAAATTCGGACGCTTCGGTAAATTTCTTTCATGCAGCGGATTTCCGGAATGCAAAAACGCGAAACCTCTTTTGGATCCGAACGCGCCCGCGAAAAAAGAAGCAGTAAAAATCGGAGTCACTTGTCCGGAATGTAAAACCGGTGAATTGGTGGAAAGAATCACCCGAAAAAGAGGCAAGGCTTTTTACGGATGCAACCGCTTCCCTAAATGCAGATTCGCGGTTTGGGATAAACCGAAAGATTCCGGCGACGCGTTAAGACTGAGAAAGGAATCGGAAGAACGAAGGGCGAAAAAAATATCCGGCGCGAAGAAAAAGACAAAAGGCGGATCTGAGTCATCGTCGGCTTGAGTGGATGACGACGACGAAATACCAGCGCTTTCCCACACGGTTTTCATGAGTGGCGGCGCGCGAAAGTGAGTACACACTCATCTGCTGAAATGTCCAGCGCAAATGCTGGATTTTAACCTGTTAATTCGATATTATTGCGGCGATTTAACCCCACTCAAAATGAATGATAAAGAATTGTTAGAGAGTGCTATTTTATTCGGCCGAAACGCCTTGCTCTGGAGGCAGAAATTTATAGGATTATTGCCTGAGATAAACAGACGGAAGTTGTATGAACGTAAAGGATGCGGAAGTATCTTTGAATTTGCCGCTAAGTTTGGAGGGTTGTCTCATGATCAGGTTCGTTTGGCGCTGAATCTTGAGGAGAAATTTAAAGAAATGCCAAAACTCCACAAACTGCTGGTCACCGGAGAAGAGAGTATTAATAAATTGGCGAGAGTAGTTTCAATAGCGACTCCGGAGAATGACGTGGAACTTTCCGAACTCGTACAAAATTTATCAAAAATGGAGATTGAAACATTCGTCCGAGATGAAAAATTTACAGGTCTGCCCGGGCAGACCTTAACCTTAAACGATGAAGTCACGAAACGACTCATCGAACTTCAAGAAAAAGGCATCGATGTTAATGCACTCATCACGGCGGCATTGGACAAACGCGAAGAAGAGATTGAAGATGAAAAAAATTCAATTGAAGTCAAACAAAC
>CAYIRB010000027.1:0-13060 GCA_964365765.1 uncultured Candidatus Peribacteria bacterium
GGCGTCACTCACCACATGCTTGTTCGTAACCGCCAACCCGTCACCGGAAATAATAAAGGCGGTGCCGGCCGCAACTTCTTGCAAACCCCCACCCTCAGGTATGAAAGAATCACCGAAAGGAGTGAAGAAAAAATTATTGTAATACTGACTCAAGTCTTTTAGTTCAACAATACTGACAACAGCCGGCGATGCCTTTTCCCATGCGTAAGAAAAAGACGGTTCATCCATATTCAAAACAACATTGTCGGATGAACCGTCCGCCGACCGATCAAAATGTAAAACGCTCAATGTGGTGACGGCTCCGCCCGCGGCTCCAAATATAAAACTTGAAAACGCGACAAAAAGAACGGCGACTTTGATTTTAATGTTTTGCATATATTTTCTTAAAATGTGTGTGGAATAATATCATTCATTTCGACTTTACAAAAGTCCGCCTCAAAGGCAATATTCTGTCGCCTATAATTCCATTATGAAGAATGTGTTGAGGCAGGATGCGCGAGAGAAGCGACAATCGCTCTCGCCGGATTCGTATGCAACAAAATCCAGGATTATCAGAGGAAAACTGGAGGGCTTGCTGCAATTTATAAGCGCCAAAAAAATCATGGCTTATGTTTCAACGAAGGAAGAAGTCAACACCCATGATTTAATAAAAGACTGCATTCAAAAAGGGCAAACGATTTGCCTTCCGAAAGTCGACGGGAACGAGATTAAAATCATTCAGGTTAGCTCATGGGAGCAATTGGAATCCGGCGCATTCAACATTCTTGAACCGACGTCCGACGATGAAGCCATAAATCCGGAAGATTTGGATCTGATAATTGTCCCCGGAATCGCATTCGACCGTCGAGGCCACCGCCTGGGCTTCGGGAGGGGATTTTACGACCGGATTCTCAAAAAGACAACAGCATATAAAGTTGGCCTCGCCTTTCACGAGCAAATTATAGATGAAATTCCAAATGAAGAGCACGACGTCCCCATGGATTTGATAATCACCGATACTTCTCTTATTACCCCTAACCCCATTTCCTGATGTTCACACATTTGCAAAAACAGGATCCGCAAATTTACGACGCGATTATGCGCGAGCAAAAAAGACAAGCCGAGGAATTGGAATTGATCGCCTCAGAGAACTATGTTTCTCCGGCGGTGCTCGAAACAATGGGAACCGTTTTAACAAACAAATACTCCGAAGGTTATCCGGGAAAGCGTTACTACGCGGGTCAAGAAAATATCGACACGGTTGAAAATCTCGCGATTGACCGCGCAAAGGAACTTTTTGGAGCGGAACACGTGAACGTTCAACCACTTTCCGGCTCGCCCGCGAACGCCGCGGTATACATGGCCTTCATCAAACCCGGCGACAAGGTTTTGGGATTAAGTCTTGACCACGGCGGGCACCTTTCACACGGCCACCCCGTAAACTTCAGTGGAATGCTTTACAACTTCGTGAGATACGGAGTTGAAGAAAATGGAATTATAGATATGGATAAGGTTAGAGAAATCGCGCTCGCAGAGCGCCCTAAGATGATAGTGGCCGGATTTTCCGCATACTCGCGAAACATGGAGTGGAAAAAATTTAAGGATATAGCCGACGAAGTCGGTGCTATAACTTTTGCCGACATCGCTCACATTGCGGGCCTGATTGCCGGAGGTCAAATTGATTCGCCGGTTCCGTTCTTCGACGTAGTTTCCACCACAACTCACAAAACCCTCCGCGGTCCGCGAGGAGCCATCATTATGTGCAAGACGCAATTTGCAAAGCAAATTGATAAGTCGGTTTTCCCCGGAATGCAGGGCGGGCCTCACGACCATATTAACGCCGCGAAAGCCGTGGCGTTCAAGGAAGCGCTTCAACCGGAATTTAAGGAATACTCCGCACAGGTAATTAAAAACGCGAAAGTGCTTGCGAGCGAGCTGATGGACTACGGATTCAAAATTATTTCCGGCGGAACCGACAATCACCTAATGCTCGCGGACATGACCAGTAAAAATTCGACCGGAAAAGAAGCCGACCACGCATTGGAACTGGCCGGAATCTCTTGTAACAAAAACATGGTTCCGTATGACACTCGCTCCCCATTCGACCCGTCCGGAATTCGACTCGGAACTCCCGCGGTAACAACTCGCGGCTTAAAGGAAGCTGAAATGAAAATTCTCGCAAAATGGATCAACGACGTTTGCTCCGCTCCCACGGACGAAGCGACCCAGAAACGTGTCCGTGAAGAGGTTAAGGAATTGTGCAAACGCTTTCACGTACCGGGAATTACGCAATAAATGCCACATTGTTGCTTTATAAAATTTATGCTAGAATCCACTCCTAGGCAATAAAATGAACATTCATTATGACTGGTATAGTGCGTGCGGCCATGACGGAAACCAAAAATGTTGCTCTTCCGCCTGATGATGCCGGTCGCTTGACTCCGACTGACATTGAAATCATCAGACAGGCGAACCTAACTCATAATTTAGCTCTAATTCGAGAAGCCTTTGGAGAGGAAGTGCGAATAATATGTCTAAATGAATTATTTACAGCCCCATACTTTGCAATAGGTTCGGAGGCCCAAGAAGCATGGACAGGTTTTGCGGAGTCGGTTATTTCCGGCCCAAGCGTCACAGCTCTTCGCCAATTAACCGAAGAACTTGCGATAACGGTTTTAGCGCCGATATACGAAAAAACGGACAAAGGTGACAGATACAATACCGTCGTGCTTATAGAAAACGGCGAAGTCCTCGGTCAATATCGCAAAGCTCACATCCCGCACGGACACAATGAGCAAGGGAATTTTACGGAAGGCTTCTATTACAAAGCAAGCGATGATGAAAATCAAAATCATGGTCGTGAAAAAGTTTCAGGGCATCCGCTATTTCCCATTTTTACGACGCAAGTCGGTCAAGTGGGTATTGCGACTTGTTTTGATCGCCACTTCCAATATGTATGGCAACATTTGGAAAATGGCGGAGCTCAAATGGTTTTTTCTCCAGCCGTAACTTTTGGCGACACCAGTGCAACTGCATGGGAACATGAATTCCCTACCGAAGCGGTACGTCATGGATTTTTTGTGGGCGGTTCCAATAGAAAAGGCAGGGAATTCCCGGAAGGACCGACTTACTTCGGCCGGAGTTATTTTGTGGGACCTGACGGTAAAAAATTACAAAATAGGAGCATAAAAGAAGGGCTTGTAATCTCAGATCTCGATCTCTCCAAAGTGGGTGGTAACTCCGCAGGCTGGAACCTGGGTGGCAATCAAAGAATGGATTTGGCTCACAGCTCCCTGAAATAAATCTTTATTCATCGCTAGCCTTCACCCTGCTTGAAGTCATATTCCTCAAAGCATCCACCTCATCGCCTAAAATATCCAATGCCCCTGCACATAATGCGGAATTGCGGAGCAAAGCCGCGCGTATGATCTTACTTGGGTGTCTCGCCAACAAGGTTTGTCTGCCACAATCCATTGTCACTGCGGCTTCGTCGACGAGTGCCAAATTATCACGACTGAATTTCGCCATAAAAAAATTATAAAATTTCAAAAGCTATATTCATATCCAAACACGCTTTATGTATTCGGTCAAGAGACATTCCTTTGTCCAGAAGATCTTTGATCACATTCTTCAGCCAAAATCTGCTTCCTTCGTAGCTCAGGACGAAACCGTTCATTTGTCCGGAAGGGTCTGTCCATTTTACATGAGAACCCTTGCCCGACTTTGAATCAGCCTCAAACCCGCATGAAGTGAAAAACAATACTTGATCTGAGTTATTTAATACAAGATTTGGCAGTCTGTATCGAACGCGGCCGGGAGATGATTTACCGGGTAACTTTATGTCAAAATACTCGAATATGGGACGAAGCGCCCAAATTTGAACGGGATTACTTTCCAAGGATTCAAAGAGTTCGGTCAAAGCGGATTTGACAGCGGAAATATCATTGGATTTTTTGAGGAGAGCTATCAACTCATTTTGATCCTCATCCAAACCTTGCGGGAAACAATTGTCCAAAAGATCCAGATGTGAAACGTAAGGTTCAACCTCGTAGTCGCTGATCATCTCCATAAACAAATTCAAGTATTCAGCCGCATCGGGGGACAGATATTCCGGAGAATCCTGTGTTTCCTTGTATTTTAAATTCGAATCAGTCATATATTATTTGCCTTTCATCACGACCACCGTCATGTCATCCAAATATTCTCCTCCTGAAATATGTTCAATCACGTCGGTTAAGATTGAATTTTTGATTGCTTCGGCGGCTTGACCTTCCTTACAATAATTTTCAACAATGTCCTTAAGTTTAGACAGACCGAATTGTTCCTTTGTAAGATTGTTGGCTTCGACTATACCGTCACTGTACATCACAAAAACGTCACCCGCCTTCATTATGAAGTCCTGCGTATGAATGAGTTTTTCAACGTCTTCCAGCATACCTATAGCCATGCCTTGCAATCTCACGTCTGTGATTTTCCCTGAGCCGGAATCGTAATAAAGAATCGGCGGATGCCCCGCATTCGCGTAAGTCAAAGTCCTTGTGGCTTCGTTCCAGACCGTTAGCGCCATTGTTATAAATACTTTCGCGCTGATTTTTCGCCTCACCACATCATTCACGTCGCGCACCATTTTTATGAGGTCAACTTGGGATCGGAAGGCATAAATCAATGAGTTCACAATGGAAGAAACTATACCGGCGGCCACACCGTGACCGGTCACGTCTCCCAGATAGGTAATATACTGATTATCGTCGACTTTAATATAATCGAAGGCGTCGCCTCCGACCTCTGTCGCGGGAATAAGACCTCCGGCTATATCTAGGCCGTTCAGCATCAATTTGTCCTTAGGAAGAAGATTGGTTTGAATCTGCACGGCAAGTTCCAGTTCCTTAGCCACTCGTTCCTTGTAAACCAAAGCCTTCGTGGAAACTTCAAGCTCCTGCGCCATCGTATTGAAGGTTTGCGCCAAGAGCCCGAGCTCATCCTTTGTTTTAACCGGGACGCGGGCCTGAAAGTCGCCGGTTGCAATCATTAAAGCGCCATGTTTAAGGTCTTTAATCGGTTCAGTGATACTGGTCGAAAGCATAAATGAAACCACCAAAGTCAAAATTAGACCGAACATCGTGACAAGGCCTATTTGAGTTTTCGCCACGGAAAGCTTATGTAAAAGACTCTGATAGTTCACTTCATACACAAGCGCGTATGCGTTATTCATGGGCACCACAATGTTTGCAATTCGATCCGTTGGTTTTATGTCTTCCACGGGCTTCTCATTGATATCCGTCGGTATGGAATTCCCGTATTGATCGAGCTTCAAATAAACCGTGCGTCCGTTCCTTAATAAAACAGATAAGTTAATCGACTGAACGCGATCCAAAGCTTCCTGCTCGGTGAGAATTCTCGGGCTGCCGGAATACTGCCGTTCAACTTCCGTCGCCGAATCATACAGAATCAATCCGGAGTAATTGAGAATGGAAATTGAAGTGATATCGGGGTCGCGTCGTAGAATGCCGCTGATATCTCTGCTAAAAGGCAAAAAATTTCCGGGTTCAAGATATTCGGTGTATTCCGTCATGATCCTGCTCGAAGCAAAATGCGCGAAACTCAATGAAGTCTGCGCGATGTCGGCGGATATTTCTTTTGATTTGGAGTCGATTAAAAACACTCCGGACGCCGTAAACAAGAGCACAATCAGAGTCCCGAACGCGAGCGTGAATTTTGCTTTAAGCGAATGGAGCATTCAAATCGGATATTATTATATCCGTTTATTATACTCCTTTTCCGACAATTTCGGAAGCCAAAATCAAGCCGTCCAATCTGATTTCCCAAAGCAATTCCGGACGCAGTCCGTAAAGCACCTCGGCCTCGAAAAGCGGAATCCCGACTCTTTCGTCCAAAATCTCTTTTGTAATCAACTGGATTAGATTCCTTCTTTGGGCCGAATCCAAAATTTCCGATGCATCCTCAATGTATTCGTCAACCTGTGAATTGGCGTAGTTCATACCGTTGAATTTCCCGAAATTACCTTCCTGACCGTGTATCACTGTTTCAAAAAAATCCGACACGTCCGCCAAATCATACTTCCACCCGAAAAAATAAAAATCCGATTGACCTTGTAAGATTTTGTTTTCAAATTCATCAGGCTCCGAAGCATTAACCGTTACAATAATATTCACATCGGCAAGATTTTCCTTAATTTGCCCACCCAATTCCTCAAGTCCGATTGGGATGTCGAGAGTGACATTCACATCTCCCTCATGCAAATTTCTGTATTCCAAGGCCTTTTCAATATTCTGACTGCGATCCGCGAATGTTTTCGAGTAACCGAAAATACCCAATGCCGCGAATTGGCTTGTCGACCGCAAATACCCGGCCCCGAATTTTTCCGCGTAATTCGTGCCCAAAGCGCTATTTACCGCTTCTCTAAGATTTTGGTCTCTAAAAACACCTTGAAAATTAAACATCAAATAACTCACTTCCAAACTTGGAAAGGCGCTGACATTGATGCTTTGTTCCTTGAGTGCCTCCACGTACTGCGGCGGCACGTTGGCCAAAACCTGAACTTTATTTGAAAGAATCGCCTGCAATCTTTCATCGGGATTCGTAATCGCGGTTAAAGTGACGTTCTTGAAAAAAGGCGCCGGTCCCCAATATTGATCAAAACGTTGCAGATTCAAATCTCCGCCCGCTATCGATTGCAGAAAATATGGGCCGGTGCCATCGGGATTGTCAAAATCTTCATATCCGCTCGGGAAGATATAAACGTTAACCAATTTATTCAAAAGAAGCGGGTCGGGTTTTTTCGTATAAATCCGGATTTTATACGGCTCCACTTTTTCAATTTTCTCAAAGTTGCTCAAGAGCGAACTAAGCTGTGAATTTTCCACGCCCATAGCGGCTTCCAAAGAATAAACCGCGTCATCCGCGTCAAAAGTCCCGCCGTCATGAAATAAAACGCCCTCGCGAAGCCGAAATTCCCAAGTCAAGTCGTCATAACGGCCCCAAGAAGTCGCCAGCCCCGTTTCGTAATTAAATGTTTTATCATAGTGCACCAATGTCTCATAAATATTCGAGATGTATTTTTTGTTATTGGAGTCGTATGTGGTCGGGGAAAACCCGCTTATCGGTTCCGCGTACGCTATGCTGATTTTTTCTCCGCCCGCAAAACCCCGCCCCGTCGAGCATGAACTCAAAAGCAGTGAAAATACCAAGGACAAACAAAGGAACTTTCGGGACAATTTCATGTGGATTTTTGGCGTCCTCGGAATTTTAATCTTCTTTTTTGAGAACCGCAAGGAAGGCCTTCTGCGGAATTTGAACCTTACCGAACATTTTCATGCGCTTCTTCCCTTCCTTCTGTTTTTTCAATAGTTTATCTTTACGGGTTCTATCTCCTCCATACAAATAACCGGTTACATCTTTTCTGAACGCCGGAATGGTCTCGCGCGAGATTATTTTCGCCCCGACGGCGGACTGAATCGGAATTTCAAATTGCGCCTTTGGAATGATTCCTTTCAATTTTTTACAAACTCTAGTGCCGTGGCCGTAGGCCTCGGATCTGTGAATGATTATGGACAAGGCTTCAACAAGCTCGTGATTAATCAAAATATCCAACTTCACCAAATCGCCGGGCCTGTAATCCAAAAATTCGTAACTCATGGAAGCGTAGCCTGAAGAAACGCTTTTCAATTCATCGTAAAAATCAACCACTATCGAAGCCAGCGGCAATTCGTAAATAATATTGGCGCGTTTTTCGTCCAAATAAAGCAAGTTTTTTGACAGGCCGCGACGTTCTTCCAAAAGTTTTATCACGGCTCCTATGTATTCAACGGGCACAAGAATTTCAACTTTAACCCATGGCTCGCGAATTACTTCGATAAAACTCGGATCGGGCAACTCCGATGGATTGGAAATCCGGTAGTCCTCCCCTTTCGACGTTTTAACCTCGTAAGACACGCTCGGAGCGGTCACAATCAAATCCAAATCATATTCCCGTTCAAGTCTTTCCTGCACTATATCCAAGTGCAAAAGGCCCAAAAATCCGCAACGGAATCCATGCCCCAAAGCACCGGACTGCTCCGGCTCAAAACTTAAAGACGAATCATTCAAACTCAACTTATCCAGCGCGTCGCGCAACAAAGGATAATCCTCACCTTCCGTGCAAAAAACCCCAGCGAAAACGTAAGGAGTAACGGTTTTATAGCCCGGTAATGCCTTGGGTTCCGTTTCCGGTTTGCTTCCGAATTTTTCATGACGCCAAATTGTGTCACCAACACGTGCGTCGCGCACCGTTTTGATTCCCGTAACAACATACCCTATTTCTCCAGAATTTAAGATATTCAAAGATTCGTATTTCGGCCGGAAACAACCGACTTCCGTGATTTCGGTCTCCGCTTTCGTATGCAAAAAACGTATTTTTTGGCCGCGCTTCAAGCTTCCTTGCATCAAGCGGACGTAAGCCACAATGCCCTTGTAGGTATCATAAACCGAATCGAAAATAAGCGCCTTTGTTTCACTTTTATCCTCCGTAACTCGCGGCGCGGGGATTTTTGCGATAACTTCATCCAAAACATTCTCAACATTCGTCCCCTCTTTCGCCGAAATGGCAATGATGGATTCTTTTGGAATACCGAGGGCGCTTTCAATTTCACGGGCGCGACTTTCAACATCCGCCGCCGGAAGGTCGATTTTATTCAAAACGGCTACAATTGTCAGCTTATTTTCCAAGGCCAAATAACAATTGGCCAAAGTCTGCGCCTGAATTCCCTGACTCGCGTCCACGACCAAAATCGCCCCCTCGCAGGCCGCCAGTGACCGTGAAACTTCATAGGTAAAATCAACGTGGCCGGGAGTATCTATAAGATTCAACTGATACCCTTTCCATGCCATGCGAACGGGCTGAAGCTTTATGGTAATTCCTCTTTCCTGCTCCAAGTCCATGGTATCCAGCATTTGCCCGTGCTTCATCTCGCGCTTCGAAAGAGTATTGGTAATTTCCAGGAATCTATCCGCCAATGTGGACTTTCCGTGATCGATGTGCGCGATAATGCAGAAATTTCTTATCTTTTCCATACCTGTGGAGAATAGCAAGATTGAGTGTTTGAATAAAGAGCAATTTTCTGGTATAATGAAGTGATAAATAAAAACATATGCAATACAAAATTCCCCAAAACGTGCAATTGGAGGATAAGATCGTCGGGCCCTTGACCTTGAAACAGCTCGCGATTTTGGGAATCGGAGGCGGTATCGCCTACGCGTTCTATGTCGGACTGGCGAAAACATACATTTGGGTGGTGTGGGCGCCTCCGGTCGCGTTCTTTACAATTTTGACACTAGCCATAACATTTTTAAAGATTAACGGAATCCCATTTGGCAAATGGTGCTTCCTAATGGTGGAATATGTGTTTATTCCTCGCAAAAGAGTATTTATTATGGGAGGGGCGGATGTATACGAAGCAACGATATTCGCCAAAGAAGAAACAAAGAAACTCACCGACAAGCAGTCAAGCAAGGCGGAAAAAGATCAAGAAAAAATTAAAAATTTGGGCGAAATATCAAAGTTGCTGGACTCATACGGTAAACCCACCAAAGCTATATGACAAACGAAACGAAACAAACCGTCCCTTCCGTCAAAAGCGGAAAGAAAAATCTGAAGGACAGTACTCAGTTGCACCTTAAAATTGGCGAAATCCGCGACAATACTCTCGTACTAAAAAACGGCGGACTCCGCGTGGTTTTGAAAACGTCAAGCATCAATTTGAATTTGAAATCCGAACCCGAACAAAACGCGGTTATATATTCATACCAAAATTTTCTCAACATGCTCGAGTTTCCCATTCAAATTGTCGTACGCAGCAAAAAACTCGACATTGACAACTACATTGAAAAACTGAAAAAACTGGGCGTGAAACAAAGCAATCCGCTGCTTCAAAAACAAACTTTCGAGTACGTCGAATACATCAGCCGCTTGGTTGAATACGCCGACATCATGGAAAAAGAATTTTACGTCGTTATACCCCAAGACCCGTATAGAGCGGAAAGCAAAGGCCTTCTGAAAACTTTTTTGGAAAACATCTTCCCTCAAGACACGGTCGCGAAAATCAAACAACGCCACAACGAATTCGAACAACTCAAAAAAAGTCTGACATCAAGAGTGAACACGGTGCGCTCGGGCTTGGAGAACTGCAATCTTCGCGTCACCGAACTCAACACGCAAGAACTCATTGAACTTTTTTACGAAGTCTACAATCCGCAAACGTCACGCAACCAAAAATTCACGAGTGACGAAAACCTAGCTCTTGAAACGGACAAAGAAAGCGGCAACGCTAAGACTGCTGAGGCTCCGAAGGCTTAGCCCTCCCATTTTTGTTGTGACTCACCGCGCGAGCCAAGGACCTGAAATGATCGGACCTGACTCTCACCTTGTTTTCTATGCTCAAGCGCATAATACATTTCAGCACCTCAGCGGCACCATGCCTGTCCTTGTCTCGCACATCCAAGGACAAACGAATTTTCGCCATTTTCTCGACCTTGGTCGAATGTATGTAAGAGATATTCAGGCCGTATTCTTTAATCAGTCCGGTTAGGGCATCCAAACTTCCGGTCGTATTTGACATATCAATCTCCAACACCACGGGTTCATCCAATTCCACGGCCCCGCTCATCAACTCAACCGGATCGGTTTTGCACCTGCCGACACTCATCGTAAAATCCCTCTTTAATTGATCTACTTTGTCCGCCTTCTCGGTGCGCAACTCGGTCAATTTACAAATATCGGCGATAAAATCACCCCTGCTGCGCACAAGTTCCTCATCAACTTCGGGATCACCCTGCTTCAAAAGTCTCTTTTTACGCTTTAAAGCGTACTCAACCTTATGCAGTTCAATCAAGATATTGTCTTTACCTTCCAGTTGCAACATTGTGCGAATAAATTGATCCCGGCTTGAAAAGCCGAACAATTGCGATAGCTCTTTTACATAATCAGCTCCTTGTTGATACGCCGCCTCCGGCGCGAGTCTCCTATAAATCGCTTTCATGGCATCAACAGTCCTTTGTCCGGCAAAAGAGCTCCAGGAAAGGTCCATTGTATACTCATAACCCGCCGGGACTTCAGCATCAGGGTCCGTAATCACTTCAACCCTTTGTAAATCTCTCAATTTATCAAAAGGCGTTCTGAATCTTGAGTCGCTTAAGGTGTTATCACTTACCTTGATTCCTCTGAATTTCCTTAACACCTCCGGGTGTATTGCCGCGGCAAAGTCCATTCCGTTTGAAGCACCCGGCAATTCTATGGGGTCGTCATCCCTGCTTCTTACGACTATCGGATCGGCAAAAATGCTTTCAAGATGCTTAAAGAATCCGGACGGATTTCCTTTATATCGATTAACGGCGGCTTTAAGACTCTTTTCCATGCTAAGCGGCATCTCCTGATCTTTATCCTCGGGACCTTTGTTATTCATGTCCGATATCACTCCCCTCGGCCGCAATGCTTCTCTGCGTTCCGTGTTGATGCGAACATTAACTTTTCCCCCCAGAGAACGATTAAATATTTTCACAACATCTCCGCAGTCCGGATTCACATTCGGAACTCTTTCAAGTACCTCCATTTCCCCCCATGAAGCGGTTTGGCCGTAACTTTGACACAAAGATTGTATTACATCACATCTGGTTTTCAACATGACCGTGGAAGCGTCGGCATCGGAACCCTTGGTGAGCACCACCACTTCAAACATGGGATCGTGATCATCAATTTTGACAAAGGGATATTGTTGAGTGATTTTTGATTTATCCAAATACTTGGTAAATGGTAAAGGCCTGATAGCCATATAAGTGATAAAGGGATTTAAAGTGCGTAAAGGCGCTAAAACCAACATTAAATGTGAATAATCGATATCCGAACCCATGTAACGTTTCATTCTTTCCGCTTGAATCTGCATAAAACGCTCCAAAGCCTGCGGATTGACAGCCTCGAAACAAGCTCTCAAAATATGTTCTTCCACGTCGTCCATTTTCAAAATCGAACTGGCCATGCGGGCGTGAATATTCATTGACTCGTGACACACACTGGTAATTTTCTCGGGATCGCCATGCGCATTTACGGTATCCAAATTTTGAGACCTCTCATTATTGCGCAGAATGGCCACTCGAATACCAACATCCAAAATAGACCTGATAAAAGCAACGAAATCCGCTTCATTCCCGCGTTTCAAGTTTGTGAGTGCCCTGACCAACTTATAAACCTGGAGCTTATGTTCGGGGAAAATCGTACCCTTATCTTTCCCGACTAATTCATCATAATAATACTTATCGCACATCAACAATTCTTTTTTCGCTTCGGGTTTATGAATTGCCAAATCTTCAAAATCGTCATGTCTTAAAAGAGCGACCAAGGAAGACAGACTTGTAATCCTCGAGTCACAAATCGCGTTTATAACGCTGCCCACCAAATGCGTGACCCAGTATTTGCTTCCATCCTTTCTCGGTTCTCGATTCCTGGACAAAAAAGCGGTATTCACAATTTCATTAATCCAAATTTTCATTTGATCTTTATCCCAAGGCTTTCTGCCCTGCTCGTACCTTCTTCTTTGCACCAAGGTTAAAGTTATTTTAGCCCAAGAAAGAGCTTCTTCATCGGCGAATGGCGAAATTTCAATATCTTTCCCTTTTATCTCTTCCATTACTTGATCAACATAAGAAAGAGTTGCCAGCTCCACCTCCTCATGTTTATGCAATTTATCCCGTGAATCCCAAAGCACCCGCCCGCCTTCGGCCCCTTCGTTCTTTTGCAATAAAGCCTGTAAATCCGCGGAATGTTCAGTCAAAAACAATTGATTCCCATCAGGAGTTTCCTCCGGACTTTCCGTAATCGGATATTCTGTTTCCAACATAATAAGGTTTGGGCATTTTATTTTACCTTATTATTGACTCCCGTCAAGCCCATATCTGTAACACAAAAAAAGCGGCTTAATCTAGGCGTCGTCCTACGCTTCCATGACTAAAATCATAGTACTATCAGCGATGAAGGGCTTAACTGCTGTGTTCGGAATGGGAACAGGTGTACCCCCTTCTCTATAAACGCCTAGAT
>CAYIRB010000028.1:0-12894 GCA_964365765.1 uncultured Candidatus Peribacteria bacterium
AAGACCATTCTCCTTTCCTAGTTCCTTTCAGTTCGTGAGTTTTTAATAGGGGATGGCATTCATCTTCCAAAAAGAATTCCAATTGTTTGATAAATTTGCCTCGCCATTTTTTTTGTAGTTTTAAAAAAGCTTTTTCAAATCCTTTTGTACGTTGGATGACTTTTTTCATCGCGCCAGAGCTTTAAAGCTGGTGAGACAGGCCTTTTTACCATCCTTAGTGGAAACGTCAAAGGATGCTGTAATTTCATCATCAGAGCGCATAAGGCCGAATTTCAGTTTCCCTTCATTGTAGGCTTTTACGGCTTGATGAATCACAAAAGTAATTGTTACCCCTTCTGCTTTGGCTTTTCTTTGAGCTTGCCTCTTCAGTTTTTTTGGCATTTTGATTGTAAGGTTCGTCATTGCGTCTTGTTAGTCTGCACATATTTTACATGTGCACTGATTTCTACGCAAGTCCATGTATAAGCGCTAGCCGATTCGGTTGCGGTGTTTGAGGTTTTTTACTACCATTAATCTGGAGTTTTTATAAATAATGTTTTTATGCAAAAGGTCTTGTCCATCGCTCTTGCCGCGTTGCTTGGGGCATTTGTCGCCGCGGGAGTTTACGGAATGTTGGTAAGGAATGATGTGAGGAATGATGCAGTGGTCGCGCCGTTTTATATCACCACGATGACTCACATGGAGGGCGACTTTATTGATGATAAAAATGAGGCTGTATTTAATAAGCACGTTGAAGATATTCGCAGGGCAATGAATCTTTTTGACGAGTATGGGGCGAAGTTGACGATAGAATCGGGCGAGTCTTTTGCCATGGCCAATATAAATTGGGATGTAAACTTTTTAAAAGAGGTTGTGGAAAGAGGCCACGGCATCGGGACGCATGCCGACTTCGGGTATTCGCGGGACGGCAAGAATTTGATGACCACGGCGGAAATGACCGCGGAATATAAGGAACTGAAATCAATAATAGACGGATTGGCCGGAGCGAAAAATAATGTGGGTACATCGGGTGGCATCGGTCAGCCCGACTGGGTTGTCGCGGCCGCGGAGGCCGGGTTCAAATTCAAGGACGGCTTGGTGGCCATAGCGTATTTGTCCATGCCGGAAAGCGCGCGGCCGGAAGGGTGGACAGACCAGTACATCGCGGATACGGTTTATCACGATCCCATCCCAACGGAGTTTGAGGAACGCATTTATCCGTTTGAGCTGAAGAACGCGGATGATTTGGTGCCGGATGAAGACGGTATCATTACGATTATGGGCGGAGATCTTGGCGAATTGGATTCTTTGGGTGAGGGTAGAGCGGAATGTTTTCCAAGGTGTACTTTCTCGCAAGAAGATATTGACGCGGTTGCGAAGGCGATAGTTGAAGCCTTGAAAATTCGCGATTCGGGTCGAGTTGCACGTATCAATTTGCATATCCCCGTAAAACTTTTTGAGGAGAAAAATGAAAAATTATTGCGAGCTTTTTTGGAGGTGATTAAACCTTATGTTGATAATGGGAGCGTAAAGTGGGCGACACAGCTTGAGTCTTACAAAGGTTATATTGACGGGGCACGGTAAAAGTATGTAAAATGTACAAGCCTTAATCCACATATATGAAAACTCTTTCCAGATTTTTAGTTGCCGCCATGCTTTTGGCAACTTTCAGTACCGCGGCTTTCGCCGCCGAGTGGTCTACAACCTCCACCGTGGAAATTGGATCGGGAGTCCGATCGGCCTACCCCGGAATCGAGCCCAGCGGACTTGCTTGGCATAGCGAAAGAAATCAACTTTTGGGTGTGGGTGATGGGGGTCAGGTGTTCGCAATGAACACCGATGGCTCAAACGTAACGCTTTGGAATGTCGGCGGTGATTTGGAAGACGTGACCGTTGCGGATGCGACTTCGGATTATGTGTATTTGGCGGACGAAAACGGATATATCAAAAAGTTCAATATGGCAACGGGTTCCGTGGTTCAGACATGGGACATTAAGACTTGGATGCCGGAAGTGTCCTGCGGTAATGGCTCCACTTGCGGAATGGAAGGTTTGACTTACGCGAACGGATATTTTTACGCGGGTTATCAGTTGAACGGCAAAATCTTCGTTTTTGATTTGAGCGGAAGCACGGCGCAAAAAGTTAACGAATTCGCCGCCGTTCGTTCGTGGCTTGGCGCTCTGCATTACCGCGACGGGTATTTGTATGCGCTTTACGGAAGCACCATGTCGATTTTGGATATGAGCGGGAACGAAATGACGCGTTATACCGTTCCGGGCAGTCTTCAAGAAGGTGTGGCTTTGGGTAACGATTCAAACGGCGACGGAGATGCCAACATATACATCGCTCAAGACAGCGGAGAAATTTACAACTACGATAATTTCGCGATTTACGGCTGGACGGCTCCGGTGGTTATCACGGATCCGGATAGCGACGGGGATGGCGTGAAGGCTTCCGCGGATTGTAACGATTCGGATGCCACGGTAAGCGCTTATCAAAGTTATTTTGTCGATGCGGATTTGGACGGTTTGGGTTCAAAGACCACGGCTTCGCTTTGTTCCGGCACAGCTCCCTCCGGTTATTCAACAAATTCAAACGATACCAACGATTCGATTCCGAACGCGGGAGTGGAAATAACAGGCGATAAAGTCGATAATGACGGTGACGGAAAGGTTGATGAAGTTAACACTGTGGCCGAGAACGGATATCACCCTTATTACAGCACTCTTGATCCGAGCACGTCATCCGCCGGAAAAATCATTTCCGTTTGGGCTTTGCGTTACGGAGACTTTGGCGTCCGTTATGCCGATAAATCGAATTACAGATATTCGCTTTCAAATACGAATACGAAACAGTTCAGCAAGGTGTCTTTAATTTCCGGCACGGCTTACGCCTATGTTACGGTCGGAAGCACGACGTATAAGGTGAATCTATATACGGGGTTGCCTGTCGAGTAGGATATACAGGTGCGCTGAAATATGTTATAATTAGAAATGTTCTCTAAGATAATGTATGTCTAGCGAGCTTCAATATCAGGAAATTGACGACCATGATTTTGTGGCGTACCGAAAAATAAGCTTGAGTCAGTTCAAGACGGGAGCGATTGTGAAGCTGATCAATGATGAGGGTCAGAGTATTACTTTTGAGGTCGTTGAGCCTATGGGAGTGGGGATCCAACCGACGGTCAGGATTTTGGCTTGTACGGTTCCGTCCCATGGAATTAATCTTGTCGGAAAGGAAATGCAGGTCATGAAAAGGTTTGGTTTGAATGAGAGTTCAACGATACACGGCGAAGTTGAAAATATGGGATACGTGCGGATATCCACAGGTTTAATAAAGTCTTTGGAGGGAATAGATGTATCTGAGGATAAAAATGAAATGGAGGCGCTTGGCATTTTGCTCAAGCACTTTCGTAAAGGCATACGCGAGACATTCGATCAAAATTTGTATTTTTTCGCCTTTGATTTGGCGGTGAAAGTTAAAAATGGAATTGAATTGGATATTCCGGCGGAGGAAATGCGTGAAATCGCGCGTGTTTTAAACGAGTACTTCTATTCGAATTATGTGGAGACATCCGGTCCGGTGCAGACCTATGAGGGAAACTGTATTTTGCGAGACGCGTCGGGAAAGAGCGTCAAGTTTCATTTGAAAGCCTCGATTTTATTGTCCGGTGGTACGGTCGTTTCATTCGAAATGTCGGAGATTGCCGCTTAAGATTTTTTGTCCGGCGGGACGTTGTAATAGTCGTAGAGGTATGCGGCGATGTCGTGGAAAATGTGGCCGGACGTGTTGGCTCCGAATTCGTTCGCGCGGGCGTGGTCGAGTTTAATCAAGACCAAAAATTTCGGATCGTCGATGGGGCCGAAGCCGACAAAGGAACCGATGGTGGTTCCGCGGCCGCTAAGTGCTTTGCCATATTTATAGGTTTGTGCCGTTCCGGATTTACCCGCGAAGTAGTGATTGTCCAAAGCCAGAAAACCGTAGCCGTTTACCGCCGTGCTGACCATCATGGCTACGAGTTTTTGCGCGGTTTCTTCCGTGATTACTTGCCTGACTATGGTTGGTTCAAAGTCTTCCTCGGCTCCGTTGGAATACTCGATTTTTTTGATTATGTAGGGTTGCATCATTACTCCTCCGTTCGTGATCGCGCTGAAGGCTTGAATCATTTGAATCGGTGTGACTGAAATGCCTTGGCCGAAGGCCTTTGTGACTAATTCGGAGTCGGCCCAGGTGTCGGGGGGCGCGAGCGTGCCGAGCGCTTCGTCTTGTATGCCGAAGTCCGCGCGTTCGGTGAAGCCGAATGCCTTTAAGTAGCTGTAGAAAAGCGAGCGCCCCAATTTTTGCGCGATAAAAGCCATGCCCACGTTTGAGGAGTGTTCCAGCACTTGCGTCATGGTTTGTGTTCCGCGATATACGTTGTCGTAGGTGTGTATTTCAAATTCGTCGACTTTGAGCGGCCCCCCCTCGTAAAATGTCGAGTTCGGTTCGACTTCGCCGGCGTTTATGGCTGCCGCCATGGCGAGCGGTTTGAAAATGGAACCCGGTTCAAACACTTCACTGACCATTTTATTTTTGTAAACTTCCGGCCCGACCTTGTTTGAGTAAGCGTAATAAATTTCAGGGTCGTCTTCGTCGCGGAAAAGTTCGATTCTGACCGGCGGATCTTTTTGAATATAGAGCCAATATTTCACGTCATCGCCCTCTCCGACGACGTACATGTCCCGTTTCTGTTCCTCGCTAAGATCAATTTTGTACTTTTCAAATACGTCGCCGTAGGTGTTCGGATTAAAAGAGGGGTACTGCGCCATGGCGATAATCGCGCCTGTTTTTGCGTCCATAATAATCGCTTGCCCGCTGTCCGCTTGATAGGTTTCGGTTCCTTTCGCGAGTATTTTCTCGACTTCCAATTGCACTGCTCTGTCGATGGTGAGCGTCACGTTCGCGCCGTCCACCGCGTCTTCAATAACGGAATCGCCGACGGTGATTTGATTTCCGTTCGCGTCGATTTGCGAAGTGAATTTACCGTCTTTTCCACGCAAAATGTCGTTGTATGTGCCTTCGACTCCGTATTGGCCGTCGCCCGCGGAGTTCACATAACCCAATATTTGCGCGGTCAAACTTTGTTCGGGGTAAAATCTGAAATACTCTTCTTTCATTCTAATCCCCAAGAATTTCGGTTTTTCAAGCAGTCTGTCATCTTTCAAAATTTTCTCGATTTGATCGGAAATCGCGGGTTCCAGTTTTCGTTTTAAAACCGCAAAACGGTTTTTTCCGAGCAAAATGCTTTTCAAATCTTCTTCGTTCGTTCCGAAAACTCCGGCAAGTTTTGCAGCCGTATCGGATTTCGGGGAGATTTTGGACGGATACGCGAATAGGTTCCCGTTTTCGGAGACTTCGATTCCCTCCAAATTCATGGCTTTTATTTCTTCCGAAGTTTGGGAGTCCATCGATTCCGTTACCAAAATCACATCACGTGTTTTCGCGGATAAAGCCGCGGTCAAATTTTCCTTAAAAGATTGTTTCAATTCATCTTCCGTTTTGTATCGAATTTTTGAAGCGGCTTCCCCTTTTAAAAGCGGATCGCTTATTTCGGCCAAGGCTTTTGTTTCGTTTTCGACGCGCGTTTCGTCGAGTTCTTCTTCAACTTCGATGTCAAACAGCAAAGGAGCAAGGGTTTCGCTTACGCTTGTCGGGTCGTCAATCAAAGTCGGATCTGCGTAAATCATGTTCAGAGTCGTGTTCGTGGCCAGTTTGTAGCTTTCGCCGGAATGGTAGTCTTCAATTAAAATCTCGCCGCGGCGAGAAGGAAGCGTTGTGAAGCCTTGCTGCTCTCTTTGGGCGATGTCCCTGTAATAGGAATGAGCGATAATTTGCAGGTAGAACAGCCTTAAAATGATGAGCGCCGTCACGCCGAAAACCGCGAGTACGAGCACGGAAATTCTTGAGATTGGAACGCGATTGTCCATAGGTGGTTTGCGGATTTCAATTCTATATTCAGCTTTCATTCCGGGCAAGTTTTTGATAGCATGTTCCGGCTTATGTACAGAAAAACAACATTGCCGAGCGGACTTCGGGTTATCACAAGTTCATTGGATGGGACAAAAGCAGTCACTTGTCTTGTGCTTGTAAAAGCCGGATCGCGTTACGAAACCAAAGACATCAACGGAGTTTCGCATTTTTTGGAGCACATGTTTTTCAAAGGCGCCGACCGTTATAAGACGGCTAAGGCGGTTTCGGAGGCGATTGACGGAGTTGGTGGCGATTTCAACGCTTTTACCGGTAAAGAGTACGCGGGATATTATGTAAAACTTTCTTCCGCGCATAAGCTTTTGGCCTTGGACGTGCTTTCGGACATGATGTTGAACGCCCGTTTCGATCAAGCGGAAATTGAAAAAGAACGCGGCGTGATTATGGAGGAATTCAACATGTACCAAGATACGCCGATGTATCAAGTCGCGTGGAATTTTGAGCGCGCGGTTTTCGGCGATCAGCCCATAGGCTGGGATGAAGTCGGCACGAAGGACGTGATCAAAGCTCTTCAGCGCGAGGATTTTGTGAAATACAAGGAAAAACTTTATACGCCAGGAAATATGCTTGTTTGCGTCGCGGGTGATATTGAGCACGACGAAGCCGTGAAATTGGTTGAAAAATATTTTCCTTTCGAGAAAGTTAAAGGTGAGGTTTCGCACTTGGCTTTCGACATGGACGCGAGCGGCAGCGAGCACATCACTTTACAGACCAAAAAAACCGAACAAGCGCATTTGGTTTGCGGAGTCAGGGGATTGCCGGCCGAGCATGAAGACCATTATGTTTTGAAGGTTTTGTCCGCGATTTTAGGAGGCGGAATGAGTTCGCGGATGTTCAGCGCTGTGCGCGAGGAAAAGGGTTTGGCTTATTACATTTCAAGCGGAACCGAAGACTACGCGGACACGGGAGTTTTCTTTACCCGCGCCGGAGTGGACGTGAACAGAATCACCGACGCGGTAAAGGCGATTGTTGAGGAGTACGACAAAATTCGCCACGTTGAAATTAGCGACGCCGAGTTAAAAAAAGGCAAAGAGTATTTGAAAGGAAAGCTCGTCTTGGCTTTGGAAGATTCCGAAGAAGTCGCTCAAATGGGCGCGCGTCATGAACTTTTGTATGGGAAATTGAAAAATTACAATGAAATCGCGAAGGAAATCGATGCCGTGAAAGTCGCGGACGTTAAGAGAGTCGCGATGGAATTGTTAAAAGATGATTCACTGTATTTGTCGGTCATCGGCCCTTACGAAGACAAGGCTATGTTTGAGAAAGTGTTGAAGTTTTAGGCGTTAACTCCGACTTGTTTGCCAAAGCGTTCGATCATTGCGGATTTGTTGGCCGCGCTCAAGTTTTGGTTGCGGTAGAACTTCATGAAAACTTGGCTGACGGCTTCGGTCGCGGTGAAATAGTCGGGGTTTCTTTCCGGTTTTCCGTCGTAGCCGATTTTCAGAAAGGCGGTGGCCGCGTCGTTTACTTGATTTGAACTTAAATTCGGATTGTTCAGTACGGAATTTTTCCTGCCGCAAGCCGACATGCGCGCTCGCATCGCGGTTCCGCCAAAGCCGGATTCAATGTCTTGAGCGATGAGGCGTTGAAGTTCCGGACCTTTGACGAGGTCGGAAGATGGGAAGCTGTGCGCGAAGGCGTCCGGATTGCCGTCGTGAATTGTTTGTTGCAAATCCGGCGGAAGGCCGGCGACTTGAGCAGGGATTTGGTCTTTATACATACCTTTCGCGAGTCCGTCCTCGTATTCCTTTACCATTTGTTTTTGGGCTTCGGGCAGGCGCGCGACCAGTTCGTAAGTATTCGAGGCTTCGTCGAAGTCGCGCGGTTTGGTTTGGAGAGAGTCGTAATTGAGAGAGCGCGCGGTTTTTGCAGCTTCCAGAATCGCGCTTTGATTTTCAGGGCTTATTTTTGAAGCGGCGGAAGAGTCCAGCGCGCGTAAAAATTGGTCGAGCGGTTGCGGGTCGCGAGTTTCTTTTGTTGTTTTTGCGGCGAGTTCGGCGTAATCGGGATTTTCTTGATTATTGTAGACAACTTCTTTCGCGGCTTCGTTGTCCACCAGAGCTTTCATCTCTTCCAGTTTATCCGCGGCGGCTTGTGAAAGATTTGCAAATTTCTCACTCAAATAATTTTTGGCGGCTTCAACTTTATCGGGTTGTTTTTGCTGTTCAATAGGCATCTTCGCTCAGCGTTAAGAATTTTTTCAGGAATGTTTGCTTGGCTTTGTCGGGTAGGGTGGCAAACCAGTCGTGCAAATTTTCTTCTTTGATTTTTTCGAGTGTCATGGCGAGTTTTGACCAAGTGTCGGTGTCTTCGTCCATAATTTCTTCAAGACATTCCCGTCCGATGTTTTCGATTGTTTCTTCTTTGGTGTTGGTAATTTTTTTTGCGACTGAGGCGAAGGCGGGAAATTCTTTGGCGAAGTCCGTAACAGCCCGGCTGAACTCTTCGGCGTGCGACTCGGGAGCGATTTTCGTTTTTACGAAATCCAGAATTTTTTTCGCCTCTTCGTCCGAGATTTTCTTCGCGATGAAAAGTTCCTCGTAAATTTTATAAATATCCTGAAGGAGTATTTTTTTGAGTTTCAGCGCTTCTTGATCGGTCAGCATGGCTCGATTGTAGATTAGACTTGCTCTTTTGCCAATGTTTGCCTTGCTTGGCGAGCAGTTAATCCGGCTCTTTGTCCCAACATCAATTCGCTCAAGGCTTTTATCGACTGGTCGTCACCGGACGCTTCGGCTTCCGTCAGCAAGATATTCAGCGTTTCAAAATCAGGTTCTTTCATGTCATTGTCGTCAATAAAGAGTGCACAGGCTTGCAAGGCGCGGCTTTGATATTTTTCAGGAAGTCGTCCGATGGGAGTATCAGTGCCGCCGCCGAGTCCGTCCGATGTTGGAGGCAAGTCGAAACCTTTTGGCGCAAGGGAAGACCGTCCGTCCCAGCTACCGCCGCTTAGGCTGGCCGGACCCCATCTTGTATCTACGTCACTCGGATTTTTTTTCCTATCGCTCATAAATTGATGGTAATTTTATTGAATCTGGGGTCTCACTGTATTGGTTTTTTTTGACTTTTGCAAGGATTTCGGGCAAGGTGAGCGCGCATTAATAACAAAAATATGGCTATGGAACGCACTTTGGTACTTTTGAAGCCGGACGCGATTCAACGCGGACTGGTTGGGGAGATTATGGCCAGATTTGAAAGGAAGGGTTTAAAATTGGTCGGTTTGAAAATGATGCGACTGGATGAAGCGGTGCTTCGCGAACATTACGCGCACATAGCCGGCAAACCGTTTTTTCCCGGAGTCGCGAAGTTTATGCAGAGTTCTCCGGTTGTCGCAATGTGCTGGGAAGGTCTTGAAGCCGTGAACGCGGTTCGACTTATTACCGGAATTACAAAAGCACGAGAAGCCGATGGCGGAACGATTCGCGGAGACTTCGCGATGAGCGTTTCTTGCAACGTGATTCACGCATCCGACTCTTTGGAAACGGCCTTGAAGGAAGTCCCGAGATTCTTTAACCCGGACGACATTCATGAGTACCATAAGAGCGAATACGAGCACGTTTATAATGAAGAAGAGCTCGCCTAGGCCCCTGTATTTTTTCACCGGAAAGAAAGGAATCGCGGCTTGGCCGGCTTTGAAACAGCCGCCGTTTTTGGAGTTTCCGCGCGGTGGACTTTGGGCCGCGGTTTTGAATTACGATGGCGACGAGACTTGGATTTATTGCGATCGAGTTGAGAAAGTGTTGTTGTCGGATTTGAAGCGTGGAGAGTTTCGCATTCGCGATTTTGGCGGTGGATTGAGTTTTGAAGAGTACGCGAAAAAAATCGAGAAAATTAAGGAGTATTTACGCGACGGAGAAAGCTATCAGGTGAACTTCGCGCAGGAATTTTCGGGCGAATTTGAGGGCGATCCTTTGGGACTGTTTTGCGCCATGCAAAAAGTGAATCCGGCGGAGATGGCTTTCTACGGGGAGTTTGATGACCGAGTGATCGTGAGCAATTCGCCGGAAAGATTGTTTTGTTTAAAGGGCGGAGTTTTGCGGGCGGAGCCGATAAAAGGAACGGTCGCGGCGGGCGAGGATCCCTCGTTTTTATTGCGGGATGAAAAGTCTCAGGCGGAGTTAAGTATGATTGTGGATTTGTTGCGCAACGACTTGGCGCGGGTCGGCAAAAACGTGCGCGTTCCCATTCACGCGGCAATTATGAAATTGGCGAACGTGAGTCACACTTACAGTGTTGTGGAGGCGGATTTGGAGCAGGGGATGTCTGTGTCGGACATTTTGAAGGCGGTTTTTCCGGGAGGTTCCGTGACGGGCTGTCCTAAAATTCGCACGATGGAGATTATTGAGAAACTTGAGGAGTTTACGCGCGGGGCTTACTGCGGTAGCGCCGGTTTTGTTCTGCCGAATGGCGACGCGGATTTTAACATTATGATTCGAACGGCGACAGTGGCCGGTGGGCGGGTTAGTTTTCCGGCAGGCGGAGGAATTTTGATAGACTCCGACGCGCGCGCCGAGTACGAAGAGACTTTGGCAAAGTCTTCGGTTATAAGATATTTGCAGACCGGCGGAGTGTTTGAAACCTTCAGGACTTGGTCGGGTAAATTCATTTTCCTCTCGCGGCATCAGGAGAGGTTTAATCGTTCTTGCGCGAGTATCGGCGTGAAGGCGCCTGATCTTAAGAGTTTGCTTGTGCCGTTTGCCGGCCGCCGCGACGTGCGAGTTCGAGTCAGGGTCTATCAAGACGGGCGCGTTGAAGTTTATGATGAACCGATTGACGAACGCGATTATTTTTTGAATCGCAAAATTTGGAAGGTGAAATTGGTGGACGCGGAAAGAGCGAATCCGGAAATTAAAAGTACCGATACCTCTGTTTGCGACCGCGCGCGCGATTCGGTTTTTGACGAAGTTTTATTGGTCAACCGTTCGGGTGAAATTACCGAAGGCGGAATCACGAACGTCTTTTTTATTAATGACGGCGTTTTGATCACTCCGGCGACCGGAATGTTAAGAGGAACCGCACGCGGATTTTTACTTGAGGCCGCGCGAGATTTGGGAATTCCGGTGATTGAACGTGGAGTGATGAAGTCGGAGACTTTCGATGCCGTGTTTTTGTGCAACGCTATTCATGGTATTATCCCGCTCGATTCTCCTCATCCCATAATGCTTAAGTTGGCGGCGTACTGCGATGAATACATTCGAGACAAAATTTCTGGGAATTCTTAACGTGACACCCGACAGCTTTTCGGACGGCGGACGATTTTTTCGTGAAGATTTGAAGACGGTTGCTTTGGAAATGTTGGAGGACGGCGCGTCGATTTTGGATGTGGGAGGCGAGTCGACGGGGCCCGGATCTTCCGATGTTTCTTTGGAAGAAGAGTTGCGGCGGGTTGTGCCCGCTTTGCGGGTGTTGCGCGGGATGCCGGTGTCGATTGACACCTGGAAAAGCGAGGTGGCGCGAGCGGCATGCGAGCGCGAGGCGATTATGATAAACGATGTTACGGCCGGTCGCGGCGACGAAAGGATTTTTGATGTCGCGCGGGAGTTTAATGTGCCGATTATTTTAATGTACTCAAAAAATTCTTCAGCTCGAACCGATAGGGGGATGGTGGAATACGACGACGTTATGAAAACCGTGAAGGATTTTTTGCGCGCGCGGATTGATGTCGCACGTTCACACGGAGTTTCGAACATAATTGTCGACCCCGGGATGGGCGCTTTTGTGAGCGGTGACCCGCGCTACAGTTTTGAAATAATCGAAAGAATCTCCGAATTGCGTGAGTTGGGTTATCCGGTTTTGGTCGGCACTTCGCGGAAAAGTTTTTTAGGCGAAGATAGATTCGGTATGACGCTTTGGACAACTATAAAGTTGATTGGTAAGGTCGACTGGTTGCGTGTGCACGATGTCACGGAGAATCTCTCGGTCTGCGGTGAGCCTGAACTTTCTGGTCGATAATATATTTCAGATTGTTCTTCGGATTCCCGTTCAACCGCCAGTACTCGGGCGGGTCTTCCTCATTTTCAATCATGCTCGAATGGACAAGGCGCTCGTGTTTTTTGCAGAGCGGCACAATTCCGTCGGGATCGTGACTCGGGTTCAGCGCGTAGCGCGCGGTGTGATGAAGGCTTTCCGCCGGAAGATTACAACCTCGGAAGCCGCAAGTCCCTTTGTAGCGCGCGTCAATTAATTTTTGTATGACGGCCGGAACGTGCCGAGTATGGGCGTCGGCGGCGCGGCGTTTCGCGCAATCCGGACAAACCTGCACTATCAGTTGCGGTTGCGGCGATTTTGAGATCAGGTGTTTGAAGATTTCGTTGAATGGAAGTGGCGCCCCGTCGGTATTTTTTTCGAGTTGGAATTTCAGCAATCGCAGTTGGCGTTCGACTTCTCCCGTGACCTGAAAGCTCATGGATCGAAGGTCTTGCGCGGGCGGTGAGATGTTTTCTGGTATGTTCCCGGGAACACTTTTTTCTCTTATTTCTTGAACATATGCCGTTAGTGCGGCTTTTGAAAGATTCGTAACCTTTTCCGCTAAATCTTTTTCAGTTTCCGACGTGGCAATGTAAGCCACTTGCGCGATTTTACTCCATCCCTGTTCGCCTTGCTCAAAAATTTCGCGGAGGGCGGGTTTGTCTTCCAGTTTTGCGCCGATTTGGATAATTCGGTCGACGGTTTCGTGGCCGATTCCGCCCACTTTCGCCGCGAAGTCGTAAATCGAGTAGAAACCTTTGCGACGGTATAAACCGCGCTTGGCGACTTCGGGAATCAGACCGCAAAAGCGTTGCTTCCAGCGGCGGGCTTGCGAGCCGTATTCCTGACAGCGCTCGTAGAGTTCGCGGTCTGTCAAATCTGAAATTTGTGTGGCTTTAGGCATTGCTACATAATAAACTA
>CAYIRB010000029.1:0-12705 GCA_964365765.1 uncultured Candidatus Peribacteria bacterium
GCCTGTGTCGGCTGTGCCTGTGTCGGCTGTGCCTGTGTCGGCTGTGCCTGTGTCGTCACCGCCTTCGTTAATATTCACATCACCATTGTTACTATTATTGCCCATTATCACCGTGACGTTTTCAACAGTATTACAAGCCGTGGCCGCAAGTGAGGATGCGAGCGCAATCCGTTGCAAGACGCGCGTCATGGCCGAGCTTGAATGGCTGTCAGGTGAATTCCTTAACATGTTTGAGGGGTAAAAATTAAATTAGGGGCGAAGTATAGAAGATATTTGACGGACTGTCAAGGGTATTGCTGGGTTTTAGGAAATATGTAGATTTGAAAAAATTAACAGGTTTGCGCGCGCAGGAACTCGGACTTAACGAAGAGTTGTTACTTGGCGGATTGTATTGAAACAAGGACCTTTCACGATCGGGAATTCGGCGAAAGTCCTTATTGCAAGTGACTTGCAGTAAGCAGGGTGGAATTTTACAATGTTATAAAAAATTATTAGGTTAGTAATGCAAGTGAATTGCAATAAGCGAAATGACCCAATTCCCGCACGTAGGACCCGAACATTCTCGCACCGCAGAGAACTACTTGAGACAGCCGGCCTTAACCAGTTCCAACCTGGCGTCATCAACTTTTTCGGTTAAAAGTTGAACACTTTGTGTATCAAGGCATGTCGAACTCATATCTGCTAATGTTTCTCTGGCGAGCACTAATTTTGCAACTGCAGTATTGCAATTCTTGCTTATAGCAGCGGATACTTGAGGGTCTGAAAAGCTAACTGCATCAGTGAGACTTTTGGCTACTTGCTCCACCTTATCGGTACAACCCGGCTTCGTTGATTCATCCGCATTTCCTGCGCAGGCCCCGAGAAAGATTGGTAGTAAAATTTCAGAATATTTCATGGTTGAATCATAATGTCCTCATGCCACATGTCAATCGCATTTGCCTCTAACCTGTAAATATGTTACAATTATGAGATAAAACAAAAATAAAATGCTATTTAATCCGGGTCCATTTATGTTTGGCTTCACACAGGGTTTCGTTGTGGGGCCGATTACAATATTCGGCATTCAGGAAGGCTTGAACGCAAAAAAGGGGTTTTGGTATCAAGTGCAGGTACTTTTGGGGGCGGCGCTCGTCGATATGATCTATCTGATGTTGGCGGCCTACGGAGCGGCACAATTTATCGATAATTCAATAATCAGGCTCGTGATGTGGTCGCTGGCGGCATTTTTTTTGATTCACATGGGAATCAACTCTTTGATGGGAAAACCGCATAAGGTGTCCTTCCATCACATGCACAGGAACAGAGGGAAATTTTTTGAGACGGATTTCTTTAAAGGTTTTAGTTTGAATGTGGTCAATCCGATGGCTATTGTTTTTTGGTTGATGGTTGCGGGAAGTTTGTATTCGCAATATCAAGGCGTGATGACTCCGCCGGCCTTCGCGCTGAACATAGAAATCGGCGGATTGATCAGTTCCCTGCTGGTGGCCGTCGCGACGATATTCGTGAGAAAAATCTTTCACGAAAGCATGCTGAAAAATCTTATCAGGCTCGGTTCCTTCATGCTGATTATTTACGGGATTTGGTTCATGGGAAAAGCGGCCTTTGAAGCCGGGCCGATAGTGGCGTCAATCCTTTCCATTTAGAGAGTCCAATCGATTTCTTCTTTCCCGACGGATTTCAGATACGCGTTTGTTTTGCCGAAAGGCCGTGATCCGAAGAATCCGGCGTGAGCGGACAGCGGCGAAGGATGCGCGGAAGCAATGATATGATGTTTTGAGCGGTCGATGAATTTTCCTTTTTCCTGCGCGTAACGACCCCACAAAATAAAAACCAAATGCTCACGTCCTTCCGCAAGCGTTTTAACCGCCGCGTCGGTGAATTCTTCCCAGCCTTTTTTTTGGTGCGAACCCGCCTGCCCGGGCAAAACCGTTAGAGTCGCATTCAAAAGCAAAACGCCCTGTTTAGCCCATTTTTCCAGATTGCCCGTTTTTGGAATCGGCAGGCTCAAGTCACTTTGGAGCTCTTTGAAAATGTTTTGTAGCGAAGGAGGTAAAGCGACTCCGTCGCTGACCGCAAAGCAAAGTCCGTTTGCCTGACTCGGGCCGTGGTAAGGGTCCTGCCCCAAAATCACCACTTTAACTTTGTCGAAGGGGCAAAGGTCGAAGGCGCGGAATATATTTTTTGCCGGAGGGAAAACCTTTCGTTTTGAATATTCGTTACGAACGTATTCGGTTAGTTCTTTAAAATACGATTTCTCGAATTCGCCTTTGAGCGCCGCCTTCCATGAATCGTCAATTCGAACACTCATATTTTTATTATAGCAAAATTAAATTCCATGCTAAGGTGAAGCCTTATTTTTTATCAATTTTTTGGTTGCCGAGCTGATGGAAGTTGCCGAATCAATGAGGGACAAAATTAATGTGGTAATGGGAAAAACCATCGGCTCCGACGGTTTTTATGAGCACCAAGGAAGATTAGATGGCGCACTTAATCCGGGATATACACTCGAAGAAAAAATGGCGTTTTTGCATAAAGCATACGAGGCGGGCGCGAGAAACAATGAAATGGAAGCTCCCATATTTTTAGCTTTCTGTCTGCGAGCCGGAATTCCAGCGGCGATTGTGTGCGCGACACTTTTAAATCGACTGAACGGCGACCAAATCCCAAAAGATGCTCCTTTGGAAAAATACTCGGAGGACGCACAATCATTGGTAATTGAGTGGCTTAGAAAGAGAATCGCGGCAGTTTAATAATTCAATATAACAGATGTCGGATAAACACGAAGTTTGGTGCTGTAGGTGAATGGCCGGTTTATTGCACACCTATTTAATCCATCGGCAAATTTTTCAGATCATTCAATCTTGCAATCGCTTTTCTGACGGAATCAATATCATCTTTCGAATAATTGTTGTTCGACATATATTCCATAATGATTTCGATGCGTTCCTGTGTCCAGAAATTGTCCGCCTCTTCACTTCATGAATAAACTGGCGGACGGTGCCGGATCTGTCGCCGAAAAATACCGCGTGAACTTTTGGAAAATTATGAGGGAACAAAGTCGAAAATATTCTATGAACGTAAAAGAGCCTCAAACCTCTGCGCCTTTTTATGCGCTCATAATTAACGGCAAGTACTTTTGTCGCATCTCCTTTTTTTGGCATGACAAAACATTCGTCTCCCCCACCCAAAACACGCTCGTGATATCTTTCGGCAAGCGCAGTGATAATGGCAGTCTTAACGTGCCTGTCTTGTCTTTCCGCGAAACCTCGGCTCCTCAGGGTTCTCACCTCGGATATGAATTCGGTGTCTACGTAGGGTATTTCCGGCATTCTGAATATTATCGGCAGGCAATATTACAGGAATCGTGAATATTATCAAGACGTGGCAAGTACCCCTTTCTTAAGACAGCTTGTATTTGAATTTTCCGTTTGGAGCAGGTAACGGGAGTCGAACCCGTATCTCAGCCTTGGCAAGGCTGCATAATAGCCGCTATACGATACCTGCGTTGCGCGGCTTAATTTATAGAAATTTGAGTCAAAGCGCAAGTTAAGCTGGAATTGGATTCCACCCTTAATTCGTCAAAAATGATAAACAACAAACCTGCAAAAACGGAGCATAAGATTCTTGATGTGATTGCAAACAGATGGAGTCCGCGGGCCTTTGCGGATTTGATGTGGAAAGTTTAATGCTTGCAAACTTAGCATGAGAAGTGTAGACTGTATATATAGTTATATATACAAATATATGCCTTCACTTTTACCCAAGACCGGTACCGCAAAGGAACTCCAAAAAAATTACAGGAGTTTCTTTGACGAGGTGATAGATTCAAAAGAGCCGCTGGTGATTTTGAACAACAATAAAGCCGAGGTTGTGATTATTGATATAGAAACCTATGATAAAATGGTGTGCAAAGCCGAAGAACTTGAGCTGAAAATATCAATGCTCGCGATTGAGAATTATGAATCCGAAAAAAAGAACAAAAAACTTAAGAAACTGAATTCTCTGTCCGACTTGATATCATGAAAATTAAGGAGATTTTCTACACGAGTCATTTTGAAAAATCTTTCAAACGGCTGGAAAGAAACTTGAAAATCAAGGCTGTAAAAAAAGAGGAGGTTTTTAGAAATGACTGTTTTGATCCCGCACTGGACACTCACAAATTGAAAGGGCACCTTTTTGGATATTGGTCATTTTCAATAAACCGTGAATACAGAGTAATGTTTCGCTTTGAATCGGATGGAAAAGTTACTTTTATAGATGTAGGCAGTCACTCAATCTATAAATAAAAGAGCCCCCTTCCGGAGGCTCTTTTTGTATTAACGATTGCTCACGCGTGAGTTTTAGAATGCTCCCGGTTCGTTTTTCGGTTCATCTTTGAACTCGGGTTTGGGCAAAGGTTTTTTGTCGTAGAATTCTTTCATGGACAAGTTGTTTCGGCCTTGGTCGTCGATTTCGGAAAGTTTTACCTTCACCTTGTCGCCGACTTTGACTTCGTCTTCGACGCGTTCCACGCGGTAGGGGCGCAACTTTGAGATGTGCACAAGACCTTCGCGGCCGGGTAGGAATTCAACGAAACATCCGAAATCCATGAGTCGCGTGACGGTTCCGTCAAAAACTTCACCGACTTTTGGAATGTAGGTAATCCGGTTGACCCAGTCGACAGCCTTTTGGCCGGAAACTTGGTCGGGAGCGGTAATAATAACCTGTCCGGTTTGTTCGATGTCGATTTCAACTCCGCATTCGGCGGTAATCTTTTGAATTGTTTCTCCGCCCTTACCGATGACGTCGCGGATTTGTTCCGGATCGATCTGGATTGTCATAATTAAAGGCGCGTACTTGGAAAGTTCCTTTCTCGGTGAGGCAATCGTCTCGAGCATTTTGCCCATGATGAAGGCGCGGCCCACTTTGGCCTGAGCCAAAGCTTCACTCATCATTTCAAGGGTAATTCCCTTTACCTTTATGTCCATTTGCAAAGCGGTGATTCCGGTGTCGGTTCCCGTGACTTTAAAATCCATGTCGCCGGCAAAGTCTTCAAGACCCTGAATGTCGGAAAGAATTTTATATTCGCCTTTGCCTCCGGTTATAAGTCCCATCGCGATTCCGGCAACCGGCTTTTTGATTGGCACGCCCGCGTCCATCAATGAAAGCGTCGAGCCACAAACGGAACCCATAGAGCTGGATCCGTTACATGTCAAGGTTTCGGAAACCAGAAGCATTGTGTAGGGGAAGTCTTCCTTGCTTGGAAGAACCGGAACAAGCGCGCGTTCCGCAAGGAATCCGTGACCGATTTCTCGGCGGGAGACTCCTCGAAGAGGCTTCACCTCGCCGGTAGCGTAGGGAGGAAAGTTGTAGAAATGCATGTAGCGTTTCTGAATGTCGATATCCATTGTGTCGATAATCATCGCCGCGCCCGGAGCTCCAAGAGTCGTAAGTGTCAAAACCTGAGTTTCACCTCGCTGAAACAAACCTGATCCGTGTGTTCTCGGCAAAACGCCGACTCCGGTGGAAATAGGACGGATTTCGTCCAATTTTCTGCCGTCGATTCGGAGGCCTTTTTCGAGGATGTTCTTTCTCATGTTTTCATCGATGAGTTTGCCCAATGCCTCAATCAATTCCTTTTCCGTTTTGGTTTCGGCCGCGATTTCGTCCTTGAAATGTTCGAGGAGTTTGTCCTCAAGAGCATGGACTTTTTCTTTCACTTCTTTCTTGGTTTTTCCGCCTACCGTGTTAAGGTCGGATTCGGAGATAACTTTTTTAACCGTGTCTTTCGCTTCGTCCGTCACTTTAACAACTGTGAATTCGCGCGCAACGGGATTAAGCTCTTTTACAAGCTTCATCTGGAACTCGCAAAGTTCCTTGATGGTTTTATGCGCCAAGTCGAGTGCTTTAAGCATTGTTTCCTCGTCAACTTCGTAAGCTCCGGCTTCAACCATGGTGATGGCGTCGGCGGTGCCGGCAACCGTAAGGTCGAGTTTTCCTTTTTCGATTTGTTCAGCGGTCGGGAAAACAATGAGTTCATTGTCCACCAGGCCGATTCGAACACCCGCGATAGGGCCGGAGAAAGGCATTCCGGCTATCAACAAGGCCGCTGAAGAACCGGTGATTCCCAAAATTCCGGGATCATTTACAATGTCCGCGGAAAGCACGGTGTTAATCAGTTGAACTTCATTTGTTGTCCCTTTCGGGAAAAGAGGTCGAATCGGCCTATCTATCAAACGCGCTTTTAGCATGGCTTCGTCGGAAGGTCGTCCTTCCCTTTTGATAAAGCGCGAACCTTTGATTTTTCCGGAAGCGTAATAACGTTCCTGAAACTCAACGGTCATCGGGAAGAAGTCCGCTCCTTCCTTGCCTTTTGAGCTCATCATCGCGGTCGAAAGGACCACGGTGTCGCCGTATCTGACTGTGACGGCTCCGTCCGCCGCTAAGGCGAAGTGTCCGGTTTCTATGGAGAGTTCGCGTCCTGCGACTTCCATTTTAATTGATTTTTTTTCCATAATAGTGGTAATTGGGTTAATATTTATTACATGTAGCACATTCGCTGCGCTCATGCGTGCCCTTTTACCACTCAGTGAGAGGTTTCAAGTCATCTCCAATCGCGACTATGATTGAGATTTCCTGTGACCTCGCGCCGAGTTGATGTAAAAGAAGCTAATGCTCACGCTACGCGTGACTGCGTGACTGCGTGACTGTTATTTTCTTAATGCCAGTTTGTCGATGATTTTCTCGTACTCATCCTTGTTCTTGGACTTGAGGTACTGGAGGTGACCTCTTCTTTGTCCGACGAGCTTCAAAAGACCTCTGCGGGAGTGAATATCATTTTTGTGCGTCTTCAGATGATCTGTAAGGTGATTGATTCTTTCCGTAAGAACGGCAACTTGCACTTGAGGACTTCCCGTATCATTTTCATGAGTGGCGTACTTCGAGATAAGCTTTTTCTTTTGTTCTCTTTTCATAATTGTTGCTTTTATTACTAAGCAGAGGGATTTTACTGTAATAGTTGCGCGCGCGCAAGCCCATTATTCGGTGTTGACCTTATCACTTCCATTAAATATACTCCCACCAGCCAATTTGACCACGCAGGCATGAACAGCGAATTACTGGCAAGACTGGACTCGGCCTTGGGCGCAAAAGATGATACGGGAGTCAAAAAGCTCTTGGGCAAGAAAGATTTGCCGACTTTGACCTTTTTAATCGAGCATTTGGCTCGCGGAAAAAGAAAGGTTTTCTCCCTGTTGCCGCCTGAAATCCAAGCACCTTTGGTTTTGAATTTATCCGAGGAAAGCAAAAAGTCGATTCTCCCACGCCTCTCCAATACGACATTCGCCAGGTTTTTGCATTTTAATTATGAAGATGACGCGGCGGATATTCTGCAATGGCTGCCAAAAAAACGTTTGAACGGAATTTTGGAGAAAATCAAGGAAGACAAGAAGAAAAAAATCGAGAAATTGATGTATTTCGACTCCCAAAGCGCCGGTGGTTTGATGGATTTGAACTTTATTGTAATGGGCTCCGACGCGAGTTTCAGGGACATTGCCGAAAAAGCGCGTAGCTACCAGCATAAAGAAGGAGTCGCGCCGACGATAGTTGTCAGGAGAGAAGAGGGTGGAATTCAAGGCTATTTGCCATATAAAAGCCTGATAATGCACAGTCCGAACAAGTCGATTAAATCGCTCGTGCACTCTTTGCCGCTCGTAAACACCGGAATGGATCAAAAGGACGTGCTCGCGCTGGCGCAAGACACGCGCAGCGAGGTGATAGGCGTGACGGAAGAGACCGGGCAAATCATAGGAATCATTCAAATTCAAGACTTGTTGAGAATCGCGGACGAAGAGGCCACCGAGGATGTTTATCAATTCGCCGGAGTGACTGAAGACGAAGATATTTCGGACTCAACCATGGTCAAAGTGCGCAGACGCTATCTTTGGCTGGTGATTAATTTGGCGACGGCGTTTTTGGCGGCCATGGTCGTTTCACTTTTTGAGGGAACGATAGAGAAAATGGCCATACTCGCGGCCTACATGCCGATTGTGGCCGGATTGGGAGGCAATGCCGCGACGCAAACGCTGGCCGTCGTAGTGAGAGGTTTGGCTTTGGAAGATATTCCGTGGCACGTCGCGAGGAAAATTATTTTCAGGGAGGCGGTAGCCGGAATTTTCAAGGGAGTTTTGGTCGGTTTTATAGCCGGCGTGGTCGCGTTCGCTTTCGGCAGGTCGCTGAAATTGGGACTTGTTTTGGGATCGGCCATGATTATCAATATGTTTGTCGCGGGATGTTTCGGCGCGGTCATGCCTTTCGTGCTGAAAAAACTTAAAATAGACCCGGCCGTGTCCAGCTCGATTTTTGTTACGGCCGCCACGGACGTATCCGGTTTTTTCGCGTTTTTGGGCTTAGCCACTCTGTTCCTGCTATAATAAGTTTATGAAATACAAGCAAATCATCAAAGACGCTTGGACTTTAACCCAGGAAAATAAAAAACTGATTTGGTATTTCGCTTTTTTGCCGGCGCTGTTGGAAGCGCTTGTCAGCTTGGTTTACATGACTTATCAGGCGGCCGCCTTTTGGACTTCGCCGTATTTGAGGGAATCTGCGAACAACGGACCGCATGCCTTTGAAATGGTTGCGAAAGCAGTTGTCAAGATTTTTACAAACAGCGCCGGATTCGGCGTTTTTCTGGTGGTTTTGGTCGCGATAATCCTGGTGATGTATTTGTTGTTGCCGGTCTTTTCACAAGGCGCGCTGATTCAGTTAATCACGAAACTCAAGGGAAATCATCCCGTCACCGTTATGGAGGGGATAGGTTTCGGCTTTACGCGGTTTTTACAGCTTTTTGAATATCACATGGTTGTGAAAACCTTCAGTTTTGTGGGTATTTTAACCGAAGCATCCTTCGCGTTCAGAAATTTGGGGCCGGACGCCTTCGCGTTTTTCGTGTGGATTTTCATCTTCTTTCTTGTCGTCGGTTTTATTCTTACCTTGTTTTTTACATATTCGCAGTTTTATATCGTGATTGACAGAAAGGGTGTTTTTCAAAGCATGCTGGCTTCCGGCGGTTTGGTGGTCAGGCAGTGGCAACACACTCTTTTCATGCTTTTTTTGATGGTTTTGATCTGGGTTCGAATAATAATCAACATGCTTATCGTGCTCTTGATTCCCGCAATTATCGCCGGTTCCATCGCCCTGTTCGCCACTTTTACAATGGCACAAGTCGGCATTGTCGTCGGAGTGCTGCTGGGCTCGGTGGCATTATTTTTCGCTTCTTATTTTTTGGGAGTTTTCCATGTGTTCGCCAATACCGTCTGGACTTTCACCTTTCTGGAATTAACGACCGAAGACCAAATTGATTTGAGGTCATTGGCTCAAGGCCAGCACCATCAAGAATAAGGCGTAAGAAACTATAAAGGCCAAAAGCCTGTAGCTGATTCCGCAGTAGTCGCGGTGGTATTTGACCGCTCCGTGTTTGACTCTGAATATCTCGAATTTTACGATATCCAAAGCGAAAGTGAAAAAAATGGCCAAGCCCGTGAAGAGCAGTAAATTTTGCGATTGGTAGACTTCCATGAATTTGGCCGGTAAAGAGAGCGAAGGAAGTTTGGATATTTCGCTTCCAAACACCCAAATGAAAAATATGTGCAGGGCCTGATCCACAAAAAAGGGCCAAGCGGCGCGTTTGCCGGCTTCCCTTCTTTGGTAGATGATTTTAAGATTGTCCTGGGCGAAGTGCGCCGCGAAAAGCAAAATCAAAAGCCAAAAAGCTTTGAACGTGATCATGTAAGGGAATATCAGAATTCCGCTGAACGCCGTCACTATCAACGCGTGAACCAAAGTCCCGCGCCAGCTTTCGTGCTTCCACTTGATCAGGGCGTTCGGCTGAAATACGAAGTCCCCGAGCAAGTGCGCGATAATGAGGTAAAAAACGGTCATCATAGTTTCTTTTGGTTTTCAATTTTACGCGACTCGTAGGCCGCTTGAATTTTTCCGGCGATTTCCGGATTTTCATGCAAAAACGGCGCGAAGTCTTCCTTTTTCAAAATGAAGATTTCACAGTCGGAAAGCGTTTCGGCATCGGCCATTCGAGGCGCGGATTCAATCAGGGCCATCTCTCCGAAAAAGTCGCCTTCGTTAAGCGTCGCGATTTCTCCTTTTTCATCACTGAGGCGAAGGGTTCCAGACTTGATTATATACATTGATTCGCCAAAGTCACCCTTCTTGAAAAGGCTGTAATGCGCGGGGTAAAACTGCATGTTGATGTGATACAAAATGCTTAAGTGCTCATGCTCGCTCAAGCTTTGGAAGAGCGGTACCGTTTTGAGAATGCGCAAGACTAAATCCATGGCATGTTTAAATATCGTTCAAGTATACCAGAGAACGGCTCCATTTACAATTCGATTCAGATTGAGTCGATGTAGGCCTTGTATTCCTTGATGGCTCTTTCCGCGTCTTTTTGAAGGCGCTCGTGATCCTTCAAAATACCTACCAATGTATCAATATATTGCGCGCTCAAGTCGAGTTTTTCTTCAACCGCTTCGGTTGGAGCGGGTGTTTTAGCGTCATTCGGAGCGGCGGGAGCTTTAATGTTTTCAGCGGGCTGTTCGCGGCCGGCGATAAACTGTTTAAAGTCAATAGCGGCGGCTTCGGAAGTCGACGGGAAACCTCTTCGCTCTACCGTATAGTCAAGCACCTCCGCGGGGCATGTAATACCTTTCTCGGATAATGTACCGAAAGCGGCTGTTGTATCCGTCCTTCTTACCGTATTTTCTGACACGGCCACCGGCTTCACCTGCATTACTTTGTTTTTGTCAGTCGTCACCAGTGTGTTAATGGCATCTTGCATGTCCTGAAGATCGTGAGTGATATCAACTTCTTTCGCCATGCCGTCAACAAGCGCGGCGGTCGGTTCTTGTTCGATTTTGATCGCTTTCAAAGCTGTGATACGAGCTCCAAGGCTTTCCAAGCGTTGGTCGGAAATATGTTCCAATGCCCGCGCAAAAGTTTTCTCCGCTTCGGATTTTTTTGCCGCGGAGACTTCAACGGGTTCCGCAATCAATGAATTTTTCAGTTCCGTGTTAAAACCTTGCGCCAAACCTATGGCTACACCCGATTCAAGGTCTCCCTTACTGCAGAAATGGATCATGTCTCCGGCTTTCAGGTCGGGGATATCACTCGGAGTTTCCGCCCCTGCTTGCGAGGTCACTAAAGCGCTTAAGGCCGCGATTTTTAGAATGTTTCTCATTGTTTGATTATTTAGATGATGAGTATTTTGTCTGGATGTCTTGTTGCAATCTGTTCGCTCTGAAGCGCTCCCTTTCAAAGGCTATTCTTAGGGCTGATAATTCCGCTGTAAATAAGGCCTTCAGTGTTCTGAGTTCGCTTGAAGCGTTTGCCGCCGCGCTCAAGTCGACAGCCTCCGGTAAAAGCGTTTCCGCTTGCGTGTCCGCGCCGCTAATCAATGTGGTAGCCACATCCCCCGCGCCCGGAAAGGCTCCATGCTTCACAACATAAGATTCTACTTCGGGAGGACAGTCGATTCCCTTCTTTCCGTACTTTGCGAATGTGTCCGGCACGTCCCGACTGATAACGTCCGCTTCGGTCGTGACAAAACCCACCGTGTCGTACAATCCGGCGCCACTAATTTCCGAATGGGGATCCAAAACGTTCGACATTTCGGCAATTTGGGCTTTCAAGCGTTTCAGTTTTTCAAAAGATTCAACGATGGATTGCTCGTCCTCAAGCACAACTTCTCTTTCCACTTTTTTTATTTCCCGTTCAAGACCTGCAAAATCAAGTCCCGCTACGGTTTTTGCGAATTCGAGCGCCAATGTTCTTTCCAAACCCTGCGTCTCCGCCTTTGTAACCTGTAGAGCGGCGCTTAATTCCCTGTTGAAATCCGTCGTGAGCTTTTGCAGTTTCGGGTAAGAAACTTCGATTCTGCATCTTTCGGCGACAAGAGGAACCGTGGCACCTGCGTCTTTCTGTTCGGAGGGTTTAGCATCCGCCCCTGTGGCAACGGTGGCGAGTAAACCGGCCGCCGCTAGTCTTCCTAATCCGTTCATATGTTTGAATTATAAATTTAGTGTCGAACTATATCAAGTTTTTTGAGATTGTCAAGGGGTGTTGGGTTTTTGGTACGGTCGGTTTGTGTGGTCGCCGCGCAATATGAGTGCGCAAAATGAACAGCTCACGTGTAATTCGCGCCGCGAAATATAAGTACACACTCACCCAGTGAATTGTCCAGTCGAAATTGGTGTTTTACTCTGTTAATCGTGTGATTTTTTTGATATAATTTGTAGACATTAACCCCACGTGAAATGAATGATAAAGAATTATTAGAAACTGCATTAATGTACGGCCGGAATGCTCTGGAATGGAGACGAAAATTTGTAGGTTTACTGCCGGAAATAAATCGTAGGAAATTGTACGAACGGAAAAACTGCGGAAGTATTTTCGAATTTGCCGCAAAATTCGCCGGATTATCACACGATCAGGTGAGGTTGGCACTGCATTTGGAGGAGAGGTTTGCAGAGTTACCGGCATTGCATGGTTTGCTGACGAGCGGAGAGGTCAGCGTTAACAAGTTGGCAAGAGTTGTATCTCTGGCAACTCCGGAGAATCAGGAAGAACTTTCACAAATTGTTAAAATGCCCAAAAGTGCAGTTGAAACATTTGTTCGTGACGAAAAGTTTACAGGTCTGCCCGGGCAGGAGCTAA
>CAYIRB010000030.1:0-12691 GCA_964365765.1 uncultured Candidatus Peribacteria bacterium
GCATTTTGAAGTCATCAGACATTTCCTCAAGCATTTTTTCATCTTCAGGAGCAATCACCCAGTGATTTGACCAAACGGGCACGGCACCCTTACCGTTTTCATGTTCAGGATCTTTTGAATGTTCGATTCTTTCAATTTGCTTCAAAAGAAAAATCATATTTTCTGCACAGAAAGCCGCGTATTCTTCAAGTTTTGCTTGTCGATCCTCTTTCGTACATTCACTAACAGCTTTGGACTTTTCTTCGTATTCTTTTCTCAAAACCGACCTGTCTCCCCGACTCCAATCCGAATAAAGTTTTCTCAATTTTTTGTAGTCTTCTTGTTTTAGATACGAAGCGGGAATTGCTTTTCCACGATAATTCGAAATTCCATATCTTAAATCATCTTCTTTACCTTCTCCTTGCCAAAGTCTGACTGTTTTACTTTTGCCATCAGCGCCTATAATAACGAGTCCGATATCTCCTTGTATTTCGTTTGCCGAAATTCCCGGGCCTTTTGATTTATCATCACCCATGAATACAATATCAACCGATCTTTTGCCTTTTTCTTTAACATGTGATTCCCATTTCGGAAATTTGCTGTTTCCAAATTTCACCATTGATTGCCCTGTTTCTGAAATAAGTTCGTATGCTCCTCGTTCAATTTCAGAATATATATTTGCAATTCCAACCTTGAAATCTCTTTCAAGTTCTTTTGCTTTTTCAGGATCATTTGATTTCAATAGTTCAATTTCTTGTTCTATCATCTTTTTGGCGTCACTTTTTGAAATATATGCCTCGGCTTCGGTACGAGTTGTGAATTTTCTGGCATTCATTCTTTCAATAAAAGATCCAATTTCATGTTTCCCAAGCTCAAAAGCATCAGTGTTTTTTTGTGCCGCATGACCCCTTATCTCTTGAAATTCATCTTTGAATTTTTTTTCATAAGACTCAGCGAGGCTGCTGATTCTTGCCCTTGCTTCATATATACTCTTACTAAGGTCAACATTGGGACTATTGTGAGCAAGTAGAGTTAATTTGGTTTTTAAACTTGGTAAATCAAATTCCAACCAGTCTTCAAATTCGCGTTTTTTTGTCATTTCTTTCAATCGAACTTCAACAGATTTAACAATTTCAGTAACATCTTTCATTACAGAATCAGCATTTTCTTTAAAAAAATTATCCGACATTGCCTGAACCGTATCTCTGATTTCCTCAATTTCCCGTCTACGTGCATCATCCGCATGAGCTTCAATTGCAGTCACATTACCAAGCTCGGCTTGCGCGCTCTGAATCAACCTAAGTGTTATTCCACCCTCGAGTTTACTTCTGAGACTATCAATAACCTGACCAATTTCAGTATTTGCAAGTTCCGCTTCTCTTTCTTTAAGTTTTGTTTCAACTTCACTTTTAATAAACTCAATTTCCGGATTAGAAAGGGACTTTCTCAATTTTCCATCAAGCCTTAACAAAGCTGATCTGATTTTCTCTAAATCTTTAATATTTTTTGCACTAACAATCCTTGGCAACATCTCAATTTCACATTTCTGTTTGATAGGAAGTACATGATCAAATTGCTCCGTTGACTGCTGAACTTTTTCTTCTGACCGACCACCTTCATCATCAAAAACATCACTCAAATCAATATCAGCCGCTCTCTTCCTCTTAATCACTTCTCCAACTTCAGCAAAATTTGCTTCAAGAATAATGAAACTACCGTTTTTATAACCTTTAATATGCCCCTCTTTATCAAAATGAGCATTGGTGATTTCATTAACGGTTTTTACTTCGTTTAATGTGTCTTTCTCAAGAATTTTAATTCCACTCGGCTTAACATTAAACATGAAAAAATTTCCACTTGGATCAAGTTGAAGCCCTTCAATGCTTGGGTATGGAGTTTTAAATGGTGCGGACTGTGTTTGTAACGGCTCGGCGCTCGTATCAATTTTAAAAATATCTCCGGCATTCTGACTTCTTGTGTAATAAATAACATTTGGATTTTGAGGATCCACACAAATATTATTACCCACTCCGGTTACTGAATCTGTGTAAAGAACGGTACTATTTTTTGGATTGATTATCTCAATTTTACCGTCGCTGATCTTTGCGGAGGCGTGATCGTTGATTTTTACTCTATTACCGCTTGCTTCATTTTGAATAATGCTAATAAATATTTGCAAATCATCCGGTAATCTTTCATCCGAGTTGTCATATCTTTTCCAATTCCTTGCAGTTTCATTAGCACCATCCTTAGTTTTTGTGTCGAAAAAAATAAAACCTTCGGGAGCATACAAACCTACATATCTACCATCACTTGATGAAATAATTTTTTTTGATTCACATTGTAAATGTATCTTATAAAGCTGTATGTAGTGGTTAGCAGCCCTTGGGAGTAGCATAGTTGCCAGTTTTGCATGTGGATGACTTTGACCGACGCGAGCAATAAAATCAGATATTTTAATCTCATCTTGTTGAGGCGTGCGATCATCAACGCAAACATCTCGTATTTCTTTACCATCCAGGATAAATTTTTGTGGCGCGGCCACATTTCTGTATCCTTTATCATCAAAATCCTCAACTCGTCTTCGATGTTTATCATAAACCTGAATGATATTGTTGCCCTCAATTAAAGCAACTGTGTAATCACCAACTTGTTGTACGTCTTCAATTTTTGTACCGGCAGGTAGGTCTAGAAGTGTTTTCTCTTCGATTTTGAGTTCAGGAATTTTGTATTCGGCTGTACTTTGTTGATCCGATTGATTGGATGGTGTTTGCATTTTTGTTTTCATATCTGATAATTATACAGGAAAAGAGAGGATTTTTCAAGGTAGGAGATATTGAGATTCTGGTAGTGGAAAATTGCACATTGGATTGAAATTTTGTTGAGATTCCTGTAATCTTGTGAAGACGAGTCACACTTGCCTCACTACATAAAAAGGACCTCATAAGGGTCCTTTTTAGCGTCTCGTTCGGTTGGTGGACGTAGGGGGATTCGAACCCCCAAGGGTGTGAATGACGAGTCACACCTGTGAACCAATCACTACGCCCACAATGCCGAACAATCTAAAACTAAGAGTCAAAGCTGACAAAGTCCTGAATTATTCCTGTAATAATTTGATTTTGACAAAAGTGCCTTGACGAAAATTGGGTATCTATCATTTGCATCTTTCCCCAAACCTGTTAAACTGCGGATGTAATCTTAATTGATCCGATGGCTAGAATACTTAATGGCAAAGAGGTTGCGGAGTCGCTACTGGATGCGGTTAAGAAAGATGTGGATGAATTGAAATCAAAGGGAGTTTTGGTAAAGCTGGCGGTGCTTATATGGACCGGGAATTCTGCAGGTCGGATTTACGTGAACAATAAAGAAAAGGCTTGTGAAAAGGTTGGAATCGAGTCGCTGCGCATAGATTTGAATGATGACGTGACTCAAGAGGAACTTTTGGCGAAAATCGAGGAGTTGAATCAAGACGCGTCGGTAAACGGTCTGATTGTACAGCTGCCTTTACCGGCGCATATTGATTATCCTAAGATTTTGAAGGCGATTGATCCGTATAAAGACGTGGACGGTTTTCACGCCTACAATATGGGGAAAATGATGCTCGATAAAGATTTTGAAGATTTGGCTCCTTGCACGCCGAAGGGAATGATTAAAATGCTCGAGTATTATAAAATTGATGTGGCGGGAATGGACGCGGTTGTAATCGGCAAAAGTAATATTGTAGGCAAGCCGATGGCGATTATGCTTGCGAATCGAGGCGCGACCGTTACGATTTGTCACAGTAAAACAAAAGATGTTTCGCGATTCACGAGAGAGGCGGATTTGGTGGTGGTTGCCGTTGGTAAAGCGGGATTTTTGCAGGCTGATATGGTGAAAAAGGGAGCCGTGATTTTGGACGTGGGAATCAATCGAGTCGACGGCAAAGTGGTAGGAGATGTTGCGTTTGAAGAGGTGGAAAAGGTGGCGGGTGCAATTTCGCCCGTGCCCGGAGGCATTGGCCCGATGACGGTGGCTTGTCTGATGGCAAACACGGTGACAGCCGCGAAAAAACAGCATAATATGTAATCCCTTTCATAGTTTTAACTCCTTCGGAGCAATGTGCGGAATAATAGGAATCCATTCCAATGACCCAGTAGTCTACCAATTGTACGACGGTCTGATGATGCTCCAACACAGAGGACAGGACGCGGCGGGAATGGTTACTTACGATGGACAAATTCATCTGCACAAAGGCGACGGTCTTGTTTCGGATGTGTTTAAACAAAAAGAGGTTGACAGATTGCGCGGGAATATCGGAATGGGCCATGTGCGTTACCCGACCGCCGGAACTTACGACAGCGCGGAGGCTCAACCGTTTTACGTCAATTCACCCTTCGGAATCGCTTTGGTGCATAACGGAAATCTTACGAATACATCCGAACTGCGGAAGATTGTTGAAGAAAACGACATGAGGAACCTGAACACACATTCCGACTCGGAGGTTTTGTTGAATATATTGGCCTATGAGATTGAAAAAGTCTGCACAACTGAGCTTAAGTCGGAAGAGATTTTTTCGGCGATGGAAAAGGTTTTTGAACGCGTGCGCGGCGGGTACGCGGTTATCGCGACCATCGCCGGTCACGGACTTTTGGCTTTCAGAGATCCGCATGGAATTCGACCGCTGATTATGGGAAGCCGCAACGACCAAATGCGGCAGGAAACAATTTTCGCATCCGAAAGTGTCGCTCTTGACGTTTTGGGCTACAAAGTTGTGAGAGATATTCAGCCGGGTGAGGTTGTTTTTGTGGACATGAAGGGCGAAGTTCACTCTAAAGTTTGTTCAAAGAAGAAGACCTTTACTCCTTGTATTTTTGAGTATGTGTACTTCGCGAGGCCGGATTCGATGGTGGACAATATTTCCGTTTATAAATCGCGGCTGAGAATGGGTGAAAAAATCGCGCAACAAGTGAAGAAAGCAAAATTGGATATAGATGTCGTGATTCCCGTGCCATCGACTTCGACGCATTCGGCGGTAACGGTCGCTTACGAACTCGGAGTTAAGTACCGCGAGGGCTTGATAAAAAACAGGTATGTCGGTCGCACTTTTATAATGCCGGGCCAAGCGACGAGGCAAAAATCCATAAGAAGGAAACTGAATCCCATTCAACTGGAAATCAAGGGAAAGAACGTGCTTTTGGTGGACGACTCGATTGTGCGCGGAAATACTTCGAGAAAAATCATTGAAATGGTCAGGGAAATGGGCGCGAAGAAGGTTTATTTCGCGGTGTGTTCGCCTCCATTGCACCATCCTTGCGTGTACGGGATCGACATGCCCAGCCGTAAGGAATTTGTTGCGAACGAGTTAACAATTGAAGAAACCGCGAGGGCGATCGGTGCGGATGCACTTTTTTACCAGACATTGGATGACTTGGCGGAAGCCGTAAACGAGGGCAATCCCGACATTAAGAAGTTCTGCATGGCTTGTTTTGACGGTAAATATCCGACCAGCGACGTGACGGAGGAAGTACTTTTGAGAGCGGAACAAAGCCGCGCGCGTGTCATGCAAAAAACCGAAAACTTGAATCAAATTCCGCTGATATGAAAAAAATCCTATTGGTCGGTAACGGCGCGCGTGAGCACGTTATAGCCGAGACTCTTAAACGAAGCCCGCAAGAAGTCGAACTTTACGTTTTCGCGACCGCAACAAATCCCGGAATTCGAGCTTTGGCAAAGGGATACAGACTGACAAAATCGCTGAGCGACTTTGAAAGTTTGAAAAATTTCGCGGCTGAAGTTAAGCCTGACTTTGCCTTTGTGGGACCAGAGAATCCGATTGCCGACGGAGCTGTGGACGCGCTTTTGGAAGTCGGAGTGAAAAGCGTCGCCCCGCTAAAAGTTTGCGCGCAACTCGAAAGTTCCAAATCATTCACACGCGAACTTTTACGAAAATACGCAATCGAAGGAAGTCCGAAATTTAAAGTGTTTGCGAGCGAGGAGGGCATGAAAGAGTTTATTGAAGCACTGGGTGAATATGTTGTGAAAGCCGACGGTTTAACCGGAGGGAAAGGCGTAAAAGTTTCGGGCGAACATTTGAAAACAACCGATGAAGGATTCGCCTACGCGATGGAATGTTTAAAGGCGGACGGACGCGTGGTGATTGAAGAAAAATTGGTCGGGGTGGAATTTTCTCTAATGAGCTTTGTGGACGGCGTTCATGTTGTTGATATGCCCGCGGTACAGGATCACAAGCGAGCTCGTGAAGGAGATACGGGACCGAATACCGGCGGAATGGGAGCTTACAGTGACGCAAACCATTCCCTTCCCTTTTTGAGGCCGGGCGATTTGGAAGCCGCGCACGCGATCACCGTGCAAGTTGCCGAGGCGATTCACAAAGAAACCGGGAAATATTTCAAAGGAATAATGTACGGCGGATTCATGGCGATCAAAAACGGAGTCGGGTTGATTGAATACAATGCACGTTTCGGCGACCCCGAAGTGATGAATGTTTTGCCTCTGTTAAAGACCGATTTTGTGGATGTTTGCGAGCGAATCATTGCCGGTAATTTGGAGTCGCTTGAATTTGAGAACAAAGCGACTGTTTTGAAATACATAGCGCCGGAGGGCTATCCAGAAAATCCGCGAAAAGGAGAAAAAATCGAAATTGGAGAAGTTCCGGCAGGCGTTAGAATGTATTACGGTTCGGTAGACGCGAAGGATGACGTGATTTATTTATCGAGTTCGCGCGCGCTTGCCTTTGTCGGAATTACGGACACGATAGCGGAAGCGGAAAAGCTCGCTGAAAGTGCTGTCGGCAGTGTTAAAGGTCCGGTGTTTTACAGAAAAGATATCGGCACGATAGAGCTGATTCAAAAGAGAATCGATTTGATGAAGTCGCTTACTTTGTGAGTTTTTTCGCGATCTCGGCTTGCTGAACTTTCAACAGAGCGATTGTCTTTGCGTCAAATCCGATTGAATTCGCGTTTTTCAAAGCGAGATTAATGTTGCCATTAACTTGCCTCAATTCATCGTAAAGCGGCGTTGCCTCCATTTTTTCATTTTCCGACTTCACTTCTTCGTCCGCTTCTTCGGCCTGTTCCACGGTTTTTCCGTATGCGCTCTCAGCCAAATGATGAACGGAATGAGCCTCATGAGCGATACGCACGGTTGTATTCCACATTTCTCCAAGATCGGCGGCCGTTGAGGTCAAGTTTCTGCCAATCTTCGCGGTACTCGTACCATACTCAAATAAAACCGGGCAATTCGCCGCAATGAATTCGGAAGCGGCAAGCGCTTCACCTATTTGCGGGATTCCGCTCAAGGATGTAAATTTCGAAGCGATTCCGCCCAAATTTTCAGCTCTTAAAAAGTGCGCAACCGAGTGTCCCGCTTCACTTCCCACGAGCGCGATTCCCATTAATTCGGTAATCATCTGTGACAGTATGAAAGTTTTTTCGGCCTGACTTGTTCGGTCTATTCCATAACTCAACATGGAGCCAAGGTTTTTCCAAGTTTCCGTCTTAAAGATTTTTTTGCCGAATTCATATACTCTGGCGGCAAGCGGTTGAGACTTGCTTTCTTCCTTATGCGGAGTCCCTTTGCCGGTAATCTTATTGTTGAAAAAGGTTCCGATTCCATAACCCAAGTCAAAAGCTCCCACCAAACAGTTGACCGCTCCTTGTGTCACACCGAGTTCCTGGCCCATCACATTTGAAACTCCTTCGTTTGAGCCAATGCCGGTAACAGCCTCGCGGTAATACAGGTAAGCCGGCATAACCCGTGTCATTTGATTCATATATTCGGGAATATCTTTCGACTCCTTGTATTCGGAGCCCTGTTTTACCTTCATCTTCACCAATATCAAATCAAGAACCTGAGCCATTTCCTCATCGCTGATTCCCTCGCCTTCTTTCAAATGTTCGTCATCCGCAAGTTCTTCGTGTTTCTTGATTGGATAAAGTGCCGTGATCATAATGTTGAAAAGCCCGCCCATTGCTTTTAGTTGAGTTGCATACAGTTTCATCATTTCCGCTCCGGCCTTTGTAGGGTCGGCTATTTTTCTTACTTTTTCGATTCCGGTTTTGAATGCGGCATCCAAACTTGGCACAGCGTCTTCCATATTCAAACCGCCGCTCAATGTGGCATAAACAGACTTGGCTCCAAGGTATTTCACAGTGTTTTCGGGATTGCGCAATTGAACCAATAAACTTGTGTTCAAATCTACCGCGTTTTCCATTTTTTCTCTGGAATGAGACCCCAAAAGTTCCTGAACCGCGTCCATATTTTCTGGCATTTCCTTCGGCTCGGTCATGGCCACCTTTCCCCTAGCCTCAGCCATAACTTCCGCATACCGCCTGTCCGATTGCTCAATGGTTCCTCCGGCTGTCAACAATTCGCTCTTTAGGTTCTCAAGTTTAATCAGTGCCAGTGAAGTTATTTGTTCCAACTCTGCGGTGCCGGCCTCTCCCTGCATGTGCGGTCTTTCATAATGGAATTTTATTGTTGCGATTATAGATTCCGGACTTTGGTTTTTATTTCCCAGTTTTGCGAACTCTTCGCGAATGCTCTTATTCTTTGTGATTTCCAATATTGATGTTTCAAGAGCTTCAATTTTTAGCCTTTGCTTATCGGGAATATCTCGTTTGGAAACATTGACGCTTTTTTCCGCCGCGGTCATCGCATCCTTCAGCTCCATTTTGGGTACTTCCGTATTTCCCATTATATTTGATTTAACAAATCTTCCGGGCTCTCGGATTCCCTGCTCGATTTCTCGGCGTCCTTTAACAGTTTCGGCAATGTTACATTTTTGTACTTCCGCAGTGCTTCAATCCATGCCTTGTTATTTGTTATCCGTTCGTCCAATAATTCCTCCCCGGCTTTTGCTCTCGAGCCCGCTTCTTCCTCCAAAATCGCGACGAATTTATTCAACTGTTCACCGGTCATTGCGGAGATTTTGTCGGTCCAAAATGCTTTCTCATCAGTGTGTTCCTTCAAAGCAACCGAACTATTGATTAAATTTTGAGCTTTTGTTTTTAAGTCCGTCATACGCCGTAAATTTCAGAAAACTTATCAAGAATATCCGGGATAGGAATTTGTTTAATGTAAGATTCATATTCCATTCGCAAGTCATACGAAATTCCCTTCACCATTGCGTAGAACTTTATGATCGCCATCTGTGCCGAATTGGTCACGCGGTTCTCCCATGCAGATTCCGCCAGCCTGTCCGCCGGCGTTCCGGCACGTACGGAAAGTTTCTTTGCGAATTCTTCCGAATTTTGATTTTTTACAATGTAATCGAACATTTTTTCGTACCTGGTCTCGTCTTCACTAAGTTTTTGTAATACCTCGGGCATTCGATTTTTATCCGCGGAAAGCATTTCCAATTTCATGTGTGCCTTGAAAATATTTCCGGCATAAATCGAATCATGAAACTTTGCATCGATTTTTTTCATCAAGGCTTTGTAGGTGTCTTTCTGAATTTCCGCCGCCATAATTGCACGATCGACTTTCGGGTCGGCAATTTTGTTTTCGGGCTCTATTTCTATTTTTTGTTTTGGTTTATCCATGCCACCGGTAAAATAATCTCTCAATTATAGCATAATTTGAGATTACTTTAAAGTCCTTTGCTCCTTATTTTTTCTTCTTGGTGACCGGTTTTTTTGCGGCTTTACTGCGACCCTTTTTAGCCATTTTGGCATTAAGCATCACCTTTTGCTCATGCACGTATTTTGTCACGGCGGTTTTGAACATTTCGGCCTTGTGCGTCGCCTTGTGAAGCAGTGCGTCAAGTTCGGCTCTCTTCATATTGGCAACATCGGCGGCCTTGTCTTTCGCCTTATCAATGGCATCGGCAACAGAAGGGTTCTTTGCTATTCCCACTATAATATCGACAATCTCCTCGCCCATCATCGCCATATCCTTCACTAGACCCTTTGTGTCGCCTTGAGTGAGCTTCTTTCGAATTTTCTTTCCTTCTTCAGGAGCAAACAGAATGCCCGAAATGGCACCCGTAAGAAGTCCGAGTCCCAATGCGATTTTTCCTGCTTTGTTTGACATGGTATGGTGGTTAGTTTTTTTCACTTTACAATATCCAGCAGGTCAATGTCAAAATCCTTTAGCATCAGGTTTAATCGGTACAAGGGAAGTCCCACAACATTGAAATAATCTCCGTCAAAACTTTTTATGAAAATAGAGGCCAAGCCTTGGGCCGCGTAAGCTGCCGCTTTATCCACCCATTCGTTTTTATCGAGGTATTTATTTATCTCTTCGTCGCTCATCATAATGAATGTAATTTTGGATGACTCGACGAAAGTCAATTGTTTGCCCGACTCGGCATCAATTAAACACATACCGGAATGGACTTCGTGAGTATTGCCTTGAAGCAGTTTTAACATTCGAAACGCGTCCGCCCTGTCTTTCGGCTTTTCCAAAATATGATCGTGAAGCGCTCCCACCGTGTCCACGCCCAAAATCAGTCCCTTTTTGTACTTTTTCGCGATTTCTTCCGCCTTTCCCACCGCGTTCCCCAAAACCAGTTCACGCGCGGATAGGTTTTGGTCGTTTTCTTCCTTAAAATGCAGGGCGGGATCGATCTTAAATTTAAGTCCGATTAATTTCAAAAGCTCAATCCGGCGCGGACTTTTTGAGGCCAGAATTATGATTTGATGATTTTCCTTTGACAGCATAAGGTTTAACCACTATATTTTACGGGCATTTTTCAGAAAAACCAACAAAATCAATTATGCCAATCATAAAGTCAGCGAAAAAACGCGTCCTGCAAAGCGCGAAAAGACAAGCAAGAAACTACAAAGTAAGAACGGCCTTGAAAAAAGCCATCAGAGCATTGCTTGAAGCAGTTAAGGTCGGTAACAAGGCTGATGCGGAAAAACTTCTTTCAGCCTCGTATAAAGTCATAGATACGGCTTCCAAAAAACACATCTTGAACAGAAAAACCGCCGCGAGAAGAAAATCCATGCTCGCGAAGGCCATTGCGAATATCGGAAAAGCAAAGTCCGAGCCTGTGAAAACGGCGCCGGTTGCTGCAAAAGCCAAGAAAGGCTCTAAGCCGGTGAAAAAGGTTGCGAAGAAGTAATTCGCTTATGAACTCGGCAAGGGCTTGCTGTTTTTTTATTGTGTGGTAGCATTCTTTCCTGAACAATTTAATTCACTATATTTCGATAAATTCTTTGTTGGGAATTTTCTTGAAAGATACTACTTCATAACCAGCATTAACCGTTAAAAGATCCAGGAATAGACGAAGCGTGCGTCCGTTGCCCTCTCGGAATGGGTGGATTACGTTCACCGTCCGAATCTTGCCAGCCCATGTGTAAAGGTGCCCCAAGAAATACTCGTGAATCTCGAACAATAGCTTCAGCTCTAGTTTTAACTTAGCTTCGTGGAGCAGTTTAAAAAAATGCTTATAGGCATCACTCAAAAGAACCGTTTCAGCATTTCCCAGTACTTTTAGGTCAGTAATGCCTAATTTATTCTTGGTTACATCTGCTTCGTCGCCTCCAGTGCTATAACGAGAACCCACGACCATATTTCTTCAACAAAGTGTTAACCTTGATGTCTTTGCGCGCTCGTTCAAAACTGAGTCCTTCCAGTCTGGATGAAGCGCTTACGGCTCGATCAAGAGCTTGTTTACTTGGCATTACTGCTTGTTTGGATTTCATGCCTTTATTTTACTGGTTTGATACTTAAATAACAAGCTTTTGTAGCGGATTTGCAATGTGCGTTTTTTGCATATTGCTTTTCCCTTCCTTTCGAACTTGTTCCAGATTGTAACAAGTTCATTATTTTAACAAACTTTTTCTAGTTTTCGTTTGTCAAACTATTAAAAGTTTAATAGTGGTGGGCCAGGCTGGGATTGAACCAGCGACCAAAAGATTATGAGTCTTCTGCTCTAACCACTGAGCTACTGGCCCGTATTGTATGCGAATTTTAGATTGAAAAAGGGCGAATTGCAAACGTCCCGTTTAATTCTTTTCTGGGCGTGTTGCATGAGTCGCAAGTGCCGTGAAGGGTTGTGGCGACTTTGCGGATTTTGAAATTCGAGTGAGGACTGATGCAGGAAGTACAGATATTGATGGTCGGGTATTCCAGATTTTGGATTTGGCCGCATTTCTCGCAGACAAAGTGGTGGTGAGGCTCGCGGTAAATTTCAAAAAACATTATGTTCGAGTCGTTTTTTATGCTGGAAATCAGTTTGAGCGTTTCGAGCTGGGAAAGGTTTCGGTATATCGTTGCCAAGCTGACTTTCGGGTGGATTTTTTTGACGCGTTTGTGAACTTCAGGAGCGTCAATATGCCCTCCGTCGTCCTTCAGGATTTTAAGAATCGAGTTGCGTTGCGGACTGTATCTTGGTTTTTTTGTCATATTTTTTAGATTTAGCACATTACGCTTCGCTTCATGTGTGATGTGAATAATAGTCATTTAACCTTAAAAAGCAAGTCTTAATAGTATTGATTCCTACTTAATTTTCGGGTAGAGTCGGCGTACCTTATGGCAAGCGATACTCAAATTATCGAAAACCGGGTGAAAAGCGACTACAAATACGGCTTTACCAGCCATATTGAGGCCGACGAAGCGCCGAAGGGTCTGAACGAAGAGATAATCAAATTTATTTCGGCGAAGAAGAATGAACCGGAGTGGATGCTTGAATTCAGGCTTAAAGCATATAGAGCCTGGTTGGAAATGAAGATGCCGACTTGGCAGAATGTGAAATTTCCGGAGA
>CAYIRB010000031.1:0-12521 GCA_964365765.1 uncultured Candidatus Peribacteria bacterium
GGCCAAATGAATCACAACTTCCGCACCCGCAATCGCCTTTTCCAAAACGACCGAATCTCTAACATCCCCCTCCACAATCTTAATTTGAGGACATTCTTTCAGAAGCCACCCCACATTCGCCCTCGTCCCATCCCTTGAGAAATTATCAAAAATCGTCACATCATCACCCTTTTTGCAGAAGTAAGCCGCCGCATTGGAACCGATGAAACCGGCCCCGCCCGTGATAAAAACTTTTCTCATAGCCGACAATCTACCGGATAAGGTTGGCTTAGGCAAGCTAAAGGATGCCTAAATTTACATTCATTTCATCCGTACATAGTTTTTCCGCTTCCTCGGCAATTTGAGTGGCTTTGGATACCGTAAACTCTGATTCAAATCCAAAAGCGTTAATAACTTCCGTATATTTCATATCACCTGTAATTGCGCAGTACTCAGCAACTTCTGTGATCATGCAATCTCGTCTGCTCAGTTCCGCGAGCCTTGGAGCAGTCTGCTTATGACTTCCAATAATAAATTCTTGTGACATTACTTGATCCATCACTTCAGCGAATGTCTCTTTTGCCACTTTATCACACTCATATGCAATTCGATCTTCAGGTTCAATATTTACGCTTGCCGCTTTAGATTCAATCTTATCACCAAACACTTTATTATAGTTTCCAGGCGGCATTCCCTCTGCAGATGATGAGGCAAGCAGAGTACCCACTAAAAGCCCACTTTTACATAAATCTTTCAGCATAAAAACTTAATTATATAAATAAGACCTAATTCTATATCACATTTTCAATATTACAATGCGATTGCATTTATTGTTGTCAAAGCTCCGCACTTGTATCTAACAATAGCAGAAACCGAGTTTTTTGTTTGAGCAAATCTCCTCTTTTCGAAAACTTGTTGTTGAAGCGTCAACAACAGTATTCCAATCTGTAAACTATGGCTAAGTTTGTAATATTTTCTTCGACCGAGTAAAAATAGCACATGGCATAGACGGGGAATGAACTTTTCCATATAATAAACTCGCCATGACAACACGTTCAAAAACCAGTCTCGGCACTTTTCGACCCAAGCGTGGAGACACCTTGGTTAGAAGTATCGAAAAAAAATACAACGTGGATCTTGGTGTGCGCTCAGACACGAAACTGAGTACATTTCTAAAAAGTTCGGGTTATGACTCCCTGTCAAAACTTTTAGAAGATGTTAAACGTTAAACATGACGGAATTTGAAGATCAGTATGAAGCGAGATTTCACTTCATAAACGACCCGACGTTAAGAAGAAACCTCGGAGATGCACTGCAACAGGTAGCCGAACTAACGGTCGTTTCAGAAGGCTACGACCCAATAGTAAAGGCTGGATTTTTGAAAATGGCGATTGTGATTACGGCATCGATCGTCGAAGCGGTGCTACACGCCTATATCAAAACTAAGATTACCGATCCTATTTTAAAGAACGATTGGAAATATACAGGGGTCAAAACCTTCACAACAGTTAGCGAAGTCCCACGAAAAGAAATCGTTACAGCCTATCGAGAAAAACCCCCTTTGAACTTAGACGATCTGCAATTCAATGATCTCATCAAAATACTCCACGACGAAAACCTGTGGTCCAACAATGATCTCGAAAAAAAGACGGACGAGCTGAGAAAAAAGCGGAATAATATCCACCTAATGACGTTAGGCAGAATTGATCGAGAGTATTCAAAAGAAATGGTTGATGAAATATTCAGTACTGCAAGAAAAGTTCTACTCATGGTTGAAGGGGGCTTATGACCAACCGTTTAGACACTCTTTACGTTCACCCAGTCTTCCCATGAGTAAAAACGTAAAAGCCATCCACGCCTTGAACTGGTTCTACGGAAATTATTGTACATATAGCCATCATAATATATAATGTAGCTATACAGGACCGGAGGACGGAAACGTTAAAAAATATGTCAAAAAAATCCTTAAATCACTTCGTAACATTGAATAATAAAAAATATATTTATTCGATGCGAAAAATAAATACTAAAACCACTCATTTTGAATGTGATGCCGCTAATATTTCTCAACCCTTCTTAAATGAAGATATTCCAAGCCTACTCATTGACCTGCCAAATTTGATTCTGTCAGAGAAAGAATATTTGGAAAAACAGGATGAGGTAATTCGCTTTAGAGTGACAGCGGAAGACAAAAAACTTATAGAAGAAAATGCGTGTAAAAAAGGATTTAAAACCATTTCAGACTATTTAAGAGAAGTGGCAATTAAATAAGCATCCTCAACCTTCTTTGCGATATTTTTCCAATCGTATCTTTCCTCAACCAACTTCCTGGCTTTTTTAACGATTATTTTCATTTTTTCCGCATCCTCAAACACTCGAATAATGGCCTTTGACAGTTCTTCGGGATTGTCCGGTGGAACAAGCAGACCCGTTTCATCATTTGTCACAAAATCCACAATTCCGCCGACGGGGCAGGTGATAACGGGTGTTCCGAGAGCCATCGCCTCGATCAAAGAAACTCCAAAACCCTCAAATCTGGACGGCCTGACAAATACATGAGATTTTTTTACCAATTCGGGAATCGCTTCATGTCTTAGAGTTCCTAAAAATTCCACATTTATTTTTAATCCATTTACCCTCGCTTTCAGCGAGTGTTCCATCGGTCCTTCTCCCGCAATTTTCAATTTCACCATGGGAAATTTTGCCATGACGGCGGGCATGGATTCAATCAAAACATCAATTCCGTTCCGTGGAATTAAAGTTGAAGTTGTACTGATTTCAAATTGATTTCTTTCACCCTCGTAAAGTTTAAATTTCTCCAAATCGATTCCGTTGGGCACAAGCGCGCATTTTTTCGCGCCCAATTGTTCAGCGCCTTTCATTGAATAAGAACTGACACACGCGCAAATATCCGCCGCTCGGAGGGCGGCTTGAACCTTTAAACCCAAGAACCATAGAAATGGCTTCATCAATATCCCGACAATACCTTTCAAAACCATTTCCTCTTTATACGCAAAAGGATTTTGAACCGTCACGTAAAGCGGAATCCCCAATTTCCTTTTCAATTTCACGCCCGCGACCGCCTGCGGATAAACCTGTTTTGCGTGAAGGATATCAAATTTTATTCCGCAATTTAAAACTTCTTTAAAAACCGCTCGACTGAAGAAAAATGAATTAAAATTTTTAATTTTCGGATACTTCACCGCATGCACAAAAACATTTTCTCCAAAAAGCGACCGCGCCGAATCGTCATTCCCGACAAAGATATGAAATTCATAATTCTTTTTCGAAAGCTCTCTCACGATTTCAACAATATGCACTTCGGCCCCGCCCAAATCCAAGGGGTTCAAGTCCGCGCAGATTATGGCGACTTTGACACTCATCTTAAATATTTAAATAATATCCTTGACGCCATCGATACCACGGGAACAGGTAAAAAAGCCAGTATTTTTGCCGGTAGACGGCTTCTTTTCGCATGGCCGTTTTGTCTTTTTTGAACCGTCCACACCGGCACTTTTTTGGCACCGAAGCGCGATTTAAAAAAGGCGAGGGATGAACCTTCTTCACTGTTCCCGAAATCAATTTCAAGATTGTTTTCGCAGGCGAATTTTATTACATCGGCGTAAGTCTTCATGTTTGCCGCCAAAGCCCTGGCTTCGCGCGACTGCCCGTTGCTCCAGATATGCAGTCTGTTCTTATTTTTCAAAGCTATAATTCCGGAAAGTGTTTTTCCGTTCAGTTTACTTGCGAATAAAATAAAATCGCCGCCGAATTCCTTTCGCGCCGCGGAAAAAAGATCGTAACTTTGCGGAACCGCTCCGATGCGGCACAGGCTCCGGACGTACATTTTATAGTATTCCCAAAGCGACGTTTCATCACTTGCGATTTCCGTGGTCACGCCGTTCTTTTCGGCTTTAAAAATCAAATTCCTGCTTTTTTGGTGGATGTTTTCCTTCAATATCCGTTCGTAGCTTTTGTCGCATTTCAATCTGTAAGTTTCGAGCCCGCCCGCGTAATTCCAAGCCGAGGGTTTCGAATCAACTCGAATCAGCGCGTCCGCCTTGGCAAAAAATTCAGCCGCCGGCATTTCAATATAATCGCCTACGAAATTCATTTCCATTCCTGCGCGGGTTTCAAAAAGCCAAACCCCGCAAACTTTTTCGGAGCGCATGCCGTAAGCTGAAGCCAAAATTTTAGACCACTCGTCGCGATTAAACATTTTTCAAGAGGTTACAAATCATCTCGACGTCTTTTTCGCTCATATGCCGATTCACCGGCAGCACCAACACTCTCTTGGCAAAACCACAGGCGGAATTGTACCAGATTCTGTCGGCGAAAACGCCATAAACGCGTAAACGCCCCAGAATTTCGTCCCGATTTTTATCCTTCGGCGCCAATATCGGGAAATTAAAAAAATCTTTAATCGGTTCGTTTAACACCGCGCGGTAATGCGAAGGCAATTTGTCAAAATAAGCTCTGTATATTTTATCGATTTCAGCTTTCTCGCCCGCGTACATTTTAAGCCTTCGCATAAAAAGCCTCTTTGATCCTTCGCTAGCCGGCGCGCAAACCGAGAAAGCCTTGTCGGATTTTTCATCCATGTCCTCGGGTATTTTTTTAGTCGATCTGTACAAATTTAAAATCGGGCGAAACAATCCGCTCTTCAAGATCAATGAGAAAATTTCACCCGATTCGGCATGACCGGCAGTTTTTAATTTTGGAAACTCGGCATCCGCCGAAATTAAAATCCCGCCGTGTACGTTCGCGATTCTTTTCCCGAAATGAAAAAGGACGAAATCACCGGCGGTTTTTTGAATATCGAGCGAATGAGCGCAGTCTTCAACCAAAAACATTTTATGCGAGTCGCAAATCTCACGGATTTTTCCGACTTGCGCCGGATTGCCGAATGCGTGCGCGACAAAAACCGCCCCGCAATCTTCCAAATGCATCTTCCCCAATTCTTCCGGATCCAAATTGCCTTGCGCGTCGACTTCGCAGTATTCGACTTTAATTCCCGCGCGCGCGGCCGCGCGCGCGACCGATCCGCAAATATATTTTGGAAAAACAACGCGCTTTTTTTCCATTTCCAAATTCGCGAACAAAAACTCGACCGCCCCGCGCAGATGCTTGAAACTTTGCGCGTATTTGAATTTTCGCCCATTCATCAAAACCTCGGCGACTTCGGCATCGGAGTAATTTTTTGTCTTCACCAAGACGCATTGAAGGTCACGCCAGTCGGAAACCGGCATTACGTCAGTTATTGGCATAAAGAGAAGTGCAGAGCTCTGTTAAGGTCATAAATTCCAGATCCATATGAGCCTTCAACATCGCGAGTTTCTTCGACAGTTCGGTGAAATTTTCGCCACTCGGATAGTCCATGCCATCCCGCGATTGAAATTCCCAGCTGTGGCAGAGAAACACCAAATGCGGAGCAATTCTATTTCGTCTGTGATATTCGCGCAGTCTGTCGATCGCGCCCAAAAGTTCATGGTCTGGCAGTTTCAAAAAATTGTACATATTCATCACAACGTAATTCCCGAACGGCAGACAAAACTTCCAGCGGATATGCGGCATGGGGTCGCGGCTCACCGGAACTTTGCAAAGCCCGTCTTTCATTTGCGGCAGAGGTTTTTTGCCCAGCATGACGGCGGAAGAAGAATCTATTTCAAAGCCGGACTCCTTCAGAATTCTTTGACTCGCGACATCGATTAAAAGATTCGGAGCGCGGAAAGCTCTTACGGCCTTCAGCCCGCTCGCCGCAATATTCTCCCAAATTTTCTTCACGGATTTTTTACGCTCCGCGATCGGCGCGCAAACATCTTTCAAAAACCACTTTTCATGCGACCATAATTCATGATGGAGTCCGTGAATGCCGATTTCGTGGCCCTTATTCTCCAGCTCGCAAAGATTGTCTTTGAAAATCTCCAGCAAATCCCCTTGAACAAAGACGGTGCTTTTCATTTCCAAGGACTCCGCCATTTCCCCCAATCTCCCCAAGAAAACGGGGATATGATCGATTTCATGCGGCAAATCCGCCGATCCGTAGGACTGTTCGCAATCTACGGTAAAACAAAACTTTAAAGGCGAACGCCCCTTATAACTTTCCTTATACAATTTTCTTTCCACCAAAATCCGCGGCAGAAACCACGGCATTCTCGCGTCATGAAAAATCGAAAGAATCCGCATGGTATCGATTCTTCTTTCCGCGTTTGAATTCTTCAGCAACTCCGTGTAAATCTCCGCCGTTTTGGCCGCCACTTTTTGCCATGAATATTCGTTTTTCACCAATTCGTAGCCTTTTTCCCCCATCTCTTTCAAACCCGGATTCGTAGCGAAATACTCCAAATAGTACGCGAGTTCTTCCACGTCTTCCGGGGCCACAAGATGCCCGTTCACTTTTTCGATGACCAGTTTACTGTTGTCCCCGACATTGGTCGCCAAAATCGGCAATTTGGCCGCGCAGGCCTCCAGCAAAGTTAGAGGGAAGCCTTCCGAACGCGATGGCAAAACAAACAAGTCGCAACTTTTGTACAGTTCTATCAAGGGTTCACCGGAAACTTTTCCGTGAAATTTCACGTATTTGGTGATTTCCAAACGCTCGCACGTTTTTTCAAGCGATTTTTGTTCCGCGCCTTCACCCACGATATGCAGCAAAAAATCTTTATGCGACTGTATGAATTCGTTTGATTCAACGACTTTTTTGACGGACTCAAGCAGTACATCCAGCCCCTTTATGTGTTCAAGCCGCCCCACGAATAGAGCATCAAAAGTCGTGTCGGTTTTTTGATCGCGCACGGCGTCGAAAACTCCCAAACTTATTCCGTTCGGGATGACCGCCACGTTTTTATTGACGTTTGGCGCTTTTAAAAAATTCTCCGCCACCGTGATTTCGCGGCTGTATCTGGTTTCGAGCAATGTGATTCTCTCAATAAGTTTCTTTACCGAAAATCCCTTTTTGAAAATAATCGTTCCGTGCACCGTCATCGCCGTCGGCACGCCCGTTATCCAAGATGCCAGCTTCATCGGAACCGCGCTGGAAACCGCGTGCGAATGGTAGAGATCGTATTTTTCACCGAAAAAATGCGCCAAAATCAAAACGGAAAACGCGGAAATCATGTACCAAAGCCTCATGAACGGATTTCCGAATCGCGACTTTATTCCCAGTTCCATCACCTTCAAACCTTCCGCGTGAACCATTTCCTTTTCAAAATGGCTCATCCGCCCCTTGATTGCTCTCGTGATAATATCGACTTTATACCCATGCTCTCCAATCAAGTACTTGGCGACTTCGGCCGCGTGCACTTGGCCACCGCCGTAAAGAGGGAACCACGCGTCAACCAAGAGCGCGATTCGCGTTTTCTTTTTTTCGATTTTTCTGATTTCCATTTGCTTAATTAACGGATACTTCGCCTTCGCGCCGCTCGATTATTAATGACTCGCTCAAGGAGTTTAACGCAATTTCCAGCTGTTTGTCATCCGGCTCCTTCGTGGTCAATTTTTGAATCGTCAGTCCGGGCAAAACAAAAAGTTTCATCAAAGGATTCGCTCCGTGTTTCGCGCTGAATTTCAACAACTCGTAACTGATTCCCGCGATAAGCGGCAAGGCCGCGATTCTTTCCGCCAACTTCAAAATAAAGCTGTCCGCCGGCGGCAAAACCGTATAGACCAAAACGCTCATGAAAATCACGATAAAAATGAAACTTGTGCCGCAACGCGGATGAAACCTGCTCTGGGCCCTTGCATTTTCCACGCTCAATTCCAAACCTTTTTCGTAAGTCCAAACCGACATGTGCTCCGCGCCGTGATATTGAAAAACCCTCCTGATGTCTTTCAGCGCGGAAATCGCCAAAATATACCCGAGAAAAATCGCGATTTTCGTCAGACCGTCAATCGCGTTGAACAGAATATAATGCGACTTTAGCACGGGCCACGTTTCGGAAGCCTTTTCCGCCACCCAGAGCGGAATGAATTTCAGCATGAAAAGCGTCAATCCCAAGGAAGCGACAATAGTCAGCAAACCGAAAACGTATCCTAAAATTCCCTCTTTTTTATCTTCCTCGCCCGAATAGACCGCGCTTGAAAAATCCAGCGCCCTGAAGCCTATCATCATGGACTCCACCAATTGCACCGCGCCGCGGATAATCGGCAATTTCCAAAGCCCGGTCCGCGTCAGACTTCTGAATTTTTCCTGCTTCATTTTTATGTTTCCTTCGGAGTCGCGCACAGAAACGGTGAAATAATTGGGCGACCTCATCATCACGCCCTCAAGTACGGCTTGTCCGCCAATCGCGAAATCGATTTTTGCTCCGCTCATGTTTTTATGGAAATTATTGTGCCGAATCTCTCTTTACACCCGTTTCGTCTGAAAGAAAACCACCCCTCATCACATTTTGTGCAGATGTCCATGTGAGAAATATTTTCCCTCTGTACGCCGGCGTATTCCAACTGTTTCAACGCAATAGCTTTCAAGTCGACTTTATTGCCGTCCAAAATCGCCCAATGGAATTTCTCCGGTAGCTCATTGTACGGATCCGAAAATTCGCTGCATTCAAGCCCGAGCGAGGGGCCTATGCCGACATTCATATCCTCCGGCGCCGCGCCCATTTCCACCATTTTCTTGATTGTTTTCGGAATGATATCTTTCGTGAGGCTCCGCCAGCCCGCATGCACGGCCGCAACCAGCGGACGAAGTCCGCCTTTCCCCTCCGCGATTACGAGCGGAATACAATCCGCAGTTTTTACAATAACGGTAACACCGGGCTTGTCGCAAATTATCGCGTCATGCCCGATCTGATCCTCATGATAATTTTCAAAAATCATGATCTTATCTCCGTGGACTTGCTTCATTGCCTGCGCGGGGAAGGGCAAAGCCAGCGAAACATCATCTTGAATCACGGCCGCCTCGATTTTATTGCCGAAACGGAAAGGGTGTCTTCGCATAAATTGACAATGGTTAATATACGATTCATACTGATAATACATATTTCTTCACGCTTATGAAAAATCAAAAACACGCCCTCGCTCTATATGCACTGGCGGCGGTCGCTTTCCTTGTTGTCGGAATTTTTTATTTCAGGGAAAATCAAAAAATAATCGATATCCACGAGTCTGTAGAGAATTTTGATCAAATCGACAAATTGGATAAAGTTATGTTTTGGACGGGAATAGACAAAATGATTCTGGCGGCCATACCGGACGAAATGTTGCATTACACGGGTGGTCCGATCGCGACATATACGAAAGTTGATGAAAACGAAGACGCCTTGAAGGAAGCCGTCGAGCTTGATTCAAGCAGATTCGCCTATTTCTGCACTGTCGATCCGAATGACTTTAACGCGCTCGAAAAAGTCGAAACTTGCATGAAGGAAGGAGCTCTCGGCGTAAAGATTTACGACGGTTACAAGAACTACCACGTGCTCGCTTTGGACAATCAAACGATGCTGAAAATCTTCGCGAAAATCTCCGAAAACAATGGAATTTTGCTCATGCCCGTGAGCACCTCGAATTTCAGGAGGGAATTTGAAAATATGCTCGGCCTTAACCCGACTTTGCCGGTTATTTGTTCGCATTACTGCCTTTCGTCAAAAAATCTCGCCGTACTGACGGACTTGATGTCGGCGTATACAAATCTCTACATAGACACAAGTTTCGGTCATATCGATTACGCGCGGGAGGGCTTTGACACGATCAGCGGGAACACGGAAGAATTCCGAAAGTTCTTCAATGACTTCCAGGATAGAATTTTCTTCGCGACCGATAACGTAGTGACCGGTTTTGAAAGTAAAGATCGCGATTGGTTGATAGCTTTGTATAGAGATTACATTTCAATTTTGACGGAATCCGAATTTGACTCAAGATCGAATCCGGGCGCAAAATATATGGGACTCAAGCTTTCCAAGGCGGTTCTGGCCAAGGTATTCTCGGAGAACTGGAACAAACTCACGGCACAATGAAAAAATATTGGATAGTCGGACACCCGCTTTCCTTCTGCCTTTGCACTCCCGTTTCGAACGGTGTGTTTAAAGAACTGGGTTTTGAAGGACATTTTGAAACGCATGACGTCGCCCCCGAGGATCTCCATCTCGTAATGGAAAAAATTCGATCGGGCGAACTGGCGGGCGCGGTTACGACAATGCCGCACAAAACACCTTCCTTGGCTTTTTTAGATGAAAGCACGGACGAATCCAAGGCGATTAACGCCGTGAATTTGGTTCTTGGACACTCGCCGAATGGCGAGCTTCCATATAAACTAAAAGGCTATAACACGGACTGGCTCGGCGCCTTGGGCGCGGTTAAATCTCTGATTCCCGACATCAAAGGCAAACATATTTTAGTCTTGGGCGCGGGCGGTGCCGCCCGCGCGGCCGCTTACGGTTTCCACAAAGAAGGCGCTGTCGTTTCCATTTGGAATCGCACATCCGAACGCGCGAAAGCCTTTGCCGAAAAAATGCAAATTACTCAAATTCCCGACATGCGAAAATGGGACGGCGAACCCGACATAATTGTGAACGCGACCTCGGCGAGTTACCAGCCCAGCCAATCGACTCTCGTACCCTTTCCGCTTTGGAAAAACGTCCAACTCGCGATGGACGCCGTCTACGGCAAAACCAGCCTTTTCCTTGAAGAAGCGAAAGCCGCAAACGTAAAACACATAATTTCCGGCGACGTTTGGTTTTTGCATCAAGGCGCGCCGCTTCTTGAAATTATAACCGGCCAAAAAGCTCCCTTGGGGCTGATGAAAAAACTCACAGACGAAGCCGTGGACATTATAAAATCGTAGTGTTGTCAGCCATCTGACAACAAAAATCAACCTCTAAAATGAAATTTTGTTTGCCGTATACAAATATTACAAGCAATATGTCGGAGTATGGAAACAACAAAAATCTCTTTATTTAAAGGCAAGAAAATCAGGAAAACCTTTCATGAAAACGAGTGGTGGTTTTCCCTGGTGGATGTATGTGGTGTGCTCTCGGAGAGTGCCGATCCAGGAGCCTATTGGAGAAAGCTGAAACAAAGACTTATAGAGGAAGGAAGTGAGGGCGTGACATTTTGTCACGGACTGCAATTAGTGGCTTCAGACGGGAAAAAATACGCCACCGACTGTGCAAATACCGAAGGCCTTTTTCGTATAATTCAATCAATTCCCTCTCCAAAAGCCGAACCTTTCAAACGGTGGCTGGCGAAAGTCGGATATGAGCGCATTCAAGAAATCGAAGATCCGGAACTTGCCACTAAGCGAACTCGAGCTCTTTATAAAGCCAAAGGCTATCCCGACGATTGGATCGAAAAACGAATGCGCGGAATTGCAATTCGTGAAGAACTTACGGACGAATGGAAAAATCGCGGGGCTGAATACACCGATTACGAAATCCTGACCGCGGAAATTTCCAAAGCCACATTTGGTGTAACTCCGCATGCATATAAGAAAATGAAGAGTTTGAAACGAGAAAATTTACGCGACCACATGGATGATTTCGAACTTATTTTCAACATGCTCGGCGAACGCGCCACAACGGAAATTCACAGAAGCGAAAACTCCAAGGGCACGCCAAAATTAAAGGCAGACGCACAAGCCGGCGGCGATATCGCTGGCGGTGCGCGAAAAAAACTTGAACATAGGCTGGGACGATCAATTGTATCCGGTAAAAACTTTCTTAAAGCTCCCCAAAAAGGTCTTCTCGAATCAAAAATTCCCAGGCGAATAAAATCACGCCCGAAACAATAAACACGTCGGCCAAATTGAAGGTGGGCCACCAATAAACTTTTAGAAAGTCGACAACATAGCCCATTCGTAACCTGTCAACCGCGTTTCCCAGGCCGCCCGCCAACAAAAGAGCGAGTCCGGTAAGGTGCCAGTGATTTCGCCATAATTTGTTCTCAATCACAAGCCAAACTCCAAGTCCCAAAACCGCCACGGTCATCACCCAAATCATCCATAGAGGTAAATCCAACCCGAATACTATGCCATCGTTGTATGACAAAACCAGCCCGAAATCCTTGTCGGGCCCGCCTTGCAAATTCGCGGCCGCCCACCACTTTGACACCTGATCCGCGCCCAACAAAACCAAAAACAAAGGTCCGAAAAACTTCCACACTCTGTCCAATTCCGGCGACCTGGCGATTTTCATAAATTTCAATTACAGCGCCACCATATAAGACTCATAAAATTCCGCAAACTTTCAGAGTTGACCCAAAAGTCATATTAAGGTATAATTACATGAAGGAAAAAATATATTTCATCACATATGGCACCGGACCCATTAAAACCAGGTGAAGACGCAGGAGGATCCGCATTCCAAGCGGGGCTCCCCGACTCGGATGACGTCGACGATTTTGCCGGTGATGAACCGACAATTGTTCCCGGTAAGCCTCCACTCACGGACAAGGAAAAAAGTGAGGCAGCGGAGCGTGAAGATATTAAAAAGTCGTCATTATTGACGTACGTGAAAGGTATGGTCAAAAAGGGTGTTGATAGAACATTGGATGCATCTGATGCCTTGAGGGAAATAGACTCCGCCGAAGAGTCAAAATATAAAGCCATG
>CAYIRB010000032.1:0-11649 GCA_964365765.1 uncultured Candidatus Peribacteria bacterium
GGTATGGGCGTTGCGGTCAGGGCAAACATTCGAACAGCCGCCGCGGCAAAAGAAAGTTTGGGTGCCGCGCTTAAAGTCGCCTTCAGGGGCGGCGCGGTCACGGGCCTCGCGGTTGTGGGCTTGGCGCTTTTGGGAGTATCCGGGCTTTACTGGCTTTTTGTGAACTCTTTCCAAATTCCCGTTTCGGAAGTTCCCGGTATTTTGATCGGATTCGGGTTTGGAGCATCATTGATTTCTCTCTTCGCCCGCGTGGGTGGAGGCATTTTCACAAAAGCGGCGGATGTGGGAGCCGACCTTGTGGGTAAAATTGAAAAAGGTATTCCGGAAGACGATCCAAGAAATCCGGCGGTGATCGCGGACAACGTGGGCGACAACGTGGGAGACTGCGCCGGCATGGGAGCCGACCTGTTTGAAACTTACGCGGTCACATTGATAGCGGCCATGGTTTTGGCGGCATCAACTTTGACCGACAAAATCGGGCAAATCGGAATCGAATTTCCGCTCGTTCTCGGTTCAATCGCGGTCGTTGCTTCGATCATCGGAATTTACTTTGTGAAATTGGGCGAAAACAGCAAAAACATTATGGCGGCTCTTTATAAAGGGACTTTGGTCACGGGCATCGTTTCCGGAGTCGGATTCTACTTCGCGACGAAATACATGATCAATGACATAAACATTTTCTTCGCCACGGTCGTCGGTCTTGTAATAACTCTTTTGATCAACATTGTAACTGAATACTATACTTCCAAGTCTTACAGTCCCGTGCGAAAAATAGCGAAATCTTCCGAGACCGGCGCGGGTACAAATCTTATCACGGGACTCGGAGTGGGAATGCATTCAACCTTTCCCATGGTTTTAATTATCGTTGCCGGAATTTTCGCGGCCTACTGGCTCGGCGCGAATTCCGTTTTGCAAAGCGGTGTTTACGGTATCGCAATCGCGGCCGTAGCCATGCTTTCGACCACCGGAATGGTTATCGCGATGGATTCATATGGACCTATCACGGACAACGCCGGAGGAATTGCGGAAATGGCCAAACTATCCGCGGCGGTTCGTGAAAATACGGACGCCTTAGACGCAGTCGGAAACACAACAAAGGCCGTAACAAAGGGTTACGCCATTGCTTCCGCCGCACTCGCCGCACTCGTACTTTTCCAGGCATTCGGCGAAGAGTTAATGAAACATTCGACTTCCAGCTTCGACTTCAATATTTCGGACTACAGGGTAATAATCGGTTTGTTTATCGGAGGTATGTTGCCCTTCCTATTCTCGGCTTTCTTGATGGAAGCGGTGGGAAAAGCCGCCTTCAGCATCGTTGAAGAAGTTCGCAGACAGTTCCGCGAAATCAAAGGAATTATGGAAGGAAAAGCAAAACCCGAATACAACACTTGCGTGGACATCGTGACCAAAGCCGCGCTTAAAGAAATGATTCTTCCGGGAGTAATCGCGGTGGCCTCCCCCTTACTTGTGGGATTCATACTGGGCCCTCTTGCCATGGGCGGACTGCTTGCCGGAGTAATTGTTACGGGACTTTTAATGGCGATAAACATGAGCAACGCCGGAGGAGCTTGGGACAACGCCAAAAAATACATTGAAGACGGAAACCACGGCGGCAAGAACTCCGTCGCACACCATGCGGCGGTAGTCGGCGACACGGTCGGTGATCCATACAAAGACACAGCCGGTCCAGCTTTGAACGCATTGATTAAAGTTATCAATACAATTGCGCTTTTGATCGCTCCGATGATCGCGGTGAAGTCATTGCTGTAATCAATTTGACTCAAAAAGGGTGCATGTTATACCTGACTCCCGGGAGTCAATTGTAACCTGAAAAAACACACACGCATTGCTATTTAACCTCAGGATATTTTTTCAAAATCCAAGCCAAATTATGCAAATAACTATTAACAACAGGGACTTTTCCAACAAGGTCGCGGACGGGCTTTAACTCCTCTCTACGCGCACCAATACTATCAAAGTTTCGGTTGGCACGTGACAATGAAATTTCTAAACCCTTCAGACATACGGCAAGATCCAACTTTTCAGACTCACCAAGACTCTGAAAACCTTTCGCGGATAAGAATCTTATAATAGACAACAGAGTCTTCGCCTGATTTATTCTTCCATCTATAGTAATTCTCTCAATTTCCTCCTTACTCGTTCCTAAAACCGGATAAGCTCTTGTCCTCCAATCTTCTTCCGATTCACCATTCCCGAGAGGAACAACATTCATCAAAAAACTCTCCATTTTCCAAATTTCATGAGACACGTCAATTCGAGTAGAATTATTGCGGGCCATTTCAAGATACTTACCCGCCTCACCCTTTTTACCCTCCCGCTCCAATTCATAATATTCCTTCAATATTGCATCATGTCCATCGGGGAAAGCAGCCAAAACATCCTCCAACAATGCCTCAACTGCATCTCTTACCAATCCGCGCTGTGCATTAACTTTTATTTCAGCTTTTCTTCTATCAATATCGGCAAGTATATCTTCTCTATTCATCCCTTCATAATGCGCAGCCCGCCGAGGGCGAAGACGGCACCCATCCTCACCACCATGCCAACCATCATAAAACATAATTGAAGATTACGACAAATATGTTCTTATTCTACATAAAAGGCACTAATTAGCAAGAAAAACTGTTCCCGGGAACATATCAAAATATATTAACACTCTGAGTCAACGAACAAGAGCTTGCTCTGACTCATTATTTCCCATAGACTTACCGACCACCACAAACGCCACATGTTTAATCCGCTCAAATACCAGTATCTGGCCACCTTTCTCAATAGAAATGAGAACAGTGCGGAACTGCGCCTGCAAATGGGCGCGACTGAAGAAATCGTGAACCTGCCGCTTTGCCTCTTGCCCAACGAAGTTGCTCTCGGCGAACAATTCATACTGAAACTCCAGCCGACCGAAACGGCAAAAGAGGGCGAATACGAAACGATGCGCAAGATTCTTGAAGAGTTGATTAACTGAAGAAACTTAAATAAAAATATTGGATACAAGACAAAATAAACTTTTTTACCGCAGTGTACGAGACGTACATGAGGATAAAAAAGTTTATTTCAACGCAGTAGACGATATTTTTATTTAAGTTTCTACTCTTTCTTCTCTTTCTTTTCAGCCTTCTCGGGTTTCTCCGGCTTAGCCGCCTCGGCACCCTCGGCGCCTTCTTCAACCTTCTTTTCGGAAGTAACTTCAATCTTGGACAAATCGACTTCTTCAGCCGGCTTCTCTTCTTCTTCATCTCTCGGCGCGACAACGGTTGCGACTGTAATACTCGGGTCGGTAAGCAGTTTGATTGTTTCGGGAAGTTTGAGATCTGAAACCTTCAAGGAAATATTAAAGTCCACAAGCGGCTCAACATTCAAAACGACTTCGTGAATCAAGTCGGACGGCAAACACTTGATTTCAATTTCATGAAGGTTTTGAACAAGAGTACCCTGAAGGTCTTTAACCGCGAGCGGCATACCTTCAAGTTTGATTTTAACTCGAGTTTGAATGGCTTGACTCATATCCACGTTGATGAATTCCACGTGCGATATGTCATCCGTAACGGGATGATAATCAACATGATGCACAAGCGCCTTAAGCGATTTTCCGTCAACATCCAAATCAATAATCGTGTTTCCTCCGGCCTGCTTGTAAGCCCTTCGAATATCTCCGTAAGGAATTTGCAAACTCATATTCTCAACCCCGCGCCCGTAATATTCGGCGGGAACCAGCTTCATCCTTCTGAGGCTGTTTGCTCGGATTGTTTTATCCCTCACTCGCGCTTTCAGTACGATTTGTTCCATGTTTTTTTTAGACTGGGTGATTTTAACCAACACTTGTGCCAAGCGCAAGCTAAAATAAATAATCACGCACCTATCGCTCTTAAGGCCGAGTCGCCCACAGTTTGATAAGTACGAAAACCGTGCAAAATCCCGGGCTTGAAATTGAATGTAAACATATGCTCCGGGCCGCTACGCTCAAACACGAGTTTAAGTCTCGCTCGGACGCGTCCTGCGCTTTCTTCCACAAACCTCATTCGACTCAATACATCGGTTTCATCACTTCCTCTCAACTCATCATGAATCGGCCTGAAATCTCGCAAAAATTTCGTAAGCTGATCGCGAATCATGTCGTTATGAAAAACCAACTCGGCGGATTTGTATCCGAGGCTCGAACTCATCACATCCAAGGTTGCGCCAAGGATATTGCGCGTGGACAATGAGTAAACGCCTTGTGCGAGTAAAACATTCCTATACCCCTCAGGGGCTTGTTCCACGACCAGAGCGGCGTCCAAAAACTTATCACAGACCGAATTTTCCAGCTTTTTATTGAACATTATCTGTTTTATACATCAATTCCCGTAATTTGTCGAGCGAAGCATTAACAAATAAAATTTTTCTGCTATAATCCCCCTACAATCTAACAATAATTTATGGGAATGTTCGGACAAGCAAAAGACATGTACTTACTTCAAAAGAAAGCGAAACAGATCAAAAAAGACTTGGCAAATTTACACATAGAGGCGGAGTTTGAGGGCGTAACAGTAACGATAAACGGGGAACAGGAAGTGGTGGAAGTAAAAATCGCGGACGACATGATGAAGCCCGAAAACAAAATGAAACTCGAAAAAGCCCTTTTGACCGCCTTCAACAAAGCCGTCAAAAAATCCCAGGAAATCGCCGCGGAAAGAATGCGCGACGTTATGGGTGATATGGGAATTCCGGGACTGGGCGGCGGCGCACCTGACGCTTCGAACTGATGGAAAAACGACTGATCCAACTCGCGGTTCTCGCTTTAGTCCTGTACGGCGTCTGGCACTTTTGGGACCCTCTTTGGCGTTACGACATAAATGAAGCCGTCGACAAAAACAGCACCGAAAAAGTGATTTTTCAAATCGCGAAAGGTGAAAACGCCAAGGAAATAGCCAAAGGTCTTGATAAAAAAGACCTGATAGTCGACTTCCGCAGTTTTCTGCGAACGGTCGAAAGTGAAGATCTAAGCGACAAACTTCGCTACGGCAAATTCGTGCTCTCCCCGAACATGACGATTCGGGAAATCGTGACTGTTTTAACAACTCAAGGAACCGGCGAAATGGCCATAACGGTCAAAGAAGGTGAAACCATCGAAGACATAGACGCAGAACTCGCGGACTTGGGACTGATAAAGAAGGGCGACTTCAAACTTTGCACATTCAACTGCAAATTCGACCGCGACAACAGTCTTGAAGGCTTTCTTTTCCCTGACACATATTTTTTGGACGGCGCGAGCTTTTCAGTCCAAACTCTGATAAATCAAATGCTGACGAATTTCGAAAATAAAATAAGCGCGCAAATGCTGGCGGACATCGCCGGTTCCAAGCGCAGTCTTCGCGACATAATCATAGTCGCTTCAATGCTCGAAAAAGAAGTGAACTACGTGACTCACCCCGATGACACCGATCTTGTGGCGGGAATAATTTGGAAACGCCTCGACAATGACTGGACTCTGGGCATCGACGCGACTATGCTCTATTTTGACAATGACGGCGAACTGAGCTTGGAGGAACTAGCGGACGACAACGCCTACAACAGCCGGCTCAATAAAGGACTCCCGCCAACCGCTGTAAGCAATCCGGGACTGGACACAATCACCGCGGCGATTTACCCCGAAAGTTCGGGATACTGGTTCTATCTCACCGATCCGGAAAGCGGCGACACGATTTTTGCCATCACAAACGAAGAACATGAAGCGAACAAAGCCCATTACCTTTAAAAGCTCGCGTTGACTATTACCGTAACGGTGTTGCCGGCCTTTCCATCCGCGTCATAGGCGGTAACCGTGTAAGTATTCGAGCCGACGATTAAATTTTTATATTCGGAAGTGGCGACGAAACGGAACGTTGAGTCGCCTTGTTGAAAGCCTTTTAAAGTGTAAGGTGCGTTGTTGCCATCCCACATCACGGTAACACTCACGGGATCACCGGAAACGATTTTTCCTTCAATTGCAATTCCGTCTTTCTCGACTGTCGCGGGAGAAATCGGTGAAGTAACAGAAATAATGAGTGTATTCGCCTCAACTACCGTTCCGGTCGAAGTTTCAGTGACATCCGCCTCGGTTTCAGTGCTAACTTCACCGGTCGACGTCTCTTCAATAATTCCGTCGTTCATAAAAATCCAAGTATAAAAAGGATCGCTCGCAAAGTCGTCGCCGGAGTCCTCCACCAAAGTTACGGAATCCCGCGCAAGGAGCGATTTTTGTTTGGTGTCGGGCATGGCGATTTTTTGAGAATCCTTCAGAATCGTACGTTCAATTACCACGTCGGACCCGCCGCTTCTATCCACCAAATCCGCATCGACTTCACCGTTAAAAACATAAACGTACTCGTTGTCCGGAATGTTTGATGCAAGATACTGTGCTTGATAAGACTGGATATTCATCACGTCGGTTTCTACGCTCAAACGCATTTGCCCTTCTTCGCTCGGAATTTGTTTAACAAAGACTCGCCCGTCTTCAAGTTTCAGAGTCATAAAGTCATCTTTGCCTTCCGTTTTTACTTCCGAAAAAGCCATGCGGGTTTTTTGATCGAGAAAAACTTTAGTGCCGTTGTAAAAGGTTAAAGTGGCGTAAGCGCCTTCCGGAGTCGAAATTTCATCGCCCTCAAAAATAATTTGAGAGTTCGCGGCAGGCTCCGCTTTATCCTCACCCCATACCCTGATTTCCGCCGAGCCTTTATCAATCGAAAGAATCGCCTCATCGCGCTTTTCATTGTTCTTATCGGCTATCGAACCGAAGCAGGACTTCAACAAAAAAACGCCGGCGAGCATAATAATCACAAGCCAAAAAAACGAGGAGAAGGTTTCCCTCTTTTTGGGAGGCCGATAACGTCGGTAATACGTATAGTTCATAATTTAAAAACCCATATCCCTTTTAATGGAATTGAGGGCTTGAATCAAATTTGAATCCTTCTTGAGCTGTTTAATGACTTTCTCACAGGCATGCATGACGGTCGTGTGGTTTTTGCCGCCGAAGTCCTCACCGATTTTTTCGTATGGAAAATTCAGTTCGTGTCGGATAAGATACATCGCGACCTGGCGGGGTTGCATCACTTCACGCTTACGCCCCTCTCCGAAAATTTCCGCCTTGGCGACTTTGTAGTACGCGGCCACCACTTCCACGACTTCTTCCGAAGTTCGCGCACGGCCCGGCCCTTGTTCAGCAACGGCCTCAAATGAAGTTTCTTTTCTCAGTTTTTTGAAAATATTCGAAACGGAACGAACCGTTGGCGTGGTATGTTCCAACTGTGATTCCGCGATAGCCTGCAAAAGCACACCTTCAAGTTCCCGGACTGACTCGGCCGTATTTTTCGCGATAAACTCCAAAACCTCCGGATGCAATAAGGCCTGATGTTCCCGGCACTTTACCTGCAAAATGGCCAGCTTTGTCTCATAATCCGGCTGTTGCACATCCACAATCATGCCCATTCCAAACCTGCTGACAAGGCGCTCTTCAAGTCCGGCAAGGTCGCGCGGCGGCCGGTCGGAACTTATAATGATTTGCTTGTTGTTGTCGTAAAGTTCGTTGAAAGTATGAAAAAATTCCTGTTGCGTCATTTCCTTATTCGCCAAAAACTGAATATCATCGATAATCAGACAGTCGACTTTTCTGTATTTGTCTTTAAAGGATTTTGAACTTCTCTTGCCGATCGCCTCCACTATCTCGTTGGTGAAACGTTCGCTTGTCATGTACACAACGACTTTGTCGGGATCGTTCCTCAATACTTCGTTTCCCGTGGCTTGCAACAAATGCGTTTTGCCAAGTCCGGTGCCGCCGTAAATAAACAAGGGGTTATAAGCAGTTCCGGGGTTATGAGCCACGGAGTAGCAAGCCGCATGCGCCAATCTGCTGTTTTGCCCGATAATGAAATTATGCAAAGTGTATTTCGGATTCAAACATTTGCTCGCCACGCCCTCCACCAATCGCACTTCCTGCCTTCCGGGCAGTTTGCGCGGTTTCTTTTCATTTCCGAAAATTTTATTCACATCAAGTGTCTTGCCGGCGTTCACAACATGAAATTCGGGTCTGACCTCAATCATCACCTCCTTGACGGCCGGCTCGATGAATCGAATCGCGCTCATCAACTGGGCGTTAAACTTATGCTCCAGCCAGTCCTTAGCATACAAATTTGGAACCCCGATCACCAATAAGCCATCTTGAAAAGACAAAATTCCGGTATTTTGAAACCAAGTCAGGAAATGCGGCCTTTTTATTTCGGGTTCAATTTTTTCGAGGACGCGAAGCCAAAGCTCCCGTTCCGTAGCAACTGCCACCATATCGAACGAATGAATGGACTAGCATTTTAAGGCTTCACGCTCGCTCAAATCAAGTTTCAAAAAAAAATTCGCTTTGACACATTGCCTAAAATAATCTCAACACATCGTTGAAGGTCACGTAAGCGATGAATAATAACAAGAAAATAAAGCCGGCGCCGTGGATCCAACTTTCGATTCTCGGATTGGCTTTCTTACCTGTGATACCCTGCGCCAAAATAAACAGGAACCTGCCTCCGTCCAAGGCGGGAATGGGCAGAATATTGATAACTCCCAAACTTAGGGAGAGAAGCGCCGTAAAGCGAATAATGGCCGCGAAGCCGTCCTGCAAAAACACATAAGTCATTTGCGCAATGCCAACCGGACCCGAAACACCCGCCGGCACGGTTCCTCCGCTTACAAAATTGCCCAAAACCTTCACGAACATCACAGCTGTCAACTTGCCCAAATGCCACATGTCGCTTAAAGCCTGAACCGGCGCACGCAACCCGTACCTCACGTCCTGTATTTTCATGATGGTCTCCGGCGCCAAACCTTCATAAAAAGAAAGCTCGGTCGCTTGCACTATCAGATTGGCGACAGCCACACCCACCCTTCTGTCTTCCTCCCTCAAAGGCACATTGAAAGAAATGTCCGCCCCGTCCCGAATAACCGTGTATCCGATAGTATCGCCGCCGAAAGCGTTTGTTGCTTCAACCACATCCTCCGCGGATAAAATGCGCTTTCCATCTATCATCTTCACCTTATCACCAACGGCTAAACCCGCTTCTTCCGCCGGCGAAGCCCTTTCAATATAACTTATCACCGGATACATGGGCGGCAAAAGCACATTGCTTTCAAAAACTCCCTGCCCGGGCCTGAAGTAGCTCACATCAATAGAAGTTTTGCCGGCCATCGCTTTCATAAAACCCGCCGCGTCAAAAATCTGACTTCCTTCAACGGATAAAATCACGTCGCCGCTCTTCAACTTTTGGTCAAAAAGTGAATTATTGTCCGAAAGATAAATCATTCTGTTGATATATGTGGGTGCCACGTCCATTTTCTCGAACGCCTCCTTGTCCGGATTGACGATAAACAAATCACTGCCTCTGGAAACAAGCAATTCGGCACCGGCATCCACGGTATTCCAATCCTCTATGCTATTCAAAACTGAACCGTTCGCTTTTAAAATTCTGTCGCCGGTGATTGTGTCCACAAAACCCGCCTCAAGTTCGATTTGTCCCTTTTCAATCGCTGCGTAAAAACTTTCCGAATCCGCGATCAAGGGTTGTATGCCAATCAAAAACCCGAAAGTCAAAAGCAAAAAGGCCAGCGCGAAATTCATAAAAACTCCGCCGCAAACGATTTTTGTCTGATTCCAAAAAGACTGATTCACAAAACTTCTTTTGCTCTTCAGCGCATCCTCGCCCACAGCATCCTCGCCCAGCATTCGCACAAACCCGCCGAAAGGAATCCAATTGATCGAATAAATCGTCTCTCCTTTTTTGATTCCAAAAATGCGCGGGGGCAATCCGAAACCGAATTCCTCGATTTTAACGCCGGCGCGTTTGGCCATCCAAAAATGCCCGGCTTCATGCACCAAGATAAGCACGGAAAATATAACAATGAAGACTATCGCCGTTAAAAAAATCATTTTTAAATTGTCATTATTGCTTGTTCTTTAGTCTTCGCCATCATATCAATTTTCTTGTTTATTTCATCCACTTTTTCCTGCATTTGCTTGTCCAACCTGTTGCTTTCGTCTTCCGCTATTTCCTTATCATGTTCCATCTTCTTAATTTTTGTCATAAATTCATGCCGCAAATTTCGCACTGAAATTTTTGACTCCTCCGCCAAACGGTTCAGGACCTTCACCAAATCCCTGCGCCTTTCTTCCGTCAAAGGCGGAATCGACAAAATAATCGAAAGTCCGTTATTAACGGGATTTAAATTCAAGTCCGAAACCCGAATCGCCTTTTCTATAGCGGCCAACATTCCTCTGTCCCAGGGTTGAATTTGAATGGTTTTCGCGTCCGGAACCGAAACGCCGGCGATCGCCTTCACGGCCTGCATGGAGCCGTAAGCTTCAACCGTTATACCCTCCACCAAGCTCGCGGAAGCCCTCCCGATTTGAAGTTTTCTGAATTCATCCTCCAGGTGCGCCAGCACCTTTTCCAGACTTTTTATTAGTTCAGGGAACATATTATGAAATTAAAGTACCGATTTTTTTGCCCTTTACCGCTTTTAACAAATTCCCGGATTTCCTCAAGTTAAAGACCCGGACTTTCAGTCCGTTTTCTTTCGCGAGCACAATCGCATTCAAATCCATTACTTCAAGTTTACGCTTTAAAACCTCATCATAGGAAATATTCTCGAAGAATTTTGCGTTCTTGTTTTTTACCGGGTCGCTGTCGTAAACTCCGTCGACTTTTGTCGCCTTCATCAAAACGTCGCAATCCAATTCCAAGGCGCGCAACGCCGCAGCCGAGTCGGTGGTAAAATAAGGATTCCCCGTTCCGCCGCCGCAAATCACGACTGCACCGCCGGCCAAAAGCTCACGGCCCCTCGCCGACGAGTACGTCTCCGCCACATGCGGAGAAAGCGCGGTCGCCTTCATGCCCAAAAATCTCATGGCATCCTGCAAAAGTCTTGCGTTCATCTCGGTCGCCATCATTCCTATCGCGTCGGAATCCGCCCTGGAAATTTTCAATTTTTTATTGTCGCGAAATCTCCAAAAATTCCCGCCACCGACTACAATCGCAACCTGCACTTTGGCCTTCACCAAAGCATTTATTTCCATGCACAACTTAAATAACTCATTCGAATCAATGCCAACTCCGGCTTCGCCTCCGTTGCTACCGCCCAACACTTCGCCTGAAATTTTCAACATTATTCGCTTATATCTCATAGCAAAAATTTTATAACAAGTCCCCCTATTAAAAGTCCCGCTCCAAATATAATCGGCCCCCGCGTTTTTGGTGACAAACCTCTGGCGTTCGCCAAATCCGTTAGCAAATTCGTGCTGATAATTACTTCCTGATCCTTATTTTTCTCGACGACATCCAGAAAACTGTGGTTCGCAACCAGAGTCACGAACCTGTCAAAAGTTATTTTCACATAAGACGACGCATCGATTCCCGTATTTCCCTCTTTTCGAACATGCTCCGTCTGAATTTCCTTCTTGGAAAAAGCGGTCGCCTCATCGGCATCCTGCTCCTCGTCGGGAATAAACATATCATCCATCCCGCCGATTATATCACGCGCGGCGATTTAGCCAAACCGTTTTTCTTGAACTTTAAGGTTTATCGCGTGCGCGATGGCATGGTGTTCTTTGCACAGCGGCGCAAGGTATCTCGGGTC
>CAYIRB010000033.1:0-11514 GCA_964365765.1 uncultured Candidatus Peribacteria bacterium
AAAGTGACCTTTTGAAGGGTTTCGGAAATGCTGTCCTCGCTCGCCAGAACTTTTACTGCGTTCACGCCGCCATCGTCGTAATAAATCCCCCTTTTGACATATAAAAGGAGCATCAAATCCCCGACAACCGCCTTTTGGTCGGCGACTTCCAGTTCTTTCATTTGAATGTCTTCTTCCGTATCCAGGATTTCCATTTTTTTACTCTCGATTTGCGTCTTCACGCTCAAAATTTTGTCCTTGGTATCCATGATATTCTTGTCGATGATATTCAGAGCCTCTTGCAAAGTACTCACTTGCGTCTCGATTTCCTCAATATTTTGATTGGCGCTTTTTACATTATTTTTAAGGATGTAAAATCTATATTTGGCTTCGGCCAATTTCTGCTCCAATTGCAGCAATACGGCATTTTGTCCGGAATTTTCGGCCGACACGGCCTCTTCCGCCGATGAAAGCGGAACAATTAACAGGGTCAATGCCAGCGCCAACGTAATCAGTTTTTTCATATCAGGTAATTATACCATATAACAGGTTAAAACTCAATTCGGCTTGCAAATTGGAGGATTTACCAATAAAATCAGCGGGCGTTTAGTTTATTTAGACAATATGTAACATAAAAAGGCCGCAGGCTCGACCAGTAACGGACGAGATTCCAGATCGAAAAGACGAGGCGTCAAGGCCTTCGGTGGTGAAACCGTGACAGCCGGTTCGATTATCGTAAGGCAAAAGGGAACAGTTTGGCACCCCGGTAATAATGTTGGAATGGGAAGGGATTTCACTCTTTTCGCTTTGATAGACGGAAAAGTTGGTTTTAATGAGAAAAAACTGCTGAAATTCAACGGCCAAAGAAAAGTGAACACCTTGGTTCACGTTTTGCCTCTTTAATTATCTTGGAATCGTCGGATTTTTAGGCTAAGATTTTATAGCGGGTTTTTAGCAAAATAATATGACATTGGAATCCTTTTTCGGACTGGATAACGCGGATGGCCAAAATTCAGCGGAGGCGGCGGAAAGGTTTCGCGAGCAAATGCGGAAAAGCGCGGCCGCGGCAAAAGCGATAGCCGGTCATCAAGCCCGTCAAAAAATCATGGAGGACAAACTCGCCAGAATCTTTATGAAGTTCCTTCAAAAAAACGGCCATTCCGACATTGTGTTCTTAATTGTGAATCTGCTCGAACAAAATGTGCCGGGCGCGCTGATACTCGCCATTTTGATGATATCCGACACCGACCTTGAAAAAGATTTGGAAGTCGATTTAAAGCAAAAGTCCGCGGAGGGGCTTGAACCAATCTACGACGACACCCTTCCTCAAAACATTAGGGGGGAACTGAACGCGTGGGGCCATGAAATTTTAACAGCCGGTAATTTAATGCCGAACAGAACTCTGGCGGCCGTGTTGACGCCCGACCAAAAATTGAAGTCCCTGGTTCTCGACTTGCTCATTTATTCTCTGGACGAATATTTTGACCGCCGCGCGATGGTGTTTGATGAAGAAAAAATCCGCCGATTCGCTCTAATCGGCATCCAGACGGTTCTCGTTAAACTCAGGGAATCCGCGGAAAGAATGAGTGATGAAGAGTTGATGGAAAGCAATCCCGCCAAATAAAATTCGCAATTATTAAATGAAATCCACACTGGGACTTATAGGCCTTGGTACCATGGGAGCAGCACTTGCTCGCAATATCGCGAACAAGGGATTCCGCATTTCCCTATGGAATCGCCACAAGGAAAAAATGAGTGAATTGGCCGAGAAATTTCCAAACGAAAATTTTTATATCCCGAATGATTTTGAAGATTTTATGGAGAGTTTGGAGAAGCCGCGCAAAATTATTGTGATGGTTCCCGCAGGCGACGCCATGAACGGAGTCATGGAAACACTCTCGCAGTTTTTAGAAGCGCGCGATACCGTAATGGATGGCGGAAATTCTCACTTCAGGGATACGGAAATTATTCAAAGGGAACTGCAACCGAAGGGCGTCCATTTTTTGGGTACCGGAATTTCCGGCGGGGAAGCCGGAGCGCTGACGGGTCCAAGTATTATGCCGGGCGGTTCGGAAAAAGCATGGAAGGCGATGGAGCCGATTCTTTCATCAATCGCGGCAGAAGATTTCACCGGCAGAGCATGTGTTTCATATATGGGCAACGCGGGCGCCGGCCACTACGTGAAAATGGTGCATAACGGAATCGAATACGCCGAGATGGAAATGATTTCGGAAGTGTACGACTTCTTCCACTCGGTCTACAAATTGAAGAATGAGGAGATTGCCGAATTTTTTGACGATTGGAACAAAGGCCTTCTGGATTCATATCTGACGACTATAACTTCGCAAGTGCTGCGGCAAAAAGAAAATGCGCACGATCTTATCGATTTGATTTCCGATAAGGCCGGCCAGAAGGGAACCGGCCTTTGGACGAGTGAAGAATCCTTGAACCTCGGAGTACCGGCGCTTTCCATTACTTCCTCGGTTTATATGAGAATTTTGTCTTCCGACAAAGCCGCCAGAATCGAACTCGACAAAATTTATCCCAAACACGAGGACGTGCCGAACATGGTCGTTTCGGAATTGGTGGAACATTTCGGCAAGGCGATGTTAATGGCGCGCTTAATCAATTTTGAACAGGGCTTTGAAGTTCTTCGCGCCGCCGATAAGGAGTATAAATTCAATTTGAGTCTGCCTGAAATCGCGCGTGTATGGCAGGGCGGTTGCATAATAAGAACGCGAATGCTCTTGGACATTCAAAGCGCATTTTCAAAAAATACCGGCAGTTTGTACCACGCGAGCTTCGCGAAAAAAATAATAGAAGACTGCGAACGCAGTTTGAGGATTCTGCTTGGAATCTCGGTTAAATACGGATTGCCGATGATTGCGTTCGCGTCCGCGCTGACGCATTTTGACACGTCGAGAAGAATTTCTCTCCCGACAAATTTAATTCAAGGACTCCGCGATTTTTTCGGCGCGCATGGCTACGAAAGAATAGACCGCGAAGGAACTTTTCACACCGACTGGGAATGAAAAAAATAGAATTTCAAAAAGCGGAAAATAATTTCACATTGGTGATTTTCGGTGCATCCGGATCGCTGGCCAAGCTTAAACTTTTTCCCGCGCTTTATCAGTTGGCGGCCGAAGGCCGCACGCCGAAAGATTTTAAAATCGTGGGCTACGGCAGAACAGCGATGAGCAATGAACGGTTCAGAAATTTTTTCGAAAAATCCGTTCGTGAGAGAACACAAATGGTGGAAGACAAAAAAATGTACGCATTCCTTCAAAACATTTTCTATGTTCAAGGTCAATATTCGGAAGCAAAAGATTTCAAACACTTGCTGAAAGAATTGCATCAAATCGAAAAAGACAAAAACCGTGTCAGAATGGCTTACTTTTCCGTACCGCCCTCCGCCTTCGAGGACATTTTCAAAAATCTCGCCGCGGTCAACTTCAACACAATCAAATCAAAACTGCGCTTGGTTATTGAAAAACCGTTCGGATACGACTATTCGTCGGCGAAAAAACTGAAAAAAAGACTAAGCAAACACTTCGATAATGAACAGATTTTCTTGCTCGACCATTATTTGGGAAAGGAAGCGGTCACAAACTTGCTATCGCTCCGTTACGCGAACTCGATTTTGACGACTTTGTTCCGGCGCGATTACGTCAGTAATATTCAAATAAGCGCGCTTGAGTCTAAAGACATTGAAGGACGCGCCAACTATTTTGACCACGTCGGCATATTACGCGACATGGTTCAGTCGCATCTTTTGCAGATTCTGACTTATCTGACAATGTTCATGCCGGAGGAAAGAAACGCCGCGTCCATTCATCACGAAAAAGCAAAGGTTTTACAGTCCCTTCGAATAAAAGACTTGGTTCGTGGCCAATATCAAGGTTACACAAAAGAACCCGACATCCCGAATAATTCGACCACCGAAACTTATGCCGCGCTTAAACTGCGGCTGAAACACAAACTGTGGGATGACGTTCCGATTTATATCCGTAGCGGGAAAAATCTGCGTGAACAATGGACGGCGATAGTGATTGAATTTCTACCCAGAAAAGCTCAACGCGAGCACGGCATGCTCCCTCCGAACAGGATAGTCATTCAACTTCAGCCCTATGAAAAAATTGAATTTCATCTTCTCACCAAACTCGGCGGCAAAACATTCGACTTTCACGAATTGACAACCGGCCGCCCGATTTATTGCAGTGGCGACTGCCTTTTGGAACACGGGCGGCTTTTGCTCGACGTTATCAGGGGGAAACAGGATATATTTTTGAATTTTGAGGAAATTCTTGCGGCTTGGAAAGTGATTGATCCGCTTCAAAAGTTGTGCAATAAAATGTTCAAAAAGAAATGCAAACCCCACATGTACAAAAAAGGCTCAATGGGGCCCAAGGCGGCGGATGATTTGCTGAAAATCGACGGCTTCGAATGGTTTTACTCCCCTCCGAAAACATGAGTGACCCGATTATTTTTACCGCGAACTCCGAAAAGGAATTCTACGAGACCGCGTTGGAAGACCTGACACTTTCGATTAAAGAAGTTTTGCAATCAAAAAGACACTGTGTGCTCGGACTCGCCGGCGGCGGCACCCCGCGGAAATTATATGAACTCTTGGCGGGGGAAACATTGCCCTGGAATAATATTATTTTTCTCCTGACGGACGAACGTTATGTTCCAAGCGATGACTCCGATAGTAATCTCAAAATGATCCGCTCCGCTCTTTTGAACCATATTTCCGTTCCGCCCGGGAATTTGATTGCCTTCGACACCTCGCTACCCCCGGATTCCTGCGTCAAAGAAATGAGCAGAAAATTGTCATCGCTCAACCGCAGTCCCCTGATTGATATTTTGATTCTCGGAGTGGGAGAAGACGGACACATCGCTTCTCTATTTGACGCTGATCTCACCGCTCTTCAATCAAATCACTACGCAGACCTCGCGACCGCGAAAGGTTATACGTCCGAAAAGCGGCTGACACTGACATTAAAATCACTTCTCGGTTCCGGCAAAACCTTTCTACTCCTGAAAGGAGAAAACAAAAAACGGATTTTTGAAGAAATAAAGACCGGCGCAACCGGCCACATCCCGCTTAAGAAAATTCTTGAGAACGGCTTTCTGAAAATATTCTATTGTCCGTGAATTATTTCAAGGCGTCGAGAATCGATTCCACCGATAAACCGGCTTTTTTATACAGTTCGTCGGAAGTGCCGGAAAGCTGGTACGACTTCACTCCCAAGGCCTTCATGTCTGCTTTAACGCCCGCGTCGAACAAGGCTTCCTTGACGAATTTTGCCAAACCCGTTTTGACATTGTGGTCATGAACGGTAATCACCCTTCCGGTTTTTTGCACGCTTTGCACTATCGTGCTTTCGTCAAAAGGCACAAAACTGCTCACGCAAACCACTTCCACATCGCCCCCAAACTTTTCGGCGGCCATTAGAGCGTTTATAAGCATCGGCCCGCTGGCGACAATGGTTGCTTTAGAACCTTTTCTGATCACATCCGCTTTACCGGGTCGAAATTCGTAACCGCTCGCAAAGAAAGGAGTGCCGTCGTCTTTGCTGATTACGGGAATTTTAGAACGCCCCATTCGAACATAAAAATTCCCATGATGGGACGCGATGTACCTGATTATTTTATCCGTTTGATTCGGATCCGCCGGTTCCAGAATTTGTGTGTGAAAAAAACCCTCGAATGAATTTATGTCATCAATGACCTGATGAGTTGGCCCGTCCTCGCCGACCGAAAGTCCGCAATGTGTCGCGACCATTTTTACATTTGTTTCATTGATGTCGTTCACGCGCGCCTGATCTTTTGCGCGGCTTGTCATAAAAGCTCCGAAGGTACTGGCAAAGGGAATCAGACCTCTTAAACTAATGCCGCCTGCGGCGCTAACCATAAACTGTTCCGCGATTCCGCATTCGATATGCCTTTCAGGAATTTCTTTTTTGAGGGCGCTCGTTTTTACACTGTCCGCCAAATCGGCGGTAAGAGCCACGATGTTGGGATTCAAATGGGCCAAATCCGCCAAAGCCGCGCCGTAAGCGCTGCGGCAGTCGGTCATCTTGTCAGCCGGATAATGAATCGGCTTGCCCGGATTTATTTTCATTTCCTCAATCTTGTTTCCGGTGATGTTAACTTCTATTTTTTGACTCAAAGTCTTCTTTTCATCATCTGTGAGTTCCATCAACTTCAATGCCGACTCGGTTTCCTCGACGCTCGGCGATTTCCCATGCCAATCCGACTTGTACTCCGCTCCGACTTTCTCCATAAACTCGACGCCTTTGCCCATGATTGTATCCGCTATCAAAACGCAGGGGCCATTGTCCCAAGCGGTCGCTTCTTCAAGAGCCGTCCACATTTCATTGAAGTCATGGCCGTTAAGTCGGAAAACCTTCCAGCCCGCGGCTTTGTAATGTCCCTCAACGTCAATCGGCATGATTTTCTCCAACGAATCGGTAAGCTGGACTTTATTGTAATCGACAAAGGCAATAAGGTTGGAAAGTTTATACTTAGCCGCGAAATGCATGGTTTCATAGACCTGACCCTCGTCTTGTTCACCGTCGCCCATAAGTAAAAAAACCTTTTCATCGCGCTTTAATAGCATATCTGAAAGCGCGAAGCCCGCCGCCACGCTTGCGCCGATTCCCAATGGCCCGGTGCCATACCACACACCCTTGATTTTCCTGTTAACGTGCCCCTCATAAATGTCGGTCGGTTTTCTGAAAGTTTCAATCACTCTTTCTTTGGGTATCACTCCCAATTCGGCCAGCACCGCATAAACGGCGGGCGAAATATGTCCGTTTGAAACCACAACCGGATCATTTGTCTTTGCCACACGCATAACGTAGAGCAAAGTCAGATAGTCAATGCATGATAACGAACCGCCCGGATGACCGGATTGGGCATTCGTAACCATTTGCAAAATCGAGCGTCTGCATGATTTACCAAAAGCCTTCAAATATCTTAGTTGCTGATCTGAGAGGGGAGCCATCTATTTTTTGGATAAAATTTCCTTTGTCAGTTTCTTGCCCAGCTCCACGCCCGGCTGGTCGAACGCGTTTATCCTATAATACTCGCCCAAAAAAGCAATGGCGGTTTCAAACAACATAAAAAGTTTTCCAAGATTTTTCTCATCCACTTTTGGGATTTTTACCGTGATGTTGGGCTTTTCGTACTCTGTTAACGCTCTCTCGGTCGCCATTTTTTCAACGCGCATCAGTTCACCAAAACTATGACCTGACAGATACTTCAAACTTTCGTTTGCAATTTCCGGAATTCTTGTCATATCTTCTTCTTCCACTTCCAAAAATAAAATTAACTTGTCTTTCGGCCCCTCATTGTAAAGTTGCAGTTGCGAGTGTTGATCCGTAACACCGAGCGCAGTAACGGGAGTAATGCCGGTACCGCCTTTGCCTATGCTTTCCGCCAAAAGCTGTCCGTACCAATCCGCGAAAGCGCGAAGCCTGCTCGAGTAGGGCATCATAACACTTATGTGAATTCCATGCTCCCTGTCCAACAGATACTGAATCGTGGCTATTTGAAAAGCCATATTGATGTCGAATTCATCCGCGCCCGCGAGCATTTCCTCGATATCCACCCCCATCATTGCGGCAGGGAACAGCCCCACCGGACTCAAAACCGAAAATCTCCCGCCCACATTCGTCGGAATGCTCAACATGGGAATTTGTAATTCTTCGCCTATCTTTCTCAACTCTCCTTTTTCAGGGTCGGTGATAAATACAAAATTTTCTTTGGAAACTTTATTTTTGAAATAAAAATATTGCGCCATGGTTTCCGGAGTCTCGCCGGATTTGGAAATCACAATGAACAGAGTTGTGTCGGGATCGATCAATTTCTCAACCTCGTTGACCAAATCCAAATTGTCCAAAACAAAAACGCGAGGCTCCTTTAGCAAGGAATATCTCCCCAGAATCGCGTCGCGAATGCAAGTAATCCCCAACGCGCTTCCGCCAATTCCCAATACGACAATGTCTTTGAATTTCCCTCTCAATTTATCCGCTAAAGATTTTACAGCCAGAACTTGCGCTTTTAACTTCGGTAGACTTAGAAAACCTTGATTCTTGGCTTGAATCTCACTCATAAAGCCTGAAAACAAGCCCGCCTTCGACTGTATTTTTGAAGGTTCAAGACCTATTGAACCCATACCGATCAAATTCTGAATATCTAATATCATTTTTTTTGTGATTTTTTCCAATCAGCCAAAAATTTTTTTATTCCGGCGTCAGTCAAGGGATGTATGACCAATTTCTCAAAAATCGTATAAGGCACGGTTGCTATATCGGCGCCCGCCAAGGCGGCTTCCGTCACTTGTCGGGGCTCTCGAACGCTTGCGACCAAGACCTTCGTTTTAAAGGAATAATTTTTGAAAACTCGCACAATTTCTTCAACAACCGTCATCCCGCGTTCTCCTTCGTCATCCAGCCGCCCGATAAAAGGACTCACGAAAGTCGCGCCCGCTTTTGCCGCCAAAAGCGCTTGATTCGCGCTGAAACAAAGTGTCACATTAGTTCTAATTTTCTCGTTTTTTAAAACTTCGACGGCTTGCAAGCCTTCCGGCGTCAAAGGCACTTTCACGACTATGTTCTTCGCCCATCTCGCGTAAATCCGCGCTTCCCTCAACATTCCTTTTACATCCGTTGAGATAACCTCCGCGCTCACCGGCCCCTTCACGATTTTGCAAATTTCTTTCACTCTTTTTTCGAATGGAACACCTTCTTTCGCGACAAGACTGGGGTTGGTGGTCACACCATCCAAAACTCCCCAAGCGGCGATTTCTTTGATTTCGTCAATATTGGCGGTGTCCAAAAAAAGTTGCATGGCGAGGACTTAATTCTTCCGAATATTACTCTTACAATTTCTTTATATAAAGCTTAAAATGGGTCCATGGCAAAAAAAATCCCCGAAAAAGAAAAGAGAAGCCACGAATTCAGAGTCACGGTTTTTGGCTCGGCGCGAATCAAAGAAGTTGACCCCATCTATAAGGAAATATACAAACTCTCGAAAGATATTGGCAAATTGGGTGTTGACGTCGTTACCGGCGGCGGCCCAGGCATTATGAGCGCGGCGAGTTTCGGGCATCAGGCGGGTAACAAAATATCAAAGAAAAAATCAAATACGATCGGTCTGAACATTCGCTTGCCGTTTGAGCAAAAGGCGAATAAATCACTCGACCTTTTGGACAATCACGACCGCTTTTCAACTCGTCTCGACGAATTCATGCTTCTCTCAAGCATGATTATTGTCGCGCCGGGCGGTATCGGCACTTGTTTGGAACTTTTCTATACTTGGCAACTTTTGCAAGTGCAGCATCTTAAGCGAATGCCCATCGTATTGGTGGGCGCTATGTGGAAAGACTTGATTAAGTGGGTCAGAAAATGGCCGCTCGCGCACAACTACATGTCGCCCGAAGATATGCATTTCGTTTTTATAGTCGATGACTGCAGCGAAGCCTTAGGCCTGGTCAAAACCGCCAAGCTCGCCTTCGACAAACAGGGAAGGGAAGCCCTGACAAATTGGGAAATATACGGGAAGAAGAAATATTAAATCAATCCGGATAGCTCACCTTCGGTGAGTATGGGGTGAGTGATGGGTCTCGAACCCACGGCCTCCAGGGCCACAACCTGGCGCTCTAACCAACTGAGCTACACCCACCATAAAATTTGACCGTTAAATACTATCGTTTTATTCTTAAATTGCAAACTTATAATGCCTTCGTGAGGTCGAAAACGCGATTTTCACCCTCAAGCGCGGCGGTAATTCCTTGGTAAACTCTATCTGTCAGGAAGTATTTTTCAATGAATTCGTATTTTGCGGCCAGCATTTCATTGTCGGCGGCCACGTTTCGAAACGACGCTCCGAATTCCACGAACGCGAGGAATGATTCGGCGAAATCTTCAAATTCGTTTTCTTTCGCGTAACCTGAAACAAAATCCGAGTCATGAAAACTGTTCTCAAATAAACTTCCGAATTCATCTCGTATCGTTTGCTCCGTGTTAAAATAAGCCACATGCCCCATTTCGTGTATGAACACCCTCAATCGTTCCGGTTGCGGTTTATCGCATCTCAAAATGATTCGACTTGAGTCGGCCAAACCTCTCGGATCACTGCGATCGAAATTAAGAACCGTAACCTTCAGTTCGGAAGCGATTTTAAGCGGTAATCTATTAAGAGCTTCCTCAATTCCCACCTTACAGGCCGCCATATCCTCTTTTGTGGCACTGCCATCCGCGAAAAAGGTTATTGCTTCGGGAGCCGCCTGAAAATACGAATGAGAGTCCAAGGAGTTATCCAAATAACCGGCGCTTACCGGTGCGACTTCGACCGGATTCCAAACCCGTAACAGTAAGGAAATTAGAATTGTTCCGAGCGCGACAATGGAACCTGACTTCATGCTTACGCGTAAAAGGTTCACAAATTACCATAAATTACGCATTATGTCAAAAGCACGTCGGTAGGGACGCAAAGGGATTAACAGGGTTGCCCGGGCAGACCTTAGGCCTGCAGGCCATGGACATCAACGAAATTGTTTACGGCGTGAACTGAATCGGATCAATCGCGGGCACCATAAGCGGTCCGACATTAATGCTTAGAGCATCAAGCGCTTTGACAAATGCTATATTTCGTTTGAGTGCGTTTATCAAGGCCTCGTTGTATTCTTGAGGCGTTTTGTTGGCAAGGAAGTTCGCGTTGAATTCCTTCGTGATTGTTTTTTGAACAGTCTCCATTGTTGTATCACTTAAACCCAGTTTCATATCCGGTTCTATTTTATCCGCAATCAATCCCTCGAAAATTCTCTTTTCGACTTTAACGTATCTTGCGTATTGCTGAAGTGTCGTCTGGAATTCCTCATTGGACTGGTTCTTGAATGATGGATTGTTGGAAATGATGTAAACACGATTATCGACTTCCTTCCTGAATTCCTCAGGCCATTCACCGTCAAACCTAAGCCACTGAGCCGGATCCATTTCTTTGTTGAACCAGCTCATAAAATCTTTCGCCGACTCGGCTTTTTCTTGTTCCACGCGTTCTTTTTCCAGTCCGATTTGGTCGTTTTCATGCAATTCGGGCTTCTTCGGCGAGCCGGCCGCCGTCCATTCGGCAAAGGACATAATTTGATCCATCGGCACTCTCTTTGATTCCCATTCCTCATTTGAAATTTGCAATCTGCGGCTTCCGATTGTCCAGTTTTTGTCGTTTGGCAGAAGCTTTCTCATCGAGAACAAGAAGTACCTTGTATAGTCTTCGGCTTGAGTACCGCTAACTTTGGCATTTCCTCCGTCGATTTTCTCCATGTAAACACGCATAAAGTCATTGAATATTTCCGGATCGTTGATGATATATGATTGGTTTTCAAACTCGAAGGCTCCATTGGCGTACTGCAATACCTTTTCCGAGCTCTTTTTCCAGTCTTTACCGGAAAGCATGGTTTCAAGCATAATTTTTTCGGCCTCCATCAAGACGACCGGTGAACCGGAATCTTTTCTCGCTTCGAATTGT
>CAYIRB010000034.1:0-7534 GCA_964365765.1 uncultured Candidatus Peribacteria bacterium
ACCAGATGTAGATCTGTAGAGCAATCATCTGCGCGGATTCTACCATAACCATGTGGATACAAAAAGCTTGCGTCGCCTTGATACGATTGCCTACAAGCCATTAAGTAGTGTACGGTTCCGATAATATTAGTTTTCCCACCATGCTCGACCAAATCGAAAGGAAATTGGAGAGACAAGGCTCTAAGTTTACAATCGAGGGTTGGGATTTGCCCAAAAGATACTCGCCGCTATTTCTGGAAGAATGTGCTAAAACCCTAGGTGAAATTATGAAATTAGTAGGAGCAACTCTCAGTGGCGAAAATAACGATCCCACCAGAATTACAGGTTGTGAAGTTAGAAATGACGTTTCATTTCCCGGTAAAATGCTAGTTACACCTCATATAAGGACTGAAGATGGGGGGGATTATCAGGAACCGACTGCGTTTTGTGCAATAGTGGACGGGAAAATTATTTTGCCCGCCAATCTAAGGGGTGATTTGTACCTTCAGGACATTCTTGATCTGATAAATGCCGATTCACGCACGGCGGTTTTAATACAAGAAGCAAGCGAGTTTGACTCAGCCGAATAATTCTTTTGAAATGACTGCCCCCGGGGGCAGTTTTGCAGGTAGGATTTTTTCGTGTATACTCCTCTTTTAGAGTTGGAAACCGAGCTCGATGATTTCTTGAAAGCTCTTCTAAAGTATCCCGACCCTGCAAGTGATGCCATGATGAATGCGGTGCGGGGTTAGTAAAATTCCCTTGCATGAAGCACGGCTCGGTGCTAATCTCACCCCGCTTTATCTGTCTTTCCGGCCATCGCGAGCACGGAAGGATTAATACCAAACAGATATGAAATATGAATTAATGTTGATTCTGAGTCCGAAACTTTCGGACAAGGAAATCGAAAAAACACTGGCGGACGTTAAGGCGACTCTGACCGAAAACGCTTGCGGTGTTTTCGCGGAAGACACTTGGGGAAAACGCGATTTGTCTTACAAGATTTCAACTTTCTCAACAGCTTACTACGTTGTTATGAATTTTGAGGGCGAACCTGACGGAATTCCCGGAATTCACAAGGATTTGCGTATTCAACCGGGGCTAATGAGGTACTTGATGATAAAAATTCCGGACGGATACAAATTGGAGAAATTTGCCGATATCTCGGAACGCGTTCCAAGAAAACTTGAAACGAGACAAGCGGAAGAACTCCGAAAAAAAGTCGGAACGGGTCGGACCAAGAAAGCCGTGAAAGAAGAGCCGAAACCGGAGGTGAAGGACGAAAAACTTGATGAAAAATTGTCGGCGATTGTAAATGATGCCGATATTGATATTTAACCCTAACACTCACAGATATGAGAAGTGTAAATAAAGTCATCTTGGTCGGAAATCTGACCAGAGATCCTGAAATGAAGACCACGACAAGTGGTCAGTCAATCACCACTTTCGGTTTGGCGACAAACAGACAGTGGATGACAAGCGGCAGCGAAAGAAGAAGCTCGGCCGAATTCCACGAATGCGTGGCTTGGGCTCGTTTGGCTGAAATCTGCAAGCAATACCTTCACAAGGGCATGCTGGTTTATGTTGAAGGCTACTTGAAGACAAGAAGCTGGGACATGGAAGACGGAACGAAGAGATTCCGCACCGAAGTCGTTCTTCAGGACATGATTATGCTTGAAAAACGAAGCGACGGAAAAGAAATCGAATACAGTCCGGAAGGCGCGGCCGCCACGGAAGAACCGGCGACGGAAGAAGTTCACGCATCGAACGACGCGCCTCAAGAAGCTCCGAAGTCGGATGTCAACATTGAGGATGACAATATGTTTTAAATTATAATCAATCCAATAACCTAACATGGGAAAAAAAGTCAAAGAACAAAAAACGCCAAGACCTGCCTTACCACTTTTCATAGACTACAAGGACATTAAGCTCTTGAGAGCTTACCTTTCCACTTTCGGCCGCATTGTGCCGAGGTACTACACGGGCGTTTCATTGAAACAGCAAAAACAACTGTCGCACGCCATCAAATTGGCGCGTGAAATGGCGCTCTTGCCATATACCAGTAAGTATTAAGAAAATATAAATTCGGCCCCGCCTTGGCGGGGCCTTTTTTGCGCTGCCCAGCCTTGCTAAAAGACCGGAAATTTGATATAATAATCAGATACAAAAACAAAAACGTATGGCTGAAAATAAAAATCAAAAATTTGGGCTTGAACAAAGCGCTGAAACAAGCCAAAAAGAAGGTGTTTTCGAGAAAGCTTTGGCATCTTGGGTTGCTCCCGAGTTTTATAGATACCGCCGCACTTGGTTGTGGTACGCCGTCGCGCTGTTCATGGATGTCGGACTTTTAGCCTTCGCTTACTACAGCGGCTCAATCACAATGGGCTTGGTATTTTTGGTTTTACCGGTCGTATTCGCGCTAGAACAGAGGAAAGCGCCGCAAACCGTTGACATCGTAATTTCGTCATACGGCATAAAGTTTGGAAACAAAACATTTCCCTACAGCGAAATAAAAAAGTTTTGGATAATTCATCACCCTCCGCACATTAACGAATTGCATATTTTAACGTCCAACAGAATCAGTCCGGAGCTTACGATTCCGATGATGGCAATGGATCCGGTGGTTCTGAGAAATTTTTTAGTCACTCAAATCGGTGAATGGGAAGGAAAAAAAGAGAGCACTTTGGACATTCTGATTCGTATTTTTAAACTGGCCTAATATGGACAATCAATCTAAAAATTTAAACCAAACCATACTCGAAGGTAAAATCGAGAGTCAAAAAGCGGATGCGCTTGAAGAAATTTCGCGAATTTTGAAACGAGTCGATTCGGATATTAGCAGAAAAGAACGTGGTACCGCGATGATTACCGGCTTGCAGGTGCTTGCCCAATCGCAAGTTGATGACAGAACAAAAGAAATATTCGACTTGCGCGCTAAACAGGCGGCGGAAAAAAACGAGCTGACTCTGGCGGAGTATGAACGTTTGCACAAAAACGCGATGGATTCCTTGGTCCGTCGGCTGAGCCTTGCTGTTGAAGCTTCGGAAGATATGCCTTCCTTGAAAAGACACTTGGATATGCTGGGCACTTCACCGGACACGGATTTCTTTGCGCTTTTGAAAAAAGAAGGAATCACTTTGGATGAGGCGGCAAAACAAATTCCCGCGGATTTGATATTGATTGAAGAAAAACTGAAAACGGGAAAGCCTCCCATGGACGAGTCCGACTGGAGCCACGTTGAAGGTTTGATGCGCAGAATCGCGCGCTTGGAACCTGTGGATACGCGCAAGGCGCTGGCCAATATAAGCCAGTACGCGGGCTACGTTTTACTTTCGGAACTGAATCCCGAACAAAGAATGCTGGTTCTTGAGCGAATGCCGGACGATCCCGAATTCCACAAATTGCTGGTCAACTTTACGGCGACGAACTATTTGACCGTCGCCGAAGCTTTGGATTTACTCGCAAAAGCGGAGCCGAAACATCCGGAATTGAAAGACCAGTATCTTTTGGCGCGAAAGGAAATCGATAGCGACGGAATGCGCAGGTATCAGACGGATATCGCGGCGCTTCAACACGAGGCTCTAAGAGTTTACGAAATGAATTATCACGACAATTTCGCCGGTAAATACGGCAACCCGGTCACTTACTTGCTGGTTCACGCCGGTGAATACATCGGCATCACGACAATGCTTGGAAATTTCATGGCCAACGTGAATATGAAAGATTTGATCCACAATCCCTCGAAATTCATGAAGGACGTGGCGGGTTTGGCGACAAACCCGTGTTTTATAGCGGGCACCGCGGTAACGGCCGGAGCAGTTGAATACGTTACGGGCGGAATCGGCAAAGGTTGGTTAACAGGTGCTTTGGCCAATATCACGAAGGACAGATCACTGGAGGCGGACAAAAAGGCGCAAGCCAAAATCGATCAGGTCAAAAAAGTGTTGAAAAACAACCCTCAGCTTACGGAGCTTTACTACCGTCATATCAAAGAAATTATCGCCCTGCGGAATTTGAACAAAGAAGTCAATCTGCAATCGCTCGGCATTGAGTATAAAGACCTTTCGGAGCACCTGAAAAACACATCCAAAACAAGCTACGACGACAACATAAATCAATTCGCGATTGTCTTGGCGGACGGGCAGAACGGTTTGAGTCTAAAAAGCGAAAACGCGCAAGAAGAATTTATCAAAAAAACCATGCCGAAAGGCTTTACCGAATTTAAAAATTAAATATTTTGCTGCAGAGTCAAAAACAATTCGTGGAGGACTACTTGAGACCGCTGAGCCGCGGGGAGAGCGTGACATTGCCCGCCGGCTATGACGCCATGTACTTGAAGTGTCTGGATTTCAACTCCGAAATAAGCGGCAGGCTTTCCGTGGAAGAAAAAGCAAAATCTTTCATCGATTTTTTGGACGAACAAATCGGAAGAAAAATAAAAGCATTGATCCCGGGAGATTCGCCCGTCGATCAAAATAATAAAAGATTGAACGCCAGAGGCCGGATTGTTTTGGCCAGCGCGGACGTCGGAAAAACATTCGACAAATTGATTACGCCGGAAGATTTGGGAGAAATTAAGGGACAAAACTATCACTTTTTGTCGTCCACTTTGCGAAGCGTAACCACGAACATCAAGGAATTGATGGACGAACAGGTTTTGCTCCACGTTGCCGCGCATCTGAAAGATCAAAATTACCTGATCGAAAACGCGGTCTTGGAAGGCGGCCTTGTCAACTTGTCCGTCAGAAACCAAAAGGGTGCCAAAAGCGAAGTCAAAGTTGATCCGAATCAAAGCATCGAGACACCGCTGGATTATGTATTTACAAACGAAAAGGGAGTGGAACAAACGGTTCCGGAAACAAAATTGTTTGACAAGCGGGGAGAACTTGAACCCGACCCGACACTGCAACCTTCGGACAACAATCGTAAGGGCTTAGGTTTGGCGCTGGCCGGCGGAATGCTTGCGACTCTTCCACTCGCATTGGGTCAAAACACTCAAGGCCCTGATGCCTTGAACAAGGCCGCCGCAACACCGCGCGTCACGCCGACCATACCTCACACGGCGAAACACGGAGTCACGGTTCCGGCCTTTGAAAACGTGCAGGCATCAAAAAGAAAATTTGAAGACCGCAAGACAGGTGAGGAAGCCGAAGACAACGTAAGAAAAGAAAACCGGGCGAAATATGAAGAAGAAACGCGAAAAAAGTTACTGGAACGCGCACTGGCGCAACCGGAAACTCCGAAAAAATCAGTCTCGCAAAGTCCACTGAAGCGCGCCGCTTTGGCGGGCCTTGGCATGGGAGGAATTCTGTTGGGAGGATTGGGCGGCACGGTCGCCACGACCATGTATATTACAACGATTTTAAAACAATGATACAAAATATATTGAAAACATTGGCCGGATTTATGCGAAAAAGAGGGCATTTGGTCCTGATTTTCGCTTTGCTTTTACTATATCCGGATATTGCTTCGGCCGTCGGCGAGACGGTAGGCAACACGGCCAAATCAGTTGTGGAAGATACGCTCGTCACAACCGTGAACTTGCTCATCAAAACCTTGAACATGATTATTTGGCCGCTCCTGCTCATAATCGGCGACCTGATGAGCAACGACCTGATTATCGGTCCGGGCATGGAACAAAGGCTTTTGAGCATCTGGCAACAGATCAGGAATCTGGTGAACATAGCATTCGTCTTGGTCTTGCTGATCATGGCTTTCTATAACGTTTCCGGCTTCGCGAAAGACGGCAACTTCGCGCTCAAGACCGGCTTGCCCAAGTTGATTATCGGTTTGATTTTGGTTAATTTCACTTTCCTGGGCGGAAAACTGGTTCTCGACCTTTCCAACATGGCCACGAGCGCGGTTTTTTCTCTTCCGGAATTGGCTTCCGGCAGCGACGCGGGCGCCTTTGACTTTGAGGGCAATGTAAGCGAATTGGAAAAAAATCTCTGCGTCAAGGCCGACGGAACACATTTCAACAAAGCGACGTACAAGGACATCCCCGCGCTTACACAGATGTTCTGCGAAAATACAGACGGAGTATATGACGGAACACTCAGCGCCGTGCAAAAAAGCCGCTTTTTTCAGAGTTTGAACGCAAACAACATCGGTTTGATAATCGCGGTCAACATGGGGCATTTGGAGGGATTGAAGTATACCGAGGGCGCTGTCACAAGCATCAGCGACTTGGCGGTAAACCTGATGTTCTCCATCGCGATGTTCGTGGTTTTCGCGGTTTCCTACATTGTCTTGGCGCTGGTATTGGTCGCCAGAATCGCCGTGCTTTGGATTGTAATGGCCTTATCACCCGTTATCGTACTTTTCTATGTCGTTCCTGAGCTGAAGTCGGGCACCGGTAAAATGGGCAACATTTCAGAGCAGGTGCTGACCCACATTTTAGCCCCGATAAAAATAGGTGTGGTTTTGACGATCGGTTTTATGATGCTGGACGCCATGTACGGCGTTGTCGGTTCGTCATTCAACAGCGCGATCGGAAAGTCGTCTCTTAGTTCCATCTCCGATGGAGCGCTTCTGATTAGCGGCATAGCCGACTTGCAAAGACTTTTAATCGCCATAACCAGCATTGTGGTATTGTGGAAAGCAATCTTCAGCGCCGTGGACGGTACAATCGCCCAAGGCTTGGTGGAGAAAGTTAAAGGCACGGTTGAGGGAGTCGGCTCTACGGCGCTCAGCTACTTGAAATACACACCTTTGGCGCCGATCTCGGTCGAAAAAGACAAGGGTATAGTCCAAACCATGGGTCTTTCATTTGGCAATCTCGGCAGAATGGCGCAGGACTTCAAAAACGACTTTGAACAATCCCAAATCAACAAATCCAAGGCGATTTCCGAAGGAATCGGCCTCGACAAATTCTTTACCGGAGGCGGAGATCCTCTTGAAAGACTGGCCATAAAACTTCAAAACAACGCCGCGGCAACAAGCGCGAGCGAAATCAAGGAAGGCCTTCTTAAGGGGCCGGGTCTTCGTAATATAACAGACAGCTCAAAAATCAGACAGCAATACAGGGAAGTCACCGAAGGCTTGATTGCGAAGTACGCCGCCAAGGACGAAACGAAAAAAACCGACTGGACCAATAATCTTAACAATGCGATTGACAATGCGAACAGCCCCGAAGACATGGCGAATCTTATCAGAAAAATTACAGCAAAGGATAATATCATCACTGGTAATGAGGACATTGAGGCTATGTTAAAAGGACAGGAGCCCACAGTGACAACACCTCCCGCGTCCGCCGCTCCTCCGCCCGTCGCGGCGGCTCCAAAAACGGTGGATATGAAAGTCACGCTCGATCCGAAAATCCCTAGCGGCGTAACGCTTACGATTCCGACGGCTTTGAAAATTCCCGAGACAGTAAAAGGATTCAAGGGACTTAGTACGGCGAATGCAGCAGCCTTCCAGGCAAAATTGAAGCAAAGCAACTTGGACGCGTATATGAAAGCCAACGCGGGCGCCACCGAAATCGACGTTGATGAATTCAATAAACTCAAATAAAAAATCCAATCTTTACAAAAATAAAAAATATGATATACTCACA
>CAYIRB010000034.1:7544-11249 GCA_964365765.1 uncultured Candidatus Peribacteria bacterium
TAGATGTGAGGACGGTCCTGATCAGCGAAAGCTGGTTGTCGGGGACGGGTCCGCTCAGGAGACTGAGCTACCCATCTCCCTCTAAGACCACACATCTATGAGAAACAAAAACCACCTTCATTACTGGCGAAACCGACAAAACCCTTTCAGAGGAGAGTCTAAGCTTTTGCACATGGCCGGCACTCCCGATGACAAGAATAAAGCGCAGGAAATCGAGGCGATGCCGACAGCCTTGGATTTGACGATGACGCCTCCTGAATCCGATGAGATCGCGTCTCTTACAAAAGCAAGAAAATTTGAAATAAAAAATGCTTTGGATGGCGATCTTGAAAAGACATTCAGCGATTTGCAAAAAGACCTGAATGGTCTGCAAAATTCCATTGAGCACATACAAGGGTACAGAGATAAACTGGACACCGACTCGATTCCTTTGAGTCAGCTGGAATTTGTTTCCAGAGCGAATCTGATTTTGACCGAAGTGAAAAAATTGGAGGGCTACAGCAAGAAAAAAGGCCTTGAACGGTTAAAAATGCCGGCCACGATCCCAAATATTCATAAAGTGCATGAATTTGACATCGCTCCCGACCCAACGGCGAAAAACACGATTTATGAAAACGTCAAAAGAGAAATCCTTGCTATTTTGGACGGCATCATCTCGGATTTCGAAACACGAAAGGCGCCTTTGGAGAAACAAATGAAGGAAATATTAATCGATGAACTTGAAAGGGCGATCAACGCCGAGGAAAAAGTATGGAAAGAAGACCCGACTTTGCCTGTTTCCGTGACCAAAGAGAGTTACGCGAACACCTTGGACGCGATTGACAAATGGAGGACGGAAATAGCAAAACTTCGAGCCGATTTGTCCGTGGTGAAAGCCTCGAAAATCGCGGAACTTATAGAGCGGTTTTGGGAGCTGTTCACAAAACGCAGTTCGGATGTAAAAAGCATTGTCTCCGGCAAAACGGATATCTCGACCGTCGAAGCCAGAATCAACGCGCTCAATGAAAAACTAAGCAGTAAAGATACGAAAGAAACATTCGGCAAGATACAAGCAGAAGCGAGAAAACTTCTGCATGAACTGGATGTGGCGGAGGCGGCTTTGGAAGAACAAAATCGCACGGCCGACCCGAAAACATTTAAGAAATTCTATGATGACAATAAAGAGGAAATAGCGCTGGCCAGAGACAAACTCAAGCAGGCGGAGGAGCTTGAAAAATTATCGCTGGAATTCATAAACGATAAAAATAAAATTTTCCCCGAAGATGCGCAAAGCACCGATAATATGCCGAAGGGTTTGAAGAACCAGCTCGAATTCATAAAGAAAATGCAAGACACGGGAAGCGATCAAGTCAGACAAAAACTTTACGCCAGCTATTTGGAACAGGCCGTGGGTCAGGCCGAACAGATGGTGGATCCCGACACGTTCAAGAAATATTTGGACAAAGACCTGCTCGCCGCGAGAAAGGGCATACATGACTTTCAATCGCAATTTTCCGAAAAACTCGGTAAAAACGTCAAAAGGGAAATCTATTGGGTTTCCTGGTACGACCTAACCCGCGGATGGGAAATAGTGAAAAACTGGGCGACGAACCGCATACAACGTAATTCGGACATGTGCATAGGTAAAGTGGGTGAAAAAATCATACCGAATTTAAGCATTCCGCTCACCGCGACATTGGGAAGTGAATTTGCGAATAAAGTGCACGAAACGGAACACCACGAAGTCGATCGTTTGGCGGGACTCTTGAAGCCGCACGACAACTTCCACATAAGACACATGATGCATACGGAGACCAAGAACGTCGACCAACTTAAAGCGATATTCAACGTATTGTCCGAACGCGGAGTGATGCGCTGGGACGACCCGGTCTTGCTCAGACTCCTTAACCAATTCCAAAAGAGAATTATTTTCGACACCCAAAATCCGGAAAAAGAATTCAGGGACGAATCCAGATTCTACTTGAGACTTAAGGAAGCCACATCGGCAATATGGGATCCGGACGTTTACAGAAACTGGACCAGTCAAAATTCCTCGGCCTACGCATCCGAGAAAAAGAAATTCGAAAGCGAGTGTAACAGGCGTGCCGAGCAGCCCGGAGGTATGAGGAAATACTTGTCCTCATTCTTGAAAGAAGTTCGAATGAAAGGACCGGCTCACAAGGTTGACCCGCATGAATATGAAGAGATGATTCACTACTGTATCGACAATGGTAAAATCAATCCCGAGGATCGATTGTATTACTTGATTCAGGGAATCGACACCGGACTTTTGGCGAGATCGCGCGGGTCGGAATTGGATTCCAAAACAATCAATAACTATCCCTGTATTGAATTTTTTGCACAATCCGAAGGCATGTCATTTCAGGACATTCGGGAATTGGCAAGAATCGACGCCAACAATTTTGAGCCGGGCCCCGCTTATAAATATCACTTTGAAATGGAAGTCATGCATATGAAGGCGGTGCGCGAACGTCTTGAAAAGGCGGTTTCGCAAGGCATTCAAATCGACCACGACGACTTCACGCGTTTCGGAGCGCACTTGACGGATCAAACTCTGACCAATTTGTTGCAACAAAAAACCAGCGGTTTCCAATTGCCCGCGACCGGTGTGGCGAATTGCACCGTCGGATTTCTGAATTATCTGGATATGATGGCGACGGGTTATGACAAAATGAAGGATAAGGAAAAGGAGTTGGCGCGATTCGCGTCCATCATTGTGAACTTTGACGGCATCACGCGCGGAAGAAAATACGCGGATAGACCCGACCAGTATTTCAGATGGGGAGCCACGGGTATCGATAATCAGGCGCCGCGCGCGGCGGGTTCCTACATGCGGTCCGGAACGGGCAAATGGTCAGCAAAAAAACACGTGGAAACGGTGCAAAAGGCCTTGAGAGAAATCGATCCCTTCTTCTTCAATTTTATTGAAAGTCCCATAATTCCGACGCCCGATAAGGTACAAAAATTCGTGCAAACTCTGAAAAATCAATATCCGGGTCAGACCATATTCGGCGACAAACAGGATCCAAAGGACTACGACACGCTTCTGAGCGTATCGGGTGAATACTTTCAGTTCGCAATCAACAATAACCCCGGGAAGGTGGCCGCTTTGTTTGAAAAAGTAAAAAAAGATCTGGCGCAGTCCGACTATGGTAAAGAGAAGAAAGATAAAAAATACGAGAAATTCACCAAAGAGTTGGATGAATCCGATAAGCGAAGAGAACGCGAAAAGGAACGTCAAAAAGAAGAGTTTGAACATTTGACGGCCGCTTCGGAATCACCGGAAGAAGGCCACGGCCACGCTGCGCCTCACGCTCACTCCAAGCCGGAATGGGATAAAGACATTTGGGACGACCAACCGTATATGAGTCAACCGGCGCATCATTAAAGTTTACGTTTGACGATTTCGTCGACGACTGTATTCACGAACTTATCAAGCGCCATTTCGCTCTGCTTTTTTGTGCGGTAATTGCGGGCGGAAACGGTCTTCGCGGCGACTTCTTTTTCACCCAGCACAAGCATCCACGGGATTTTTTTCATCTCGGAATTGCGGATTTTCTTGCCCAAACTTTCCGCGCTGTCGTCCAGATGAACACGGATTCCGTGTTCATCCATTGTTTCTTTAATTTTGTTTGCATATTTCAAAAATTTATCTGAAACCGGAAGAATCGCGACCTGCACGGGCGCCAGCCAAGTCGGAAAGGC
>CAYIRB010000035.1:0-10729 GCA_964365765.1 uncultured Candidatus Peribacteria bacterium
ACTCACGCACACTCAGCGTCGTTTGGTACAGGAGTTGGGACGTGAACCTTTGATTGAGGAGTTGGCGGCGGAAATGGATATGGATATCAAGAAAGTGCGTCATATTATGAAGATTTCCCAGGATATAGTTTCTCTGGAAGCTCCCGTCGGAGCGGAGGAAGACAGTAAACTTGGAGATTTCATTAAAGATGATGAATCTCTCTCTCCGGATGAGCAAACCAATCGACAGTTGATTAAGGAGAATATCCATGAAATGCTCCAGTATCTTTCGCCCAGGGAAAGGAAAATTATCGAAATGCGGTTCGGACTTAAAGACGGAATCGGTCATACTCTCGAAGAAGTTGGAACGGAGTTCGGCGTAACTCGAGAGCGCATTCGTCAAATTGAAGCAAAGGTGCTCCACAAACTGCGCGAGCATCCCACCAGTGTAAAAATTCGTTCATATTACTAATATTTTTTATGACAACAAAAAAAGCCGTTCCTGTCGCGGATGATTCCGTAATCGTGACCAAAGAGGGTCTTAAAGTTTTGGAGGATGAGCTTGAGTATTTGAGAACCACTCGTCGGAGAGAAATGGCTGGCCGTTTGAAGGAAGCTATTTCCTACGGTGATCTTTCCGAAAACTCCGAATATGAGGAAGCGAAAAACGAGCAGGCTTTTATCGAGGGCAGAATTTTGGAACTTGAAGAGAAAATCAAAGGCGCGAAAATCGTGGATGAAAAGACTCATTCCAAACAGGTGGTTGAAATCGGCACTAAAGTCAGACTTAAAAATCTCAAGAAAAAGAGCGAAGATTACGAGTTCACCATAGTTGGTTCAACCGAGTCCGATGTTTTGAACTGCAGAATTTCAAATGAAGCTCCGCTCGGACAGGCTTTGATGGGAAGGAAAAGCGGAGACAAGGTCGTACTGACCGTTCCGGCCGGAGTTATGGAATACGAAATTTTGAAGCTGTCCTAGGAGCTACGTTTTTTCTTGGGTTTGGGAAGGTATTTATCGAGCACCTGCTCCTTATGTGAAATGGAAAGTTTTACCGCCATTCCTTTGATGTAATTTTCACGGGTTTTATACGCGTAAAAGGCCATGAGCGCGAAAAGCAGAATTGTCCAAAATCGCATTCCGAACCATGGAATGTCTTGGTCGCGGAAGAAGGTCAGCAAAAGTCCCAGCAGGGCGAATTCTCTGATTCTCGTCGGCACGTTTTTGAGCAGTTCCCACGAAATTGCCGGGTTCGGCAGTTTGCGAATGTATTGTTTGACGTACCAGCCGGAGAAAAATATAAGCGTGAACAAAATCAGCATCGGCCAAAAGTACAAAAACGATTGGCTCGGCGATGGGTTGAAAAGGTAACTAGGATTGAGGAGTTTCAGTGGATTCATGAACGGGGTGTTTAAATTGTTTATATCTGTGGAATAAAATATATCCGCTTATTAAACCAAACAAGCAGAAAAGATAAGCGTCCAATCTTACGTTCAGGAGCGTGATTGTATCATCGCCCCTCAAGAATTCAAGCAGAAAAAAACCAAAAGAAGTCAGGGTGGCAAAATACAGGGAGGAATTACCCTCGACTTTGAAAAAATCCGTTTTTGAGCCGATTGTTTTTTTGCTCCACATGACCAGCAGAATAAAAGCGAGCGAATAAAGCTGTGTCGGGTGAATCGGGACGGTATATGTTACGTAGTCGAGCTCGTAATGTATGGCCCAAGGTAAATTTGTGGGCGTGCCGTATGCGTTACCTCCCAGAAACTGCCCGAGGTTGACTATTCCCAGTCCTACAAGTACGGGCACCATAAAGGCGTCATACCATTTCCAAATATTTTCTTGAGCCTTGATTAATCGTGCAGTCAGAAGAACGAAAAACGCGATAATCGCTCCCCAGATTGAAAACCCTTGGTCCCAAATTGAAATAAAATTCAGCAATGTTCGTATGTCAATGCGCGGTATGTATGAGTCCGTGTTCAGAAAGAAGAAAACCAGGCGGGAAAAAACCAGCGGCAGCAAAACATAGGAACTGCTCTTCTTTATAAGAAGGAGAAATTCTACCCTCTGCCTTTTTAGTCTGTTTACGGCCAAGTAACTCGAAACGAGTAGCGCCGCAAGCGTGAATATCCAATATGTTTTTATCGATATGAACCCCGATTCGAATATGACCGGCAGCATTCTAGAAGTTAAAAATTAAGGTGGCGTTCAGCACTATTCCGAGCATCAAGACCAAAGCGTTCACATTTGTTTTGTATCTAAAATACTCCAACTTTATGTGGAACAAACTGTACCATAAAAAAATGCTGAGCAAAAGGTAGCGCAGTAGTGACGAAGAAAGTAAATTAAAGTTATCCGGAAGCGGATTGCCCGAAGGCAATTGTTTTGCCAACACATAATGACTCGCGAAGTAGGCGAGGACGTAAAAACTCAGAAGCCAGCCGAGAAAGTGATTGACCTCTTCCAAGATCAAAGGCTCGTTTTCACCCGGACTCACATCGATCTCCGTCACGTGTTGCGGCGTTTTTATTTTAAGCGCCTTCAATTGCTCTTTCAGTCTTTTTCTTTCTTCCCAAACGGATTTAAAGCTTTTGTAAGCTTCCGGTTTTGTGATTTTCGGAGAAGTGATCCAAATTTTCGCGAATATAAAAAGTTCGCGGTTCGTGTTTTTTATGAGTTGATTGATTTCTTTTTCCTCCGGCGTTGGGAGATGCTTTTTGATGAAGTTACTGATCCCACGCAAAAATTTATTCTGAGAATCCACAAGTTTTTTCTGCAAGTCTTCTATATTGTCGGTGAGATCTTTTTTATCGCTTGAACCGGTATGCAGTTCCGCCATCATTTTTTGTGTGTCGAACTTGATCATACTTTTTTCGGCAATCATTTTTTCTTTGTGCAAAAATATTTCCTGATCCTGAACCTTTTTTAAAAGTTCTTCCGAAGTGTGTTCTATATAGTCCAGATTCGTGGAGCTTTTTATGCGCAGAAGCTTGTCGACGCAGTCTTGAATAATTTTTTTATTCTCGGGTTTGATTTCTTCACTGAACTCCGCGAGAATCGACTTGATCTTTTCAAGTATGAAATCCACCTTTTTCAAAAGTTCGGCGCGTTTTTTTTCAAAGGCCGCGTTGCTGTTTTCTTCCATGTTGATATTTGCCCCGCTTTCCTTGGCTTGGGCTACGTATTCCGCTTTGAGAGCCGAAAGGTCGTCGTGTTTAGCTTTTTCTTTATCTTCCGGCGTGGCGCCGGCTTGAACGACGTATGAAACTTCAAAGCCGTATTCGTCAATCAATCTCTGAAAGGCTTTGTAGCGGCTGCTTGCCGGAATCGTCCCGATTACTTTTTTCCCGTTCTTGTCAAAAGCCTCAAATTCGTATTTTGGAAGTTCCTCGCTTGTGCCGGGCTCTTTGGTATCCGTCTCGGGTTTGGTTTCGGCCGTTTTTTGAATGGCGAGAATCGAGATATTCAAGGAACCAAGCTGCTTTCTGGCATCTTCTTCGTTTTCGGCGGCAATGAGCCCGCCCAGCTTTTTGCCTCCGGCGTTAACGGCGGTGTATTGGAATTGTGCCATATTATGCCTCTATTTCCTTTTCCATGGAAACTTTACCGCGAGGGTTATTTTGTTTTTTCGCCGCTTCGATGAATCCCGTGAAAAGAGGGTGTGGTCGGTGCGGTCTTGATAAAAATTCCGGATGAAATTGCGAGCCAATCATAAACGGATGGTTTTTCAGTTCACCAATTTCGACAAGATTTCCTTCCTCAAAAATACCCGAAGCTTGCCAGTCGCTTCCGCGCAGTTTTTTCACGAATTCATTGTTTATTTCGTATCTGTGTCTGTGGCGTTCAAAAATCAAATCTTGATTGTAGAGCTTCTGTGCCAATGTGCCTTTCACGAGCTTGCAGGGATACGCACCCAGTCTTAAAGTTCCGCCTTTGTCTTTGTCTTTGTGCTGGCCGGGCAAAAAGTGAATTATGTATTTGTCAGATCCCAACTTTCCTTCTTCATCGAACTCTTCGCTTGTGATGAGAGGATCTTCGAGCTTGTGCCTTGCGTATTCGATAGTCATGATTTGTAAGCCCAGGCAAAGTCCAAGGTAAGGCACTTTGTTTTCTCTGGCGTATTTCGCCGCCATAATTTTTCCTTCAATCCCTCTTGTACCGAAGCCGCCCGGAACCAGAATTCCATCCGAGGATTCCAACATTTCCCAGGCTTTTTCGTCTCGATCGGCGAGCTTTTCCGAATCGATCCACTGCAAGTCCAGGTCTCGATCTTGGTGATAGCAAGCGATTTTCAGCGATTCAATTACGGACAGGTAGGCGTCGTCGAGGTCGGTGTATTTTCCCACCAAAGCGATTCGGACTGGGTCTCTCTTTGCGCGAATTTTTGAAACCAAAGTTTCCCAATCCTCAAGCATCGGTGTAACGTTTCCCAAATGGAGTTTTTGCGCTACTAACTCGGCCAATTTGTATTCGTTCAAATTCAGCGGCACCTCATAAATCGATTTCGATGTTATCGCGGGAATGACGCAGGGCTTTTCAACGTCGCAGAAAAGCGAGATTTTCTCCAGAATGTCGGTTGAGATATTTTTATCCGCGCGGGCCATGATTATGTCAGGCTGAATACCGATGGATCGCAGTTCGCGTACCGACGCTTGCGTCGGCTTTGTTTTAAGTTCTTTTGAGGCTTTTAAGTATGGAAGGAGGGTAAGATGAACAAATAATGTGTTCTCTTTCCCGAACTCGTGGCGCATTTGCCTGATTGCCTCCAGATAGGGAAGGCCTTCAATGTCCCCGACGGTTCCGCCAATCTCAATCATGACGACTTTGGCTCCGCTCAGTTTGGCCGCTTTTGTTATTCTTCCTTTAATCGCTTCCGTGATATGCGGAATAATTTGGATAGTTCCTCCCAAATAGTCGCCGCGGCGTTCTTTTTGCAATACTTCCGTGTAAATTTTTCCGGTCGTCACGGATGACATTTCATTTAAGTTTTCGTCAATGAACCGTTCGTAGTGTCCCAAGTCCAAGTCGGTTTCGGCTCCGTCTTCCGTCACGTAAACTTCACCGTGTTGAAAGGGGCTCATGGTTCCGGGATCCACATTCAAATACGGGTCGAGTTTCATTGTAAATACCTTGAAGCCTGCCGCTTTAAGCAGGGCGCCGATGGATGCGGTGGCAATTCCCTTGCCTAAACTCGAACAAACTCCGCCAGTGACAAATATGTATTTTGTAGGCATGTATGCTATTTATTCCAACCGTGGTTGAGAATAGCATTTTTAGTTGTACCAAGCAAGGAAAGCTCGAATGGTCATTGCGGCCACTTCGGCTCGACTTATGTAATTGTTCGGTCGGAATGTTCCGTCGGCGTAACCGCCGATGACGCTTTTTATTTCTTCCTCCGGTGTTTCGACTTGCGTGTTGCTTCCGATTATGACGGCGTAGGCAAAGTAGTCGCTTGTTCGCACGTCACTGAACGGAATATCGCTTTGAACGTATCCGTACAAAGTTTGTCTGGCGATTCTGACGCTCAAAACAATTGCATCGGCGCGTTTTATTTTATCATTCGGGTGGAAGGCGCCGCCTTGATTTCTCAAGACGCCCGCGGCTTCCGCGATTTTCACATAAGGGTAAAACCAATCACTCGCATTTACGTCCGTGTAATCTTCGCTCAGCCCGTTCGCGTCATCGCTTGTGTATCCCGCGTTCAAAAGTGCGACTTTCAGAAATTCGGCTCGTGTGATGTAGTCGTCCGGCGCAAAGGTGTTGTTGTCTTTTCCGTTTACGATTGACGCTTTGTAAAGTCGGCAAATTGTGTCTTCGGCCCAGTGACCGTTTGTGTCCGTGAAGGAATCGCTACATCTGTATGCATTGGAAGAAAGAATTTCCGCTCGTTGCCCGCTTGCCACCGGTGTTACGGCACTCGTGTCGTTCGTGCTTGTGGTGCTTGAAGTGGAAGTTGAGCTTGAACTTGATGGGGAAGTGGCAGTTGAGCTGTTGTAGATTAGAGGGTCGTTACCTGTTGAAAGCTCGGTGTAGTCGTTATAACCGTCGTAATCCGTATCGGCGCTGAGCGGATTGGTACCGTAAAGATTAACTTCGTCACCGTCGGAAAGGCCGTCTCCGTCCGTGTCGAATGAATCGGCATCGCTGCCGTACGCTTCTTCTTCAGCGTCGGAAAGTCCGTCACTGTCCGTGTCGGTTGAGCTTGTGTCGGTAGTCGTGTCTGTGTCGGTAGCAGTGTCAGTGGTTGTGTCGGCGGGAGCTGTTTCGTCTTCTATACAACCATAATCGTCGGTTGGGCATGAGTCGCTTGTGTCGGTTGCAGTGTCGGTACCGGTTGCTACAAGAGTAACATCGGCGGTTTCACTTGAGTCTAAGGTCGCGCTTATGAGAGTTGAAAATTCTCCGTTGTAGTCGTCGTATCCTTCGGCTGTGACGGTATAAGTTAAGCTTGCTTGTTCAGAGGCGACTGGGCATGCATATAAACCTTCATACAAATAGGAACAATCGAGATAACCGGAATCGGCAGTCACCGTTGCGTTGGTGATTGCGGAGCTACTTTCATCTTGAACATTCACATAGTAGCTGTACTCCAATTCGCCTTCGTTAGTGACGGCGTTATATCCGTCAACGGCCGTTGAATAAGGTCCGAATGTATTTTGTACGAATCCGGCATGAGAAACCGTGATGTAGTATTCTCCTTCCGGTACTTCTACTGAAAATATCGGGAATAAACTGACGCTTGATGAGTCAGTGATGATTTTTTCATCAATGCTCGCGCTCACCGGAGTTTCCGTATTCGCGCTGTTGTAAACGGTTAAATCCGCGGCGTCTATTTCGCTCATCAAGTTCACCCCGCTGTATTTTTCAATCAGCGAAAGTTCAATGATTTCTCCTGCAATGTCCGTTACATCTTCATCCGCAACTTCTTCATCCGCAACTTCTTCATCCGTAACTTCTTCATCCTCCGCATCCGGTTCCGCGGAGTAGCCTTTGCTCGTTAAGGTATATCCGCCGTAACTGAAGCCGGTATTGGCGTCGACTGTTTCGTCATAAGTAAAGTAATCGGAACCGTCACCCGAGCCTTGTTGATAGCTTGTTCCATCGTCGGTCGTTACTTTGTAGATACTGAATGCGATTTCATTTCCGTTGAATCCGTTCGCGTTAAAATTATCTTCTTGTGTGGCGATCGGTGTGCCTTTTAATGTAAAAGTGTATGTATCTTTTGCCAGCGGATAAGCAAAGTCCGTGTCCGGAAACGATACGGAGGCCGTATCAAAATTTCCGTTGGATGCCGTGACGGTCAGTGTTGTGTTTTCAAAGTAGGCCTGTGTGTAATTATTTAGATCTGTCGACAACTTTTCCGGGTCGCCGATATATGAATACAGTAAATCAATCGTCAGCGTTTCATCGGTTGTCACCGTCCATTCGCCGAGGGTGTATTCGGTCGAAGAGCTCCAATCTATTTCGCTCGCGCCGTTTCCCGCCTTTTCAACCGTGATGATGGAAGTATCGAAGAAGTCCGATACGGCAACTGTCCCGGTACTTGTACTTGTCTGGCTTGGTATGTCGCCGTCTCCCAATATTTTGAAAGTTCCTTTTAATATATTCGTGTTCGTGAATACATATGTAAGGAGCGAAAGAACTGAGAGAGTTACAAGCAGGATTAAAAGTTTTTTCTTCATATTTATTCGTATAAGGCTTTCGCTCTTATGGTCATGATTGCGGCCTCGGCTCTGCTGATTTTGTTGTTCGCTCTGAAACTTCCGTCGTCGTAACCGGTAATCACGGCGTATTGTTCACCCAAGATAATCGCGTAAGCTTGATATGTATTCTCGTCAAAGTCGGTGAATGTAGAGTCGTCGCCAGTGAATCCATAAAGCGTGAGTTTGGCGATTCTAACGGCCAAAAGTATGGCGTCGCCTCTGGTGATCGGGTCGTTTGGCAACCATTGGTCGTTTGTCGGATACCACAGATAACCTTTCGAGTCCGCCAAGGCGACGAAATTGTAATACCAGTCGCCGGGATTAACGTCGCTGTATTTTGTGACTGTTAGCCCGCTGTAGTATGCCGGACTCAATTTTGCTTCCAACATAATCATTTTTAAGAATTCGGCTCTTGTAATATTCGCATCGGGATCGAATAATGTCGCCGTTTTACCGCTCACGACTCCTCTTTGGAAAAGCTGGCAAATCGCCTGTTCCGCCCAATGGCCGTCGTTGTCCGTGAACTTATCAACGCAAATTTCACCCTCCGTTTTTTGCGTAGCGACTTTTTCGGCTACAAGGGGATCCGTTCCATTGTCAACTTCAGTGCCGTCCGAGATACCGTCATTGTCGGTATCACTGTCGTTCGGGTCTGTGCCGAAGGTGATGACTTCTTCGTAGTCGGACAGTCCGTCGTCGTCCGTGTCGTATTTGTTCGGGTCGGTTCCATAGTATGTTTCTTGCTCATTGGTTAAACCGTCATCATCGGTGTCATCGTCGGTCGGAACGGTTACTGCATCTATACAACCGTCGGAATTGGTATCGTAGCCGGTTGCGTCTACGGTGGGACACAGATCGGAATTATCATAAACTCCGTCGCCGTCCGAATCATCAATACAACCGTCGGAGTTACTGTCATAACCCGTGGAGTTTTCCGTGGGGCAGGAGTCGGAACCGTCTTCGATTCCGTCGCCGTCGGTGTCAAGGATGACAACCGCTGTTTTTATCGTTAATGTGGCGTACCCAACTGCGCCCCATGTTTCAAGACTTGTTCTGTTGTAGCTGAAATCACCGTTTGCGTCGTCGTAACCTTCCGCGCTGACTGCGTATCCCAAGTTCGTATCCAATTTTGACGGACAAGCGTATTTTCCGCTTTCCACCTCCGTACAGCTCGTCGTGTAACTGTCGCCTTGAGTTGTAACGGTCGCGTCGCTCATAGCAGTACCCGATTCGTCGCTTACCATCACAAAGTATGGATAGTCGAGTTCAATCGGATATGTGACATACGTTCCGGCCCACGACGCTTCGTCTCTCAACTCGTAATCTCCTCCGTAAGAACCGGATCCCACCCATCCGTCCGCCGCTATACCAAGGTAAAAATTATCTTCGGTTTGTCCCTCTATCAAGTAATATCCGCCACCTTCATTTGTAGCGCTAATGACCTGGCTTGTATCAACCGCACCCGTGAAAGCACTTGTCGCGATATTGTCAATGTCGTTGTCGTATCTGTCACTTATGTAAAGTCTGACAAATCCGGCTGTGCTTGTGTCTGTGATTGTATATGAAGCCGCCGTGTCCGAGTATGATCTTGCCAGTGCCGCATATTCCGCGGCCGAATCGGCCGAATCTTGCGCGTCGTCGGCATAATAGACCGTGGCAGTCTCGGTGCTGCTTTCCGATACTAGGTTTCCATCGGCGTCGTAGGATACAGTTGCCTCTGCTACTTCGTAGTACGTCTCTTGCATGGCATCGAGGTCACGTTCGGCTTCGGCTTCTTCCTTTTTTTCCAAGGCTTTGTCGGCGTTAGTTTGCGCGGCTTCCGCGGAAACTTCGGCTTGGGCTGCGGCGGTATTCGCTTTAGTTTGTGCAGTGCTTAGGGCATCAGCGTCGCCCGCGGAATACGCGGTGCTCGCTTCATCGGCCGCCGTCTTCGCGGTTTCACTATATGTTTTTGCGTTTTGATTATGATTTTCCGCTGCGTTTGCCAAGGCTTCAGAGCTGTAACTGTCAATTATGCCTGTACCCGTTATACCCGTTTTATCTGTAATAGTTTCGACTATTCCCGATTGGGTGGAAAAACTAAATTTCCCCTGGAAATAATCTGTTCGAGTGAATGCGAGGGCCAATCCGCCAATGACTGCCAAGCCGAGTATCAAATAAATGATTTTTTTGATTTTCATTTTTGTGTTTTTATATTCTTGCTATTATAACTCAAAACGCGCGTATTTGCAAGACGTGGTTTTGCTGAGTGCCGGTTTTATCTCAGGCCGGTTGTTTTGTAGACTTTTTCCATGGTTTGCCAAGCGAGTTTACTCGCCTTGAGCGCGCCTTCTTCCATTATTTCGTCTATTTTATCGGAGTTTTCCAATTCTCGTCTTTTTTCTCTGGCCTCGGCAAAGAAGTCGAGCAGTTTTTTGAGGAGTTCTTTTTTGGCGTTTCCGTACCCGAATCCACCGGCTTTGTATTTGGCCTCCAATTCTTTTGTTTCTTTTTTTGAGGCGAATTGTGTGTATAAGGAAAGGATAATGTCGTTTTGAACCGGCATGGGATCTTTCAGGGCTATGCTGGCGGTCTTAATTCCCATTATTTGCGCTTTGATTTCAGATTCGTCGGCGAAAATGGAGATTGTATTGTTGTAACTCTTGCTCATTTTTTGACCGTCGGTTCCGATAACGGTTTCAGTTTCTTTTTGTATTTTCGCTTCCGGTAATTTGAAGGTTTCGCCGTAGTAATTGTTGAAAGCCGTCGCAATATCACGCGCGATTTCAACGTGTTGTTTTTGGTCTTTTCCAACCGGCACAAGGTCGCTTTGGTAAATCAAAATATCGGCGGCCATAAGTACGGGGTACATAAAGAGACCGGCATTGATATCTCTATTACCCTTTGCTTGCGCATCTTTCCACGCGTGAGCTCGTTCCAAGAGGCCGGGATTTGTGACGGTGGAAAGAATCATTTCAGTTACGCGTGTTTGGGGACATTGGGTTGGTTGGAGCGGGTCCCTTTTTTAGGTTTTCGTACCAATTGCAGGTAATTCATTTAAATTACCC
>CAYIRB010000036.1:0-10728 GCA_964365765.1 uncultured Candidatus Peribacteria bacterium
AAAAACCTTGAATCTACCCAGGGATTAAACAAGCATCGCCAACAACAACCAAAACTCAAACGCGAGGTCGTTTTTAAACAGCGGAGTGTCAAAAAAACCGTGTACCAAAATTACAATCAACATCATGGCGACTATCGGGCGTTTTTTACTGTCTTTCTCAAAAATCCATTTCAGGCTTTGCCAAACAAGATAGAGCATTGAAACAAGACCGAGCAAGCCCGTGTTCAGCCAAAGAGCCAAGTAAAGATTGTGCGGATGAATCATTACCCACTCGAATGGAGCATTATTAAGAATTCTGACCGCGGTGACCTGATAAACTTGCTCAAATTGCCCGAGACCGATGCCAAAAACCGGATGTTCCCGAATCAATTCCCAAGCGATTTTATAAACTTGAATTCTCACACTGCTGGATGACCTGTTGGAAATATCCAAAAATTGCGAGAACTTGGCCGTGTCGATTTGACTGAACAATAATACCCCGAAAAGGAGAAGAATCACTGCGGCGGAAACCGTGCGAACCGGCTTTGATTGCTTGCGTAAAAAAAGAAAAAACGAAACGGCTGCGGAGGCGAAAACCGCGACCCATGAAGCGTATGATTTTGTAAAAAATAAGGCCGCCGCGCAAATCAGCGCGGAAAAAATCATAACGATTTTTTCCGCCTTGTTTTTCGCGCCGAAAATCGAATGTACCGAATAAATCAAAATCGGTCCAAGGTATAAAGCAAGATAATTTGCCGATTCAAATGGCCCCGATGCTCTGAAATCCGAAGTGAGGTAGTCACCGGTAAACACCTGATACAAGGCATAAAGTGACAACAAAACACCGCTCGCCAAAAGCGCGTTCAAAGCGGTTTCCATCAAAGACGGTTTTTCTTTGAAGAAATACCGGACAAGGTAAAAATACGCGATCGGCGATAAAATCCAGCCTTTGAAAATTCCAACCGCTTTGCTCAAACCGTAAAATTCGCCTCCGTCCGCAAAGTAGCTTAAACGTGGTGAAATAAGCGCGCTGAACAGAGCCGCCGCCAAAAAAATGAGAACCGGCCACACGAAAAGACCGCCGGCATGTTCACGCCGCCACGATTTCTCCCAAACTCTTTCACGAAAAACAAAATACAAAATCGCGAAAAATAGACAAACTTCCGGCAAAGTTACCGACAAACCGAACATGTTCCCCCTGTACAGGTACAATGGAAACAACAGCGGAAACAACGCGAGCAATCTTGGAAAAATTCCACCTCTTAATACAAACATGGGATTATTTAAAAGCGCCACAAAGTTCGCGCAACACATCCATTGGTTTGGCTGCCCGCACGACTCCGCTGGCCACCAAAATTCCGGAAGCTCCCAATTCCATGGCTATTTTCACATCTTGAGCCGTTTTAATTCCCGCGCCCACAAGCACCTTGCCACTTCCAAGCAGCTTAACCGCGTCGGAAATCACATGCGGCTTCGCGGTGGAAACGGAAACTTCCCCACCTATCAGTTCCGGAGGTTCTATCGCGATTAAATCCGGCTGAAATTTCATAAGATACCCGCATTCTTCAACAGACTCCGCACAGACAACGGAAAACATCCCAACTTCCTTCATTTTTAAAATCGCGGCCGCGATTTGATCGTCGCTGATTCGCCTTTCCGAATGATTCAAAAGCGAACCGTCCACGCCCAAAGGCTTAAGAATATCCACCGGAACCTGTCCCGTATACGCCCCATAACCGACGCCGTCCACATGTTGCGCCAAAACGGGAATCGAGACTGAAGCGGCTATCAGCGCCAAATCCACCGCCTGAACGGCAATCGCCAAATTAACCTTCACTTCCTTCGCCAAACGATCAATATCTTTAGCCAAACTTTGACCGTTCACCCCCGTGGATTCGGGATAGGCTTTGAAGTTGACGATAACCAGCGGAAGCGCAAAATCCATATGCCACATACTGTCCCAATCAGACACAAAAAGCCAAGCGAACGGCATTGCGAAAAAAGCAATTTTGTGCTAGAATAAACAGATAAATATAAAAACAAAACAAAGTATGGCTATTAATTGCAGAAATTTCGGTCAAAACGACCCATTCGCGCAACGCGTGATTTTTCTGGACTCCCCACAGAATACGCCGAACGTGAAAGGTGAAGTCGCCGGTAAAGTTCTGGAAGTTCGGTATAACACTCTGAGACTTGACGAACAAAACCGCGAGATAGTCGCAAAAACAATGAAGTACCTGGAAAAAGTCAACAAATTGGATATTGACTCCCTAAACAAATTAAACACATCAATCAAAATTCTCGACGACTACGAACGACGAGCGGCGGCGAACCCGGATCGAAAAATTGCGCTAGAAGTGGAAATGGAATCCATATTCGAAGATCTTAATCAAAGCTTGGGCATCAACAAAACGGATGTCGAAGCGATTCAACTGGAGCGAAAAGCCGCTGACGCGATCCTCTCCGCAAAAGAAAAACACAGTCTTCCCTACAAAATAGAATACATAAAGCATAATGACGGGAGCACTGTAAATACCGATGATCTGAATGGCGCTTTTACCGATGGCGCGCACTTCACGGTTGATTACGGCGGAGACAAAAAGGCGGAATTGAAATACGGTTTACACCAAATGCTTCCGCCATTCGTCACCAATTTGATTGTCAAAACCGCCGACAACAAAGTCTACACGGCAAGCAAGCGCGAAGACGGGAAATTCCGACGAGACGACAACGACAAATACATGGCGGTTTATCAAGGATACAAATTCGAAATCGGTACGGGAAAGAAAACTGAAAAAGCAATCCAGCCGGTCGCGCCCGCGCAACCTGAAAAAATTGACGCTCATCAAGCTGTTGAAGAGGAAAAAACAAATGCAAAAATTACAGCCTTCACTCAGGTGGCGGAAGACTTTAATAATAACAAAAAAGTCGTGATTCCCTCCGAACTGAAAAACAGCAAGGCTTGGGAATACTCCGAGGACATGCAATACATGAACCACGGCGCCGAAGTGAAAGCCGCTCTAAGTAATTTAAACAAAATCGCAGGCGAGAAAACCTGGGTTGATCTTTGGGAGAAAATTCGCTCCAGAAACCTTGCGAAAGAAGACATCACTCTGCAAGAAATTTCAAAAACCGTTCTTGGGGAATCCTCAAAAGACGTTTACGCGAAATACAACAAATTAAGCGTTCAAAACACAATTCTTGACTTGGCCGAACAGGGTAAAAAGGGCGGAATGGAAGGAACAAAACTATTTAAGTTCATCCAATCGCAACTGGAAACGGACGAGGAAAAAATCACTCTGAACGGGATGACGGAGTATTTGCCGGGCGGCTCAAAAGATCCGAAAGAACTTAGAGATCAAATGAAGAATCTGACTGACTTTATGTCCGCGGCGAGCACCTTGATGAAGGAAATTCCAAACCTGAAGCCGACAGCCGAAGCAAAAGAATACAAAAATGAAAATCTAATTAGCGTCGATGGCTTGAAAGAAGTTGAAACGGTCGCGTCTTTCGTGTTTCCGGACAAGGGCGATACGGGGCCGGAAGCCACGAGAACTTGGTTGCAAAAAGTATTCAAGAAAGGAAAACACAATCTTGACATGGGAACCGCGTACGAACGCGGACAAATCAACAACGATTTGCAGCTTTCCATATCGGGCGAATCGGCCTACGTACAGCTGGTCGGGTCGGCCTTGGAATATAACGAACAAGGTAATCTCACGGTGAATTTGAACGCATTCGTAAAAAAACTGAACGAACTGAGAAAATTGGGAGTGGAACACATAGGCGAATCGCAAAACAAGGATTTGATACAAAAATGGGAACAAAATAAAGAATTCATGTCAAAACCTCTTGAGGTTAAGGACATTTCACCGCAAAACAACGTGGTGGAATTGGAGCGTGATCTAATCAGATTCGGTCTAAGAGTGGATTTGAACATTAAGAAAACATTGGACAGGTACGAAATTCTTTTTGACGGTGTAAATGACCCGATTACAAAACAGACAATGCAAAACATCCTAACGTCGGGTTACGACTTGGACGCGCGGGAATTTAAAGAAGTTTCCGAAAATATCAAACAACAGCTGCTAGCCTACGCCAAAGTCGGACTTGAATCACACAAAACCGTGGATAACAGACACTTTACCAACAAGCCCGGAACAAGTGTTGAAAACGACCTTGCTTTCGACGTCGGCAAAGTCTTTGACGCGGGTCACGGTATCAAATGGGGAGTTGGGCTTCACGGAAACGTGCTGTCCGTCACAATTTTGAAGCCGGAAGCCTTTATTTCCGCCACTCAAAAAATCGGAAGCAGGGTAAAGATTAGCGAAGGCGTGGCCGCAAGCGCGGACACTACCGGCGTAAAAGCGGGAGCCGCAGTCAGTTTCGAGGTTGCGCTCGACAAATATGCCGAACACGCTGTCGGAATCGGAGCCGGAGCGGGCATAAATTCAAATCCTTACGAAAATCTCTTCGTGGCCTTAGGCTACAACAGAAGCATGGAAGGCACTTTTGAAAGAAAGAAAGCGGAAATCGGCAATGACGCGTACATTATGGCAATTCTGAAAGAAGACTTGAAAAATTACTCCGAACAAATCAAGAACTTCCCTCCCGAACTGCGGGCTCAACTACTCGCCGAAGCGGCGAAATTCATTGAAAGCAATCGCGGTAGCGAAGCTGTAAAAGATATGCCAAAGGCGGCGGTGACAGGCGCGGGACTCGCTTACATTCCTTTCGCCAACATTTTCGTGCCCTACATAAAGGTGGCATTCAAAGGAAAAGACCAAATTATCTACAACATTCCAAAGTCGATGGACAAGAACGCGCTCGCGGAAAAGAGAATTAAAGAGGCCTTGGAAGCGGAAGTTGGCAATGGCGATCTCAAACAGGTTTTTGTCGCCGGAAATATGGAACTGACACCCGACGGCTACAAAACCATCACGGAAGCGGAAGTAAAAAAAGATAAACTGCGAGCGATGAACGAAGCCCTTGCGAAACAAGGTCTTCAACTTTGGGAAACTACAAGCCCTGAAGGGCCACGCTACAGACTGAAGGTCAACAAATCACACGGTAACGTGGATATTTACACCGACTCGAATTCCGGCATTCAAGTTTACCCGGGTGAAAAAGGCGAAGTGCTGGTCAACCTGGATATGACGGACGTCCTTTCGATTAAAAGAGTGGACGAACTGAACAGTTTAAGAGACTCAGGCGGCGTTTATAACACAAAAATCTACATTTCGAACGATGCCGGTATCGGTATGAGCGATGTCGAATATCGAAGCCCGCAAATTTTGCACTTCAAATCCGGTCTTACGGAAGGACAGAAAACACAAGCGGTTCTCGTTGAAAACAAAGCCGGAAAAGGCGCGGCATTCGCCTCTGAAAAAGCGACTTTGGAAGCCGGTTACAAAGTGGGCGATCTCTACAAAAATATGGAAGAACTAAGAAGCGCCGGCACAGGCATGTCCGAAGCGCTCAAGTCGGAAAAATACGGTGAAACTCTTTCACAGGACAGAAAAACCGCGCTGGACGCGCTGGCGCAAAAACTCTTGGACGACCCGAAATCCAAACTCGACTACAAAAAACTGTCCGTTGAAATGGATGAAAAAGCCGTCATTGAACTTTTGAAAACGAATCTACCGTCGGAACAACTGCCGAAAACCAATCGGGAAAAAACGTATTTGCGACAAACATTGATGGTGAAATCATTGGCCAAAGCGCCGCAAGACAAAGCCTTTATTGAACACATTCGCAAATGGAACGAACAAGCGCTTGAAAGACAATTGAAGGCTAAAAACATGGACAAAACCATGGCGCATGAAATCGCCTCCAAAATAATGACGTACTACGCCGACCAATTGGACAAACACATCAACGAGGGCGGCGCCTTGGACCGCAAATACATTTCTCAAGGGTCCATCGTGCAAATTCAAGTCGGCACGCAGGGAGTGGAGGGTTACCGTGAAACATTCTATCTGGGAAACGGAAATCCGGAACTGATCGGCGTCCAAAATCTTACAGATCCGGAGTCATTGCAAAAATACGGTTTAAGTCCGGAGCAGGCAAAAGCCTTTATTGACGCCGTGACAAACAGACTTTCGCCCCTCTCCGAAAAGCCGGAAGAACTGATCCGAAGCCAGCTCGGTTTAAGCGTGCTCAGCGGCGCGGAAATCATTTTCGGAGCGGAAAAATGCAAACTATTGACGGAAATCGTGAAAGACCCTTCCCTCGCGTCCGACGAAAAACACAATGAAACATACAAGGAATTCCGCGACTTGGTATTTAAACTGAGACAAGACGGCAAAGCCGAAGTAAACGGCATGACCTTGAACGTAGCTACCGAAAAATCCATGGGATTCTACGACGCCTGCAGAAACTTCACTCTGGTTATGAACGAAAAACTTTCCATCGGCATTCCGGAAACAAAAGTTGTCGGAACCCAAGTCCGCCAATACATCGAAGGTCAACGCGCCGCCAATTACAAAGAATACGGAATCGCGTTCTCTTTCAAACGATCCGAAACTCTTAAAAAGCCGCAGGAACATAATCCTAAGGGACCTCCCGAACAACCGGAGGAAGAAGAAACGCCCGAAGCCGGAAAGATTGACCTTGGCGACGTAGGACTCGGAAAGCCCACGCACGGCGAAAACCAAGGAGCCGATATTAACGACGGACCGGTTTAAACCGATAAAAAATGAAAAAATTATTTCTCACATTGATACTGCTCACGCTAAGCGTCACGGGATGCTCAAAAAAAGAATCCTTGCAAACTCCGAAACTCGATCCGAAACCGGACCAATCGAATGTGGGAGCTCAAATCGAATCACCAATTTTCAATGAATAATAAAAAACTTTTCATCGCGGGAATGATATCAATCGCAATCGGGATATTTTTCGGATCGACATTGGCTTCCGCCATCGATTTCGGCAAATCGCCAAGTCCCGTCACAAGTTCGAGCATGGGACTGACCGGTACTGATAAATCACAAAGTTTCACTTGCGAAGATGAAGCATATGAAGACAGCGCGTGGCATGAACACGGATACAGAAACAACACAAACCCGGATGAGGGATATGAAAGCTATCTGAGGATTTTTAATCTGAGAGTCTATCTCGATCAAAACTTCGTGGATAACGTTGATATGTCGAATCTCTATTGCAGTACATCAACGGATTACGTTTCATGTAAAGGCGGAATAAGCGCGGAAGCCGACGGAGACACGCAAGGCGGAACAAAAGTAACATTGAATAAAAACAGCTCGAGCGACGACATTTATTCCGACTATTCGACCTATCCCTACTATGTTGAATGGACTTACGGTACCGAAACGGCGAGCGGAGCACCCTTTCTGCCGGGTAAAAACGAAACATATTCCGAACATACAAATGGCGCAACTTCATGGAGTGTAGATGATGATGGTGATGGAACATCAGATCGGACTATCTCAAGCTGGACAAGTGATGATAGAGACATGGCCGAAACCGTCGCCTTTACCTTCAAAGACGGCGTAAGCGACGCGACGATAAAAACACAATCCGCGTCATACGTTAAGTTCTGGCAGTACGACACAAATTGCGGCAATTGGGACAACTACGGTTCATGCTGGGACGCGGTGGAAGAAGATGATACGGGTGAAACCGACTATCACTGGAACATTGAAACCACCACAAACACCACAACATATACATGTGGCGGAGGCGAGGAAGATATCACCTGCGATTATCTTGCCCTTACTCCCAATGAAGTAGGAGTGGATAACTTATATACTGGCACAAACTTCGATCTCAAAGCCTACGACAAAAGCGGCAATGACATCACTTCCGACCTCGAAGACGGCTACACGTATGAAGCGGAAGGCATAAATGGCGGAACCGCCGAGGGATATTTCAAATTCAACATCTTGGACTCTCTCACAAAACCAAAGAGTAAAACAACAAGCGATACCACCTTCGCGTATACCGATGCCGGAGCTGGTGACTCGTTCACCGCGACGGCCGTGGGCTATGAAGACACATGCAGTGTCCAAATCGAATACCCGTATTGCGCCGATCTTTCAATCGACAAGCCGACTTCGGGAACGGTTGCGGGCGACTCTTATGAAACAACTATCAAAGTAAGCGCGGACGCATCAAATGGCGAAGACTGGCCATTCGACCTAACATACACTTCCACCGACACAGCCTCTACTTTTGACGGGAACGCGACACCGTACACCACCACTGACACAAGCGTTGACTACGCAAGTTCGAACAGCGCGGAAGTGAAAGTTCAAGCCGATCGCGACACGCTCGGCTATTGCACGGACAATTTCTCTTACACATTAACCGACCAGCCGGCTTCTCCGGTTTGTTCTGACCTTACAATAGGAAATCCCGACTCGAACAACTGCTGGAGCTATCAGGTGCAGACTGAAACCGGCTTCGAAGGCACAATCGTCGCCCAAGGCAACGGTACTGAGACCATAACAATCACGGACGACACGGGAGCTACGGCATCCGGAACAAATCCTCGCGCCGCCCTTAGAGGCGGATCGGGCGAATACACCGGAACGATTTGCTGGCCGGATTACAGCACGGGGGAAACATTGAATGTTTACATGGAAGGCGCGAGCGCGTGTTACGACAGCTACACGAGCGAAACTCCCGGTGGTCCGGGAGGCGGAAGCCCGGGTAGCCCATCCAATCCCATCACGCCCATTACGCCGGTTACTCCGATCACGCCCGTAGTGGAAGGGGCGGTCGGCACTTTCAACAAATATATCTACACATTCAACTTCTCCGCGGAAAAAAATTCTTACACGGACAATAACATTTTCTTCTCCCACGACGACGACGCAGCATTCTACACTTTGGAGTACGACCCCGAAGGCGGGGAAAGCACCATCTCCTTCAACGACACAATGTGGAATGAAGACCTGAAAGGCTATTTGGGCGACGGAACCGAGTCGGGGGGTGGCATCAATCTTGCGAACCGATCCGAAATTGATTCCTACGGATATAAACTGATCACTCGTTTGGGACTGACAGACCAATACGAAGACGGATCGGAAAATATCGGCGAAGAAGCGAATTCCTACGGAAAGTACTGGCAGGCATATATCAAATACATGGATTCGGACCAAAACCCTTCCCTGCCGATTCACGCTTGCTCGGAAAATTCGACAGAAACTTGTTACGACCCGAACTATGAACCTACAAAAGGAAACGTCGTGATTAAAAACGCGGCGAATATTCCGGACGACGCGGTAATCAGAATACGTTATGTCGGAATCGTGAACGCGACCGACGGACTTTGCGACAATACCAACGATTCCTGTTTGACGGAAACCTTCAATAATACGGGTACCGTTGAAACCGGTATGACCACGCTGGTCGAGAACGCAAAACTGGTGGTTCTTTGTTCCTACTTGCTGACAAGAAACGCGGGCGACGTTTACCTTGAACAAGCGCTTCCGAACGGCACCGACTTGGCATGTATTTACAACGAAGCCGAGGGCGAAACTTCTTCCGACTACGCGAACGTGGAAGGAATAATCATACAAGAACCGGATACCGCGACTTCCGCGGATGCAAGCGCCGAAAGCAACTTCTGTACCGACGCGGAGCAATCCGGCGGATTCATCAGCAATTTGAGTTCTTACGTATGTGAAATAATCAGCGCGGTCAGCGACCTTTGGAAACCCGAGACGGTCACAAGCACAACCGAAACCCGCGTGAGCGAGGAAACGCGTAACGCGGAAACTCTACAATACGCCTACGACTTCAGCGGAAATCTGGAGTGGGATACTTTGTACGCCGCTCTTGTAAACACAAATAACCCCGGAAGCGGAATTCTTTATTTTGAAGGAGACGCGACTCAGACTCAATTGAAGCTCGGCGACATCACCGTACCGAGCGGAGCATGGACTGTAATCGTTCAAAACGCCGACTTGGTGCTGAACGGAGACATCGGCTACGAAGACACGGATATCACGAAAGAAATTCCGTCCGTCGGATTCATCGTGCTGGGCGGCAACATATACGTCGGCGGAAGCGCTCATTCCCTGTCCGGGGTTTACTACACAGACCTGGGCTTTACCGGCGCCGAAAGAAGCGCGGTTGACGACCCCCTAACCTTCTACGGTTCAATATACGGAGACATAAGCGAACTCTTGAAAGCCGCCAACTACGTAGGCCCTCCAACCCTGGACGGAGCCGGAATCGTGGTGCGTTACGACTCAAGAATACTCTTGAACACACCTCCGGGATTAAGCGAATACATTGACGTCAACACTCAAAAAGCGGTGAACTGATTCTTCTTGCAACATAGTACCGGCGACTATATGATGAGTGGCCTGATTTCACAAATATGGTCACGGAAAACAATCCCGAAAATTCAGACTCCGGCGCGATTGAAGCATTCATAGCGGCATTCGAGGCAAACAGAGAACTATTGCTAAACATGGCCCGAAGTTATACGAAAAACATGGAAGACGCCGAAGATGTTCTGCATGATATTCTTGTCCGCGTCCTGCAAAAATTTCGAGGAGACGACTTTGACCCGAATTTCAATTATACCGGCTATTTGTATAAAAGCGTCAAAAACACTTGTTTAAACTTAATCAGAAATAATAAAAGACGAAGCAAAAATAATAAAAGATCGAACATAGCTGATAGACATCTCCCGGATCAGGTGGAACGGGTAATCGTAGCCGAATTGTCTAATATAATGCAAAGCACTCTTGACCGGATGCCAAATGGAATCTT